>CANPPJ010000019.1:0-21042 GCA_947575965.1 uncultured Lactobacillus sp. | reverse complement strand
TTACTGAGGCGCTCGTCGATCCGCTTACTGAGGCGCTCGTCGATCCGCTTACTGAGGCGCTCGTCGATCCGCTTACTGACCCACTTATTGATGTAGAATTTGATTTGCTAGTACTATCTTGAATTGATTTAGAAGTACTTGCTGATGTACTTTCTGAATGAGATACACTTTCTGAATGCTCTGTTTCACTCGTATATTCCACCCTAGTAGTACCATTCTGATTAATATCTGCCATTACCTTTTGAACTGGTGCATTGCCATTATTTTGTTCACCAGTAGTGGTACCAATTGTATAAGTTGTGCCATTAACGGTACTTTGATTATTTGCAAAGTAATTTGACTCTGTCGTCACTCCATTATGCGTTACGATAACGTTGGTATTATTAGCATTTATCGTAACATTTGAAGAATTAGTAGAGAAAGTTGTACCGGTTGTAGTATTTAAAATTACGTGAGCGGGATCATTAATATTAACAGTATTGCCGGAGTCAGCAAAGTAGAAATTACGGTTACCAGAAAATGTGGTATTAGTCCCTTGTTCAAAGTTAACAGTGTTATTTGAACCACCAAAAGCGGCCACCTTATTAAAGTAAACGTTTGTACCGCTAGTACTCAAATTAATGCGGGAATTTACGCCGGCAATAAACTTACCTTCCCCGTTAATTAAGGCAATATTGCCAACATTATTCCAAATTTGGTCCCCCGGGTAGCTATAAGTATTATTAATTGTTAACGTCGCATTGTTACCAACTATTACCGCATGCTCGCCACTATTAGCTAACATCGCAACGTCAAATGGGGACATACTATTATTAACAACCAAACTTGCATTGTCATCAATAATCAGGTCGTTTCCAGCATACATCAAGGTACCATAGCCAACAAAATTAGCTGAACTGGTTGAATAAGGGTTGCCATTGTATTGGTACGAGCTGACGCCATCAATCGTTGTATGACCTTGAATTTCAAAGGTCTTTAAATTACCACTTGGGGCAAAAGTATCCGCAAAAACGGCAGCCCCACCCGTCGCATGAACATTATCATAGATTAGAGTCTCGGCCCCCGTCCAAGTAAGGGCAAACCCACCACGCTCATTAGCGGTATAAAGATTAAGGTCTTTAACAGTTGTCGTGGTCTTCATACCTGCGGAAGCATTTAGCCAAATACAGTTATCGCCTAAGTTGAGGGAATGGCCGGCACCATCAATCGTAAGATCACGAGGTGGAATTTGGAGATTACCCATTCCAGACTGACCTAAATCAATGTCAGCTGTTAACTGAATAACACTGATGTCGGAATTATTAAGGGCGTTTTGAAATTCGGTGCCGTTACTTACTTTAGCGGTATTTTCTTCAGTTGCGTTCGTTTGAATAAAGCTAGCATTAAATAATGCAATCGTCCCATTAGTAATATTCTCAGTTGTTGTCCGTAATGAAAGACTTTGGTTTGCAGAAAATACAGTGTTATTAGAAGCTTCATTAGCAACAGATTCAATGCCGCTCTCCGAAGCTAGAGAAGCATTATCACTAGTAAGTGATTCATTCATCCCCGTTGAAACTGATTGTGCACCTGCAGTAGATGCAGTTGAAGAGCTAACAGAATTACTTGTTGTTGACTCACTTGTAGAAGCGTTTGACTGACTGGTTGATGTACTATTAGTTGATGTACTTGTCGATGCATTCGATTCGCTAGTTGATGTACTACTCCCTGAGATTGAAGTACTAGTAGATGTTGGACCAGACTTAACGCTTGACGTACTAGCCGTCGATTCACTCGTGGAAGTCTTCGATTGACTTGTCGATGTACTACCTGATGTCGAAGTAGATGTTGAGCCAGAACCAGAACCAATTACTTGAGAGCTTTGGTCAACTGTTGTCGTTGCCGCATGTGCTTCTGTCGGATTAGTTGCGCCTGTTGCCCCGATCCCAAGCAATGTTGCAACAGTTGCAGCTCCCTTTTTATAGGCATCCCTTGAATCAGAAACATTAGCATTCTTTAAGGAATCTAAATCCTGAAAATTGGTTGGTTTGACTTCCTTTTTTGTTCGAAATGAGAACATCTTAAAGAAACGTGTCAATGCACTAAACCAACCATGTTTGGTTTTATATAGTTTTACCTTACTTTTATCTTCTTGTTCTTTATTGTTCTTCGCCATAGATAAGTCACCTCTCTAAATTATCCACCTATAAACAATTGTCAGCATTCATCAGCATCGATTGTACACCTATTCCTTCTCAATTTCTACTCTCTTTCCAGCAAAAACATTTATCACACTTTCTAAGATTCATCTTTTTCTCAAGTGATCAATTGATAATTTTTATAAATATCAATTGATCAAAAAAGCTTAGGGAGAATTATTGCTGCCCTAAGCTTTTTTCTAGCATTATCGTATAAAATATCCTATTAACATCATTCCGACAACTAAAATTAAAAGTAGAGTCATAAAAACGGAACGAAAGTTAATTGGCTCTTTTTTCTTTTTATATGGTTTTTGTTTTTCTTCTTCCACTTTATCTAACCGTTTCAAAGCATGTTGTTGCACCAGTGATTCGTCGTGCTGGTGACTGTTATCTTTTTCTGTCATGTTGCAAGGCTCCAATCATTCTTTGGTAATCTTGTACACTAACCTCACTAGCTAGTTGACGCTGCGTATCGATAAGCTCTTTCATCAATGCTGGCTTTAGCAAGGCTGCCATAATATGTTTACTCATTTTCTGGACCTCTTTTACTTTAAACACGTTCTGAGGATTAACGAATTGTGGTTCGTGGAGTGTTTCATCAAAACCGACAATCAGCATATTTTGCTCAAAAGCACCACGAACAGCATCTAAAATTTCGTTTTGACGATTAATATCTAAATAAATGTCACAATCCGCAATCAATTGTTTAACCCGTGCTGAACTGACATTAGGATATAGTTCGACATTTTCATATTGTTGATAAGCTAACAATTTACCAGACATTTCAGTAACGGCTGCAATATGAAACTTAATATTAGGCAAACTCTTAATAAGCGTTGATAGTTCAACTATCTCATCTGAATTAGTAAGGATCAAAGCTTGGAGGCGCAGCTGATTAGCCCGTGGATGCGGGTAGATAGTCCCGAGGAAGCCAAAGTCAACGTTATTATTTTTAAGCTTAGCGCCGATTCGTTGCCAATCAGTGTATCGTTGAAAAATAATATGTTTGGTCCGTGTACTATTTTCCATTAAAAATTTCATGTTACCTGGCAATTCATCCCCGATCAGCGGTTCATGCCAAAATAAAGTATCACTACCATCTGCAGGTAAGTTCAGTGAAACACTTAATCCTTGGTTTAAAGTATTATAAAAAATATGATCAAGCTTAAAACGACGTGTCTGAAGATAATATTTAACAAGTTCAATTAATGATGGAAAATGATAACCTCCATCAACATCCAAAAAGAAATCACCAGCGATAAGATTCCATTCAAGAAAAACACGGTTCTTTTTATCATAATATTTTCGCCATGCTGGCTGTTCGTTGCGATAATAAGTTTGAGCAAAACGATAACCATAACGATTATAATGGTCAATCCAGCTAACTTTACCATTATTATTCAACCAACGAACTTCTTTTACTTGACGAGTATTATCAGTAGCTTGGTATATAATATCTGCTCGTTTCTTGTCAAGGTCATATATCTGTCCCTGGGCTGCTGTGCTCAAAATTCGCCAGTAAGGAGGTAGGGAAAGATGGTCAAAATATAAGGGCTTTTTGTTTACGTTATAGTTACCCCAATACTTGATCGGTGACTCAACTTCGGGTGGTAAGAATCCATCATCATAAATTACTACCGTTGGGATTTTAATCTGAGCAGTTCGTTGAGAGCGAAGAAAATCAAATGAAGCTTGATCAAAGTTATCAAATAAATTAAGCATGCTGTAACTCTCCTATCAATTGCTGCCATTGTTTAGCAACATTCTTAGTCAAATACGACTCAGCTAATGAATATGATTTTTCATGGAAAGATGTTAAGTCGGCCTCAGTAAAGTTTTTAATAATAGCATCAGCTAGTAATTGTTCTTTACGTGAATTACCCCAATCTTCAGTATATGGCAATAAATAACCATTTTGTTGATCTACAATGAAAGTCTGATTACCATAGGGAACATCAAAACCAATCATCGATAAACCTGAACCCACTGCTTCCATTAAGCTTAACCCAAAACCTTCACTAGTTGAGCCCGCAATATATGTTTCATACTTTTGATAAACATCCTTTAGATCATGTTGCCCCATTAATTTAATATAGGAATCAGCATTATTTTTTGTAATCAAATCTTGCAACCGGCTCCGTTCGCCACCCTCACCGTAAATATCCAAGGTTAGGTCCGAAACTATTTTATGTGCCGCAACAGTTGCTTCAATAACCCAATCAATATGTTTTTCGTTGGCTAATCGAGAAGCAGTAATTAAAGAATGTGTTCTGCGGGTCTCTTTTGGCTTTACCAAGTGTTCCAAACTACCAACCGGAATAGTATTAATTTGTGGTTTAGCATGGTTAAAATGTTTTTGCTGACTAGCTAGCAAGTCACGTTGTCGATCCGTCGCAACGACATAAGCAGCTACATCTTGATAATGCATGAATTGATATTCATAAAAATTATTCCATAATACTTGGTGATCATTTGTATAATGCTTGTCATAGTGGTCAGCATGAACAGGGATAACCAGTTTTGCTGGTAAATGATGTTCAAAAATCAATTGACCATTAACTAACTGCTTATCTTCATCCATTCGATCAAGAATAATTATATCATCAGCTTTAAAATTCAATTTCCGAAGCATTTCACGATAAAGACCAGTTTTTGAATAATAGTTTTGATCAGAAAATTCAAATACTTCATGCCCGTCCCCATCTAAGTGTTGAGTATACGCAATCGTCCCATCTTCATTATAAAATTCCCGAAAAACAACGTGATTATCATGAGCATCCCCACTATAATATTCCGTTGCATATTTCGTATATGAATAGAAATCACGTTTAATTAGTTGATTGTTAACGACATAAGTAACCTGGTCAATTGTCTTTTTCTCTCGATTGTTATATCGTGGCACGATCGTTAATTTTTCTTCTTCAGATTTGTATTGTAACTCTTTCGTGCCATTATCGGGCTGAAGGATAAAATTTCGTTCCTCAAGTTGATTTTGCTTAACAAAAGTATCGAGTAAAAAGGTTGATGGAGCAATTTTAATATCAGTAAAAAAGTTGTAAAGCCAGATAATCTGATCAGCATTAAAACCTAGATTAGCAGTTAAATCAGCAATGTTATTCCCTAAAATCAAGTCCGAAAAAACAAATTTTGCTGAAATGTTAAGATTACGAAATGCTTGTGCACGATATGACTGAGCATACTCGACACCACTACTGGCCCAGCCAATTCCTAAATTAATATTATATACAGTCATACTTTCCTCCATCATTAATTAAAATGAACAATTAAATTATTATCTTTATTTAATCTAATAGTACTTAGCATTAAATTATCAACTACTTTTTTGGCGACAGTATCAAACATTTTTTCAAATGCTTGATAAGCTTTTTCTTGGTACATAAACTTAGGATCCCGTTGTGCTGTTGTCCATGGCTGAACGATAACTGATAGTTTCGATAAATAAGCCATCTGGTCAGTCCAGCTACTATCAAGCGCATTTAATAAAGCTGAACGATAAAACTGATTTAGTTGTTCACTATTGATTAATACTTTAGCTTTCTGTTCTAGCTCTTTTTGACAAAATTGCTCTAAATATTTTTGTATTTTTTTGGGGGTTAATTCTAAATTATCCGGCAAATCCACAACATCATAAGTAAAATGTTGATTCATTAAATGTCGTAATTCTAGGGCACTCCATTCTGCTTTTTTATCAAGGTAAAGAGAAATCCCTCTGCTTAACCATTTTCCAACTTCTGTTTCTAAATGTGCGGTTCTCATTAACTGGTCACGCCGATCATAAAGATACTTACGCTGAATTTTTAATGCAATTTCATTCTTATTGACATTGCTGCGTGCCATTTGCTGATTAGCGGCTACACGATCATTAAGCATTGCTATACTCATTTTTAAACGTGGACTACGTAACTGTTTATCGGTCTTTTTCTTTCGTAATTGACGATAATAATTTTTGAACCGTTTGGTACTGTTCTTAGCAAGGTAGCTATCTTCTAGAGAGATATAAAATTTACTTGTACCCGGATCACCTTGCCGACCAGCACGTCCAGCCAACTGCATCTTTACTCGCGCTGGTAGCATTTCTGTCCCAATTACGGCAAGACCACCTAATTTTTTCACATCTTCACCAAGTTTAATGTCTGTTCCACGACCAGCCATGTTGGTAGCAACAGTCACCGCCCCTTTTTGTCCAGCATCTTTTACAATATCAGCTTCTCGAGCGACATTAAACGCATTTAAAACATTATGAGAGATACCACGGTCTAATAATAATTCAGAAATTATTTCTGAATTTTCTACCGAACCAGCCACTAATAAAACTGGACGCCCTGCCTTATGAAGCTCAATTGTCTCATCAAGGGCATGAATTAGCTTTTGACGAGTTGTTAAATAAATTTGCTCTGGATAATCTCTACGAATTACCTTTTTCCGAGTCGGAATTTGGATAACTCGCATCTTATATACTTCAAAGAATTCATGTTCATCACTTTTGGCCGTTCCACTCATTCCGGCGATTTTATTAAACAAACCAAACAGACTAGGGAAAGTAATCGAAGCTGCAACTTGTTGGTTAGGCGTAAGGTCAACGTGTTCTTTTGCTTCAATTGCTTGATGCAACCCTGTACTGACCTTTACTCCTTTTTTCAGTCGCCCATTTGTCTCATCAAGTAAAACAACTTTCCCTTCACTAACTAAATAATCATGACCATTTTCCATAATAAAGTGAGCTCGTAAGGCAAGGATAATATGACGATAAATTTCTCGATATTTGCTTATAAAAAGATCTGGTATACGGAAAAAACGTTCTGCACGTTGTATTCCGTGAAGAGTCAGCCATACCGCATCATGATCTTCATTCAATTTATAGTCAATTTTAGGCTGTAAAATATGAATAAAAGCATCCGCTAACTGATATAAATTTGATTGAACCATTGGCGTACTTGAAACCACAAAAGGCGACGTCGCTTCATCAAGTAAAATTGCGTCAACTTCATCAATGATTACATAGTTAAATGACCGTAAATATTGGTCATCACGCCGGGTGGCAAGGTTATTAAACAAGTAGTCAAAAGCTAAACTACTAGCAGTTGTATAAGTAATATCTGCATTATACCAATTCCGCTTAACTTCCGGCGTTGTCTTCTTTTCTTGATCATCGGTCTCAAAGCCGAGACTAACCGTTAAGCCTAACCATTCATAGACTGGCTGTAATTGCTCTTTATCACGTTGAGCTAAGTAGTTATTTGGCGTTAATAAAAAAGCTCCCTTTCCGGTTAAAACATTCAAATACAAAGGCATCGTTGCTGTTAGAGTCTTTCCTTCCCCCGTTTTCATTTCCGCAATATTACCTTGATTTAAGACAATTGCCCCCATAACTTGAACATCATATGGAAACATTCCTAAAATCCGGTAGTCCGCTTCCCGAATGGTCGCAAATGCCCGTGGTAAGATATCATCAACTGTTTTACCATTAGCTAATTCTTTTTTTAATAGAACAGTTTGATGTTTAAGCTCTTCATCGCTCATCCCTCGCATTTCAGCAGTTAATGCATTTACTTTAGCAAGGGTATGTTTTACTTTTTGTAACCTAAAATTGGGGTACGTCATATCTTATCCCTCTTTTGAATTTATTTCTTGAATGACCGAAAAGATAATTGGCCAGTCTGGATTAACCAATACTGGTGAACTCCAAGTAGTAGCTGGCATTAATGGATAAATCACATCGGCAATTTGCGATTGCGGGTCAGTCTGATTAGTAACGACTGCATTGATGGTGGAAAGCTCCATCTTTAACTCCAATACTACTTGATCTAACTTCGGATTAGTACTAATCACATTGGCATCATAGATTCGATTCGAAATCAACCATTGCTTTAAAATCGCTACTACACCAGCTGATGATTGCCATGCAACACTAATTGGCTGCATTTTATAATCTTCATACTTTTTTAAATCTGGATATGTTTTGCGAACCCTTTTATTGTCAGCGATTAAAAGCAAATTAAGCTTTCCCTTTACATCTTCATTTATTGGCTCGTGAAACCAAACATCCTCATGAACGCTGACTGGAAGATCGGCATCACAAATTTCAAACCGTTGGAAAGTTAAATCAGTAAGTCCATTATTAATCAATTCTAGTCGATACTGCACAGCTTCTGAGGGATAAACAAATTCAATTGACCGTTGCTGAAATTCGACATGATTAATTTCGTGTTCTTGCGCGTCAAAAAAGGTTAACCGAATAATTAATGAATAAATCGGTTCTGCCTTTGCATTTACACTTAAGCGGTATTTATGATTATTGCGGAAAATTGGTAATTGCGGGACCAATTTAGTTGCCTGGTATGAATTTACAGAATTCCAACTCATAATTGTTTTTCCCGGTGCCATTAGTGAGTTATGGAATGATACACTGTAATCTGGATTAATTCTAATATTTGATCCTGCAGAATAAGCATTTGTTGGTTCCCAATAGCCTTGATTAACAAAATATTGCATTTTTATTCTCCTCGTCCAAAAGCGTTATTTATTTCCGCAAGACGACTAACAAACCATTGAACAACTGCATTATTATCATTATGCCGTCCTGGAAAGCCCTTGCTAACAAACAATCGTGCGTTTTGAATGGCCGCGTTTTCCTGCATTCTTTTTATTGCCAAATTATCATAATCATCATTTTTCATATACCCAACATATATTCGTGTCTTAGTTAAGTCAGTTTGATTCATTAACTCCCAAAACTTTGTATCTAATTGCTTAAGTTGCTCAGAGGTTAAAGACGATACCAATTGGCGATCGATATCAAAGATTGTATCGAATTCATCTGGTCGTTCTAGACGGGCTCGTAAAGCAACTTGCCCTAAATTAACAGTTGGTTTGGCAACGTTAATTGCATAAGGAGATAATTGAGCTCCAAGTTTAATTGCTGGATATGTCCCCATTGAAATCCCATTCAATACTAATTGTTGCCGACTAAAGCCTAGTTTTCTCAACGTTTCACTAATTGTGTCTTTGATTTGACCTTCAATCGCCGCACCCGTATAAAACTGCCCCACTACCAAGCGCGGATCCGTAAACAGTAAAGCTGGAGTATGATTACGCCTAAATAGAGGATATGCTTCAAATCCCTCTAAACTACGTGCTCCAGAAAAATAAACATGTAATGGCGGCCGTAAATCACCAGGATTAAAGTAATATGCAATATCTTCGCCAGTTATCGGATCAACAAGACGTTTCCCCCCTGTAAGGAATTCACCATAATCTCTTCGCGACCAACGGGCATGCAAAACACCTAATGTTAAGTCTCCTTTTCCAAGCACCTCAACACTAACGTTAGCATATCGTGGAACATCTTCTAGTTTAATTGGTAGTTCTTGTTCTTCATTGTTTTTCGAAAAATTAAGGAAATACTGGTCCTTAAAACTACCATCTCCTCCAGCAGACTGAATAAAAACTCGTAAACGTATTTTAATATTAGCCTTTTGATCATATTCAAGATTAAATTTAAGCAACCGTTGAGGGTCAATATAAATATTTTGCTGATAGCTACCTAAATTAGTCCATTCATCCGCTTCAATTTTCATTTTAAGATGACCATCATCCGTAAATGTTCCTACTGAATTATTTAATAATAATTTAGTAGGTGCAAATCGTACACCAGATTGACCATGAAAGAATCTGATTGGCATTTGATCAATTATCTCTTGAGGTTCTTCAACAATCTGACGAGCTTCTTGACATTTAATAAAATTTAAACCGGCTTCACTAAGGTCTTTTTCAGCAAATGGAGAGTACAAAACACAATAAGGAGGAACTTGCCATTGAAGTTTACTCCACAAATCATCTTCTAATTGGACGCCTTCTGTAATTATTACTAAATCAAATTGTTTTATTCCCACCTGAGGATAGGTATTATAAGTCCATGTTATTCCATTTGGAATTTTGTATTTATCTGCCCAGTTTTGTGCGCCTAACTGTAAGACATTCATGAAGATTCACCTCACTTTGTTAAAACTTTTTCCCACTTCTTTTGTAATTCTGCCGCTGATAATTGATTCATCAATTGAACATTATAAATGAGGGCTTCATTCCAATGCTTAAGGTTACCTAAATAATAGTCTAATCCCTTATTAATATCAGAAAGTTGTGGACAAATTAAACCATTTTGATAGTTTTTAATTTGGCTATTTGGTTGCCGATATATTTGTGGAATACCTGTGCTAATAGCCGAAATCTGTAAGAACTCGTCCAATTGATTTCCCCAGTCAATTAAGATCCGTAACGAGTCTAATTGTCGCCCAGCTTCAGCAGGAGTACTAATTCTTTTTATATCAATAGTTAGTTTAGGAATATCCATTTGCTTCGTTAAAATTTCTTCAACTTCATTTTGTTCCTCACTAGCTAAGACAAATTCACCTTGATGTTTTTCTTTCAAGTTTTCAAGAGCTTGTTGAGATTGCTGCAATTTTTCAGTGCTATAACTCATTAGCGTCAATGCTGTCGTTTTAGGATTCTTTAGCAATCGCTGATAAAGCAATTCCAATACTTTATCCACCTCATCCTTGGTCATTGACTCAATAAAAAGCCCTATTTGCTCTTGATCTGAGCGTTGACTATGACCTAAATTAAAACGGGACTGAAACAGGGGAATTATTGTTGCATCTATATTAGTTTGTTTTTTTACATTATTCTTTGTTTCATTATTATCCGCAACCAAATTTAATTGTTGGCTTTTAAGTTCATCAAGACTTTCATAATACCTATGCCAACGACTCAAAGAAAAGCTGGGCTGATAAGGCAGATAAGTTTTTTGGTCGATCACTGCCTGATCATCCAGCGTGACAATTAAATTGTCTTGGTTCATATCAAATTTACTTAATATATGCTTAGTAATAATTTCCGTGAGTAAATCATTTAAATGCTCATAATGTAAATGATCAGTTAATCCTGAAAAGCGCTTATTAATTTCGACTTGATCGGATTTTATATCATGTTTAAATCGCCAATAACCCTGTTCATCATAATAAATATGTTGATAAACTTGTTCATTTTCAAATAGTTCTTCTCGTGAAATAAAGCCACGACTATCAAGTAGCAAGCGCCGGCTTATCTTATCCTTTTCCAGATAGTCCACCCAAAGGATTTTACCTTGTGTATCAAAAGTCACTTTAGCATAAGGATTTTCTTTGACCATCACGATTACTCGAAAGTTTGTAAAATCATAGTAAGCGCCAGTTGGCCAATTAAAATCACGGTAATCAATAATTTGACTATCAACATGGTGAATTCCCTGTAGATAATCAAAAGTACTAAAGATTTGCGTTGGTGAGATCGTTAGTTGATTTAATTTTGTCGATAATTGTGGTTGATAATCAGTGATGATTAGTGAAAAGGGCTTTTGATTTGTTTGAAATACTTTGATATGACTAACTGCATCATCAAATTCAAGTTTAGGGATGGTATAAGCCCAATCTTCTGACAACTCATGCCAAGCAGGAACTAAATAATCCATAATCACTCATCCTTCATTAAATGTGCGTATCTTAATGGGAACAATAACATTAATAATTGATCTTTTATTCCCTGCATAAACATTACAATCATAATCATATTCATTGGTATGATGGCTAATCCAGCAAATTTACCCAAAATTTGGCTTCCTAATAAACCAAAACTCAACTGAATTGCATTTAGCACTGCCCCAATAAAAGATACGTGCAAAACAACTTGTTGCAAATATTTTTTCGTTGGTTCACCTGGACGAATACCGATTATATAATTATTATTATGCAACATTGTCTTCGCCTGTTCCTTAGGATCAAACTGAACAAAAGTAAAGAAGTAAAACAAAACAAAAGCTAATCCACCACTTACTGCTATATTAAAATAGGGATTAGCCCAAATGGACCGTGGTCCTAAAACATTTATTAATAGTGTGGGCACCATTAACAATGACATTCCGACCATATAAGTCATCATTGCCCCCATATTGAGTCCTAGTGGAAGAATAATCGGCTTATCATGACTGCTCATCATTGTATTAACTATTTTAATTGGGTAATAAGCTCGATTAAAAGCAATCCAAAATACTAAAATAATACAACCAACTATTCCTGCTAATACCACCATGATTATACCATATCTTTGCTGAGACAAAAGTTTAACCGAACGTATGAGACTTGGAAACGATCCAGAAATTATATTAAACAAAATAATTGTTATCGTTCCACCAATCCCAAATTTCATATTTATATTACCTAACCAAACTACAAAAAGGCTACCGGCAGTTAAAATGAGAGTAACTGCTAAACTATCTAATAAGGTTTTAGTAATATGTAGCCCTAAAGTAATCGCTAATGATTGGATAACAGCTAAAATCAGTGTTAACCATTGCTGGAATCTCATTACTTGATTCGTTGAAAGCGTATCAAAATAAAAAAGCCGTAGCATCATTAGAAGTTGAACAATCATCATCGCAATCATTAAAGGATTTAGCCCAACCATGAATAATGATAGTCGCTGAAGGTTACTCCCACTCATAAAACTCATAATTCCAACAGAACTATTCGCTAAGACTTCTCTATATATTGATGAAATGCTTGTTAACGGCACTGGAATAGTACAGCCAAGCATATAAATAATAAGGATAAGAAGGGTTATCCCTACTCGTTTCAATAAGTTGCTTGATTGCGTTTGTTGTGTCACGTTTTTTCCCTCATTACTTTAAAATTATCGACAATGTAATTTGAAAATGGCTTCAGTTAATGCTCTATTAGTAAAGAAACCACCACGAATTAATTCGGCAAAATCATTAACTCGTTTTATCATTTTATTATAGTCTTGATCGTTTAAATTTTGTACTATTTCAACAGCCTCATCAAGACTGGAAACTACAATACCTACTCCCTCATGTTGAACCAACTTACTTTGAGCAGCGTTTTTATTAATAATTACTGGAATCCCGGCGGCTAAATATGTACTTAGTTTATACGAAACGTTCATCTTCATATATTGAGCCCAATAAGGATTTGCTTCCCACAAAAGGCCAAATCCACCAGAAATACGAAGTTTGCTAAGAAGGTTCCTATCTGTTTGCCACCCCATTGAAACTATATTTTGGTTATCAATCCATGTTTTTTTGTCAGAGAAGACATGAAGGGGAGTCCCTGAAAAATTCCAATGATTTACAAATTTAAACTTTGAAGGATCTCCAGCAAAATTAATTACTTTTTCATTAGTCTCTGCGAGAGGAAAAAATCCAACATCAGCAATATGATCCCACATTTCTTGTAAAACAATATTATTAACTGTCAAACCATTTTCTTTCAAGAAATCTGCCATTTCTTGGGTAGGAACGATAAGAACATCTGCACGGTTATAATAATCAATAAATTGGGGTAACAGGTAACGATTAGTTGGGAACATTAAAGGTACTACATCATGAATAAAGATAATTTTTTTAACTTGATATGCACTTAAATGATCAATAAATTTTATATCCCAATCAATGGTATTCCAGCTTGGAGATTGAAAAATAACAGTATCGCCAAACGCCACTGAAGCAATAATCCCGTCAAACCGTGCTTGCAAATGTTCAAAAGATTCTTGTGAACTATCATAATGATATATTCCCAATTCCTTAAAACCTAACTGATCACAAGCAATTTTAGTTGTTTGATTTTGAGCAATTTGCGCTGTACTTTTATAGCTAAATCCGTAAAGATTTGTAATATGAACTGTCACTATAATTCCTCCAAGGTACTAATACTATTTATAATTAGATATCACAAAATTTATAAGAAACAATTTTAGGTTAACTCGTATTCTACCTCTAACAATTACTGGATAAATTTTAACCATTAAATATTTTATTTATAGCTTTTACCATTCCGTGAATATCATTATCCGCAAAGACATGATAATTTTGGTGATTATTTGGTCGAGCAACACTAGCAAAACTGAAAATTGGCTTTCCAAGATAACTAAACTTATCTGAAAATCCTCCTTCTTTAAGGCTATTAATATCTAAGTAAAGATCACATTTTCGAACTAACTGTTGTACCCTACCCTCTGATACCCGTGAATAAAGACGCACATTAGGATATTCAAGTAATGATATTAATTTTGATGACATGGGAACCCAAGCAGCAATATTAAAGGTATACTCTGGTAATTGTTTAATTAACGACTTAATATTAAACAAATCATCTGTAGGTGTAAAAGTAAAAAACTCACCCTTGCTTTTAGGCCTAACTGGTTCTAATAGACGACGTGATAAAACATTTTCCCATGACAAATTTCTATATTGCCACCAAATATCACGCATTAAACCTCCAGAAGTAAGACTCCACGGCTTATCTCCCCCAGCATAATGAATGATTTTGGGATTAGTTACATTATTCAACCGAACCACATGTTTTTCTCTTAAGTCTTTATAATTATAGGTAAGATATTGTTCTCCACTAATCATATAATTATATTGATTAGAAAGCTTAAGATAAGTATCACCAAACACAATATTTAGTGCTGTTTGATCTGCTTGAGCATTTTCTTTATTCTGACTCACATTAAATAATTGCTTTACTTTATGCGGATTATGATGAAATAATTGATTATTTATCAACATAACCCCAGCATTAAATCCTCTTAAAGGATCAGGAGTTGCTGCAACATAGTGATCTTTTAATGGAATATTAAACAACGAATCTAACTTATCATTTACAATGATATCACTATCAAGATACAAAACTTTATTTTCAGGAATAAGTTGTGGTATTAGTAATCGAGCATATGTCATATAACTCACGTAAGAATAAGGAGTTGCTAAGCACTTAAATATGCTTTCATCAATTTTTTATCAAAAATACTATTGTTAGTTAAATAGAGATTTCGTCTAATATGGTTAAACCACTCTTGCGGAATATCACTATTAATTATATATATCTTCGTATTACGATTATGATAAAAAATTGACTTAATTGCTGTTTCCAATTGCTCTAGATAATTAACATCTGATGCCATTGCAATTATTTTACTGTTCTCCATAATTATCACCCTTATAATCTTTAAAACTATATATCATGGATGAAGCAATGCAATTAACTTCACCCATTAACACAATTAATTTTATCACAAGAAAAGTAAATCAAAAATGGAATAATAATACAAGATCTACTAAAGAGGCTAGGAATTAACTATTAATTCTTGATTCTCTAACAGTAAAATCCGGACTATGATTTTTGATCGATCCAAAAATCGTAGTCCGGATTTTAAATTATTTATGAAATTAGTCTCCAATCGACTAATTGATTGGCCAAATTTCGTTAGATTTAATGCCATCAGGGCTAGCCCCATGTCATTTTCCACAGCCCGTTGGCCACGGAGATGAGTTCGGCGTATGCCAAAATCCCTCTTCATGTGACCAAAGACTGGCTCAACGTCGAACTTTCGTCGACGATAAATTGCCTTTCCTTCGTCACTTGAGAGGGCATCTTTAACTTTAGCTTTATAATATAATTTGACTGATAGTTGATGTTTATCAGCACGATAGATTTTAAAGTCGCGCTTAAAACCATACTTATCAGTGGACTTACTGTAGCGATAAAAACTAAAGCGAACTCCTAAATGATCGATGTAGTAATCATCCTCGGCATTATACTGCTAATTTTGTAATTTAGTTGGATCGTTTTTAAATTTACGTTTCTGTTCCTTTTGATAGGTGGTGTATGGAATAACCGGTTGCTTTTCAAACCGATCAAGAATCATTGTGTAATGGTACTCACTACCATAGCCTGCATGTTCAAAGAAATCTAAAGCATGAAACTGGGTAAGGAATGGCACTAAGGTCCCGGTGTCAGTTGGATTTGAAAACAGCCCGTAATCAAGGATAAATTGCTTATGGGTAGCGATTTGCAGGTTATAGCCGGGCTTTAACTCCCGATTCATCATCGGATCTTCCTTCATACACATGAAGGTCGCATCGTGGTCAGTTTTGGAATAGCTATTACGACCTTGGAAGATGTTTTCAGCACGTTCATACTTTTTGACACGCGGAATTAGGTCGTTGCTTAATTGGTGACGAAGCTTTTTTAGAAAACGACGGCGCCGTTTTCTAACTGAACCACCTTTGATGATTTTTGGTCCTTGCTTAATCTCTTCATCTAACTTAGTGATTTTCTCCGCCAGTTCTTGTTCCATTACTTCCATGCCTTCGGCGGAAGTAACCAGCTCCGGTGCCATTTCTTGCACCACTTGCTTTTCTACTAGTTCCTCATAAAGCTTACTTGTCTTTTCTCTTAACTTAGCATGATACTTTTCAACTGCCCGTCGCCAAGTAAATGAATATTTATTGGCATCGGCTTCTACCTTGGTCCCATCGATAAAAATTGCATCATTTTGAATTAGTCCGTGATCTTTCAAAGCCACGGTAAAGTAGACAAAGGCATGTTTAATTAGCTTACTAGCGTGCTGACTGCGGCGAAAGTTATTGATGGTATGGTAGCTATAAGTATAATCATGAGCTAACCAACGCATTGGCAGGTTCTCATCCAACATCATTTCAATCTTTCTTCCAGAATAAGTTTGACGTGCGTAGGCAAACAAGAGAATCTTAAGCATAATTGCTGGATGCGATGAAGGGTCCTGAATCTTCTAATAGCACATCTTGTGGAATCGAGTCGACAAAATCACTAATTAGTCGCGCAATATGATTTTGTGGTAAATCATAGTTATAGTTTAGTACGAATTCGGTTTGTCCTATGGTATAATTTTGATACATGAAAATCGCTCCTTTTGGTTGTTTTGTGGTAATTACATCATATCAGGAACGATTTCCTGTGTACATAAAAACCGGATGATGAATTTTTTGAATAATTCATCATCCGGTTTTTATTTTGGACTAGGAGTTTTTTCCCAGCCTCGTAATACTTAATAAAAAATCCTAACACAGTTAGACTTTAAGTGACTAAACTAAAAGGGAGTCTTTAACCATGTCATGTTGACAAAAAGCTCATCTACCAACTCGAACAGGAAAACTATCTTTTATGGACGCTATATCGTTTAAACATAAAAAGTGCAGAACAGCAAAATAGTCGTCAACTTAGAAAGCTGCACTTGCGAATCAAAAGTTATTTTTCAAAACTGAATTAACACAAAGCTAAAGAAAATACACCCCGCACCCTAAGTTAGAATTTATAATCTTGGCATATATTTTACGAATAATGGTTTTTATTATGAACTAGCCCAACAGATATGTTTTTACGTTTTTATTGTGGGTATAGATTGACCTTAGCGTGGTCTCAGTCTGGACTAATCTACAACTCAATGCTATTGTTTTCATTCAATCCTTGCTACAATCTCATCTTGATAGACCTGGTCATGGACTGCTGAAATGTCTTCATCAAAATTAAATTCGGCGGTATGCTTATTTGCCAATTTCACCTTGTGAGTAGCACCCATCTTGAACCATTCATATTCAGAATCAACATGACCAATATCTATCATTTGGTTACTTTGGTCCTGTAAGTCATCAACAATTACCTTTGCCGTTGGTCCAAGCATTAATAAAATCAACCGATTCTCTGCATTAGTCCTAATTGCCTGCTCAATTTGATCGATTTGCTGGTATGAATCTTTAGCAGGACAAAGGATTCGTTTGATTGACTTTGCATCAGCAAAGAGGTCATTACCTACTCCAGACCTGGTCAAGGCTCCTTCAACAATCAAAAGGTCCCGTCCCTGCCAAAGCTGTTTTAATTTTGTAAAAGTCGCGGCACTCTTACTTTTATCAACCAAGTCAATGTAAGGGCGCGAGATAAAGGTCGACCCATACCAGTTATTAGTCTGGGCAATCTCTTTTAAGAAATGATCATTTTTAGGGAAAAAGATAGATTTATAAAAGTCTTCCGCATAATGATTGTAACGATTCAAACCTTTAAATACATCTGGTAAACAGACTAACGTATTATTAAAGTTTCCGCGCAAAATAATCTTTTTCAATTTTTCAGCTAGGTCTGGTTCATAATTTTGATATGGAATAGAATCACCCCTGATTAAGTCAAATTCCCCATCTCCAAAGCGAACAACCGACTTCCTATTTTCTAAAATTAGGTCTAGTGATTCACTAACATCTTTAACTTCAATATTAGATTTTGGATTAGTTTTGATTGTATTATTGATCGCCGTTGCCATCTCGTCAACTTGATCATCGTGAAACACCTGATAATTATCGTAGTTCATGTCAGGCGATTTAGTTTGTTCAAAAGCAAAGATTGGAATACTTTTTTGGACAATCCTTTCAACAACTTCATCAGCTTTAGGGCCATAATTAATGTCTAAGTAAACATCTGCTTGATTAATTGCTTTATTAAGTCTTTTTTCTAAAATGTTAGGATAAAGCGTTACATTGTCATATGCAATTAACTTGATTAGTAAAAATGCCATTGTTGTATAAGCAGCAATCTTAAAATGGATATTAGGGAGTTTCTTAATCAATTGCTCAATATTTTGAATTTCTGCAACATTTGTAAAGACAAAAGCTTCACCATCAAAAATTAATTTTTTCTCTTTATATTGATTGGCTCTACCCATATTAATAATTTCAGACCATTCCAAATTACAATAATTCCACCATTTATCTCTTAAACTCCCTATTGAAAGTAAATTATATGGCTTATCATTAGTAATGTAATGAATAATCTGCGGGTCAACAACTTTTTTTAATGATTCTAAGATATGCGTGTGAAGTGCACCATTAAGTTCATATCCTATCTGATAGTTATATCTTGGGTTTAGTTGACCAATTCGTCCTTTAAAATAATCATTAATAATCGTTTGATCCCCATTAGCCAGGTTATCATTTTTCCCCATTTCTAATAATCTATCAGCTACTTTTTCTTCTCGCCATCGTTTATTATTTATTAACAACACACCAGTATTATATTCGCCAATTTCGTCATCAATAACATAACCTTGTTCATCAAACTTATGAGGACCATAAAAATCTGGTACAGCATAAAGCATGTTTTCTCCAAAATCAATAGCAAAAACAGCATCTAAATTAGCGTCCACAATAATATCTGAATCCAGATACAGTACCTTATCTTCCGATATTAACTTTGGAATTAAGATTCTCCCAAAGGCAGCCGTACTGATGTGATTTCTTGAGGAATGCATTTGATCTAGAAGCTCAGGATCAACTTTTTTATCAACTATCTCTGCTCCTATCTGTTTCAAATAATAATTTAAATTGACAAACCACTCATGCGGAATATCTGGATTAATCACGTAAATTTTGACATCCTGATTATGAACCATGATCGATTTAATAGTTGTTTCAATTTGGTTTAAATAATCACAGTCCCCATTTAATACTATTACTTTCATTGCTATTATCCCCTTTTCGTATTTCAAAACAATTATCTAATGTATACCAATTCTCTCCCCTGATTGCAATGCTAAAAAAGACCAGAGATACTATCCAGTCTTAATAACTTCAGCAAACTTTTTAAGTTAATGAATGAATAAATAATTACCGATCATCAAACCCATTAAAACGTTACAGACGTTGACTTTGAAAGTTTCCACCACTTATAAAGTTCATAATCCTAATTGAATTATACGCCAATATAAGACGAAAAGTAGTTAATCCCCTTGCTAATTCTAGTGTAGGATTACTTCACTTACTTTGCTTATTAGATTAGTTTGACATTTTATGAAATTTTTGTAAAATAGCAATTTTTTGCAAAGCATCGCGATATTTAATAACATTTCCTTCTTTTAAAGCGTTGTCCCGACAAAGAATAAGGCGCCAGTAATACGCCTTTTCTTCTTTCGTAGTATCAATCCCTAAAAGTTTAAGTAAAGCAATTCTTTCTGTTACAGCTTCAAGTGGGTAAACATCAATCTGATTAACGTGCCCGGTAACGCTTTCGCTCATCACACGATGGACATAGCTTGGCTCATTTTGATAACTAATCTTATCGGCTAACAGGTATACTTTCCACGTTGTTAAATCATCTTCTACCTTAGTGTCAGTTGGATAAACAATATTCTTAAATAAGCTTGCTTTATATAACTTACCCCATGGAACAACAAAGACTTGGCTCAAATTATATTCCGACTCATATTCTATTTCAAACCATTCTGAAGGAGTATAGTTTTTTTCAAAATATTGCCCTTCATTAATATAAAACAAAAATACTTTTTTCTCCTCCAAAAAACCACTAAAATTCCCAATTGCAATATCTGCCTGATTCTTTTTTAATAAATCATATAATTTCTGGATATGGTCTTCTAGTAGCCAATCATCATGATCAATAAACAAAATATAGTCACCAGTTGCCATTGCCAAGCCAGTATTTCTACTTGCGCCAACACCTTCATTTTGCTTGTAAATTACCCGAATACGATCATCTTGTCGACGAAAGTCTTCACAGATTGCAGGAGTTGCATCCGTTGACCCATCATCTACTAAGATAACCTCTAAATTACGATAGCTTTGCGTTAAGACACTCTCAATGCACTGCTTTAAGTATTTTTCATCATTATATACGGGAATGATAACCGAAATTTTCTCTTCCAATTTAAGTTGCTCCTCCTTATAATATAGGCTATGAAAAATTAGTTTTTAGTATCATTTTCTGTTTAAATTTGTTTTACACTTTTCATTGCGTAAGAACGTCCTTTACTTTGGGTTAGTCACTTAAAGTATAACGCGAGTATTCTTGCGTTTTCTATTTTTTAAGGAAAATTTTAGTCAATTAAAATTTCTTTAATGAAAAAAGGCCTTATGATTGGCACTATGTCCCGTCAAGTATACAGATCAAATAGATAAAAATTTTAGGCGGCT
>CANPPJ010000018.1:0-23124 GCA_947575965.1 uncultured Lactobacillus sp. | reverse complement strand
ACCTTTTTTAATTTAGACTGAAGTGTCCAACTTCATTTTACAATCAGCCTTTAAAATATCTTTGATAATTTTAACTACTATCAACGTCTTAAGCTTACACCATACGGTTGAGACTTTTAGAAATGATCAGACTATAATGCATGAATGGATTAAGCACAATAGTGGTTATGTTCTTCAATTTACTAATGTAGATGATAAAAATGTAACCGAAACAGATAAATTAGGGAGTTTAACTAGAGAAACAATGGATTTAATGCCGAATAATATTGTTTCAAGAAATTCACAAGAATTTCATCCTAATTTACAAGATGATACTCCAGAAAATGGAAATGTACTGTTTGTTAATAAAAACTACTTTAAATACAATGAAATCAAGAGTACTAATAATAAAAAAATCAGTTTTAAAGATATTAAAAATAAAAATTTTACAATCTTATTTCCTATAAATAGAGAGAATCAGAGACAGAGTTTTATCAAAAAATTTGATGAATTTATAAATTTCCAGGAAACTTTATCAGGTACAAAAAAGATGAAGGGAAGTTTAAAGATAGTTACTTATGCGAACAATCAATCTATTTTTAATTATACGATTGGAAAAGAAATTGCTGATTCAATTTCAAGAGATCCAATTATTGTAGTAATAAATAATTTGAATGCCTTATCGGATAATTTCTACTATTCTGCAGCAACTCAAGGGATGATTCAGTTTTTTGATTTAGACAAGTTGCAGCGAACTTTAAATAAAACTGGACTTTCTAAGTATATTGGTGGAATTACAGATGCTAAAACAAGATTGGCTAACTTTAGAATTGAGCTAGTTCGGCGTATTACAATTTTATCCTTAATAGTTATAATTTCTTTAATCCAATTAATTTTAGTTATTGCGTTTATCAGTTTATCCTTTATCCAAAAAAATCGCTCGAAATTAACAATTAATAAATTATTTGGTCAATCAAATATAAATTTGGTCTCTAGATTTATTTTATTTAATTTAAGTATAGATACAATTTTATTTTTATGTGTGTTCATAGTTCAAAAAGCGTCCTTTAGTTCTCTTTGGTATTTAATTATTTATTTAATTGCAGAGGGGTTAATTATTTTCTTTCTTTCAAATCGATCTGAAAAGAAACTACTTTTGACGTTAAATAAAGGAAATTAAGGGGGGGATCAGTATGTTATCGGCTATTCAGATTAGTAAAAAGTTTAAAGATAGAATTATTTTAAACGAGACTTCATGTGAATTTGAAAAAGGAAAGAGCTATGCAATTATTGGGCAGAGTGGTGCAGGAAAAACTACTTTTTTAAATATTCTTGGAGGACTAGAACAACCCGACTCTGGGAAGATCTGTATCTCTGGAAAAGAGGTAAGTGAAAAAAATATAGATAAATTACGAAGAGATATATTAGGATATATTTTTCAAAATTTTGGATTAATTGATAATGATTCTGTTAAAAGTAACTTATCAGTTGGGATAAAGCATAAAAAGATGCCGGAATCCCAAAAAATAAAATTAATGCATGAAGTTCTTGAACAATTAGATTTGAAATATTTAGATTTAGAACGGAAAGTTTATACTTTAAGTGGAGGAGAGCAGCAGAGAATAGCCTTGGCGCGCATAATCTTGAAACAACCTCAAATAATTTTTGCAGATGAACCAACAGGATCCTTGGATCCAGATAATGCTTCACTTATTTTAAAACATTTATTGGCAGATTTTAGTAAGCAGGCAATAATTTTAATAGCAACCCATGATCCGAAAGTATGGAATGCCTGTGATTACGTAGTTAAATTAAACAATCAGACTATTCAATTTGTTAAAAATTAAGCTTTAATGCAGGGGGTAAAATATGAAGAAATTTAAAATAGGAGTTATTTCACTTCTGACTGTACTGGTAATAGCAATTATTGGCGTTTTGACTGTTCATACGTCTACTACTGATCGTTTAAATCCATTGGTTAGTGAAACAGTTAGTTATGCTAAGGTTCCAAAAGACACTCAGAATTACAAACAAGTAACGATCATTAACCCAAAGGATGGTAAAACTAGAGCTTATAAAATAAAGCAAGTAGGTGGCTATGATCCAAATCAGGAATATATTAAGATCCATCATAAGGGCCAATATGTAAAATCAATTTCATACATTACAAAAAATCAATTCTATAACCAACAATAAAAATTTTTAGCTAGCAGGTCGCTAGCTTTTTTCTTTTTGTTAGAATATAAGCAGAAATTAAAGAGGAAGATATATGTTAACTAAAGAGCAAAAAGAAAAATACATGCACCTAGCCTTTGAACAGGCAAAAAAGGCTAAAGAACAAGGTGAAGTGCCAATTGGTGCAGTTGTTGTGGATAAAGACGGCAATGTGATTGGTGAAGGATATAATAGACGCGAGCTTGATGAAGATGCAACGCAGCATGCGGAAATGATTGCCATTAGACAAGCTTGTAAAAAATTAAATTCCTGGCGTCTAGTCGACTGTAGTTTGTTTATTACACTTGAACCCTGTCCAATGTGCAGCGGTGCTATCATTAATTCAAGATTAGCTGAAGTTTATTATGGTGCTTTTGATCCAAAAGCTGGAGCAGCAGGTAGTGTCATTGACTTATTTAAGGTAGAAAAATTTAATCACCATCCTAAAATTTATGGCGGTTTATTTAGGGATCAAGCAGCCCAAATGCTAAAAGATTTTTTCCGTGAAATTAGACGTAAACAAAAGCAAGATAAATAGTGGAAAAATAAATCAAAATACTGTATTATAGTTTGTGGGCAATGTCCGACCTCCAAATTGTGTCAGGACCGGAAGGTAGCAGCACTAAGGTTGCTTGGGCATGTGCCTTTTTTTGAGAATTTAAACAGCTCTTAGCTCGTTTGAGCTAGGAGTTTTTTTGATAAAGGAAGTGCAAAATGGCTTATCAAGCGCTATATCGTAAATGGCGTCCGGGAACTTTTGATGGAGTCGTAGGACAAACAGCGATTACTGATACATTAAAAAATGCAATCAAGCGTGGCAAGATATCACATGCTTTTCTATTCGCAGGACCACGTGGTACTGGTAAAACATCATGTGCTAAAATTTTTGCCAAGGCCTTAAATTGTACTAATCTGCAAGACGGAGAACCATGTAATGAATGTGAAAACTGTCTTGCAGCAGATCAAGGAACAATGAACGATATCATCGAAATCGATGCCGCATCTAACAATGGTGTCGATGAAATTCGAGATATCAGAGATAAAGTAAAATACGCCCCAACACAGGGTAAATATAAAGTCTACATCATCGATGAGGTTCATATGCTTTCGATGGGTGCCTTCAATGCCTTACTTAAGACACTGGAAGAGCCGCCGGAGCATGTGGTCTTTATCTTAGCTACAACAGAACTTCAAAAGGTTCCAGCAACTATTATTTCTAGAACCCAGCGCTACAATTTCAAGCGGATTGATCAACATGATTTAATTGCTCGTATGACCTATATTCTTGGCCAAGAAAAAATTGACTTTGAAGAAAAGGCCCTTGAAGTAATTGCTCAAGTAGCTGATGGTGGAATGCGTGACAGTTTAAGTATCTTGGACCAGATTTTATCTTATGATCAAGACAAGGTTAAATATGAAGATGCTTTAAGAATAACTGGTTATGCTGCCCAAGAAAAAATTGAACAAGTATTATTAAATTTACTTAATGGACAAACTTCAGCAGCTCTTGAAATAGTTCATGCACTTTTGCAGGACGGAGCATCAACTAAGAACATTTTAGATGAGCTAATTAGTTTAACGGTTAAAGGGATGTTAGCTATTAAGAGTAATAAAGAAGAAACTTTTTTAACTGAGAATTACGTCACTGAATTAGCTAAAATTCCAGAAGAAAAATTCTACTCACTCGTGCAAGCGGCTAATAGTGCCTTAAATGACTTGCGCTACACTAACCAGCAACAAATCCCGCTTGATGTATTTGTAGTTCAAGTGACTCAAGCTCCAGTAAAAGCTGATAATACACCTCAACAAGCTGAAGCAATTTCATCAGATGTTGTTCAAACTCTAAAAAATCAAATTGACACTTTAAGCAAGCAAGTTGCGGAATTGAAAAATAGACCGGTACCTGCTAGAAGTACTACTTCAGACTTTTCTGGCACAATTAAAACTGAAACTAAGTCGCAAATTAGGCGCCTTGCTGATAAAGAAAATAAGCCAGAACAAAAGCCGAAAAGAAGAAAGGCTAGTTCTAATAACCAAGCGGCTCAAGAAAATAACCGGCGGCAGGTATATCATGTGCTTGAAAATGCCACTAAGGAAGACCTAAATACAGTAAAAGATATTTGGCCAGACTTACTTTCTACTCTAAAAGTATCTCAAAGAGCTGTAATGGAAGTTTTAGATCCTGTGGCTGCAAGTCACGAGCAAATTGTTTTAAAATGTAAGTATGAATTATGGTTTGAGCGAGCAAATCAAGACGGAGATCTAATTTCTCAACTTGAAGCTGAAATTGCGAAGCTAACAAAGCATAATTATAGTATTGTTTTAGTTGCAGATTCTTCATGGTTGAAAGTACGGCATGATTTTGTGGCAAGTCACAAAGAAGAGTTACTTGCTAAAAAATTTCAAAGACTAGAAAAATCTGAACAAGAAGCAAATGGTAATCAGATAGATCCTCAAGCAAAAAAAGAAGTCATTGATAAGGCTAAAGAATTGTTTGGAGATCTAGCACAGATTAAAGATTAAGGAGAGAAAACTATGGGTAAGAGACCTAATTTTGGTGGTATGGGCATGGGTAACATGCAAGGTTTAATTAAGCAAGCTAAGAAGATGCAACAACAAATGGAAGCTGAACAAGCAAATTTAGCTACTCAAGAATTTGTTGGTAAGTCTGCAGATGACATGGTAGTTGCTACTTTTAGCGGCGACCGTAAACTAAAAGACTTGAAGATTGATAAGGAAGCAATCGATCCCGATGATCCAGATATGCTTCAAGATCTTGTTATCGATGCTGTAAACAAGGGAATCAAGGCAGTAGATGATGCTACTCAAGCATCAATGGGCAAATACACTAAAGGTTTGATGTAAAATGCAATATCCATTACCAATTGCCCGGTTAATTGATAATTACATGAAGCTGCCTGGTATTGGTGAAAAAACAGCAACACGTTTAGCCTTTTACACAATGGACATGCCAGAAGATGACGTGGAAGACTTTTCTAAGTCATTAATGCAGGTAAAAGAAAATCTTCATTCTTGTTCTATCTGTGGAAACATCACTGAAAGTGATCCATGTGAGATTTGTCGCGATCAAAACCGTGACCGCTCAACGATAATGGTAGTTGAGCAACCAAAAGATGTCATGGCTTTTGAGGAAATGGGCGAATATAATGGCTTGTACCATGTCTTACATGGAGTCTTGTCCCCAATGGATGGAGTAGGCCCAGAAGAAATTAACATTAAAAGTTTAATTACCAGACTTCAAAAACAAGATGAAGTTAAAGAAGTTATTCTTGCCCTAAACTCCAGCCCAGAAGGTGAAGCAACTGCTATGTATCTAGCTAAGTTGATTAAGCCAGCTGGTTTAAAGGTAACGCGTCTTGCTGCTGGTTTAGCCGTAGGTAGCGATATTGAATACGCCAACTCAATTACTTTGAAGCGCGCTGTTCAAGGGAGAACAGATCTATGATTGGAAAAAGGAACAAAGTTAAAAAAGCAGGCGACGAACGATTACTAAGAATTGTTGCTCAACTGCAAAGACAACTTGCTGAACAAAAAGTTTTCGATCAAACAACAATCGATTATTCATTTGATAATCGAGTTTTAAATAAAATTCTTCATGCAAAATTTATTTTTTTATACGAAGAAGCAAGAAGAAGAAACACTAAATCTAGTAGCTCATCAAGCGTTATTACTAGATAATGTAGTCCACTGCGGTGGACTTTTTTTGTGGAAAAATAAATAATCTTGAAAAAACAAGTCTGTCTTTCTTTTTTCTTTTACAGTACAATGCCAAGTGGGGGTAGACATGAGAGGATATTTAATTACATTTGAAGGCCCAGATGGGGCAGGAAAAACTACAGTTATTAACGAAATAATTAAGCAATTGCCGCAAACTTTACAAGAGCGAACTATTGTTACACGTGAGCCAGGAGGATCGAAAATTTCAGAAAATATCAGAACAATTATTTTAGACCCAGAAAATAAAGAAATGGACGATCGAACTGAGGCTTTGCTTTATGCAGCCCAAAGAAGTCAACACGTAAGTGAAGTGATTCGTCCAGCCTTAGCAGCGGGTAAGGTCGTCTTATCAGATAGATTTATTGATAGTTCACTCGCTTACCAAGGTGTAGGTAGAAATCTAGGCGTTGAAGAAGTAAAGCAAATTAATGATTTTGGAACTGGCGGACTTGAACCTGACCTAACGATTTTCTTAGACTTAAATCCAGCTGTTGGTTTGGCTAGAATTGAAAAAGAACGTGCTGGTCAAGAAGATCGACTTGAACAAGAAAAAATTGACTTCCATAATAAAGTCTATGCTGGCTATCGCGAATTACTTGAACGCTACCCTGATCGAATTAAAAAAGTAGATGCGAGTCTACCGATCAAGGATGTTGCAGCTAATAGTGTTAAAATAATAAGAAAACAATTACCTGATATTTTTATGTAAGGATTTGGTAAGAATGAAACTTGTTTTAGCAATTGTACAGGATAAAGATGCAGATAGCTTAGCAAAAGAATTTATTCAAAATGATGTTCGTGCAACTAAATTAGCTACCAGCGGTGGCTTTTTGAGAGCAGGGAATACAACTTTTATCGTGGGTATTGAAGATGACCGTGTAAATGAAGTATTAGAAATCATTAAAAAGAGCTCCCATACTAGAGAACAATATGTCTCGAATATGAACATGGATGCTGCAGGCACTTCCATGCTTGGAAAGCCAGTTCAAGTTACTGTTGGTGGAGCGACTGTCTTTGTATTACCAGTTGAGGAATTTAAGCACTTTTAATGATTGATTTAAAAAATATCGGCCAAAAGCAGGCTGATCTTT
This sequence comes from uncultured Lactobacillus sp., assembly GCA_947575965.1. Classification (GTDB taxonomy): domain Bacteria; phylum Bacillota; class Bacilli; order Lactobacillales; family Lactobacillaceae; genus Lactobacillus. The sequence continues at coordinate 16,102 of CANPPJ010000018.1, read as the reverse complement.
TAAGGGATGCATATTTAAATAAAAAAGTTGCCCACAGTTACTTGTTTGTTGATCCCATGCAAAAGAAGGGCATAAATACAGCTTACTGGCTGGCCTGCCTTTTTAATTGCTTGGGAGAAGATAAGCCAGATGGAACTTGTAACAATTGTCAGAGAATCTTAGATGGAAATCATCCAGATGTCTTCTTAGTAAAACTAGAAGGTAAGCAGACTCTCTCAATTGATCAGATTCGTCCTTTAAAAGAAGAACTTGCTAAAAGCCCTGTTGAAGGAAATCGCCGCTTTTTTATAATTGAAAATGCGGAAAAATTAACTTTAGCTGCAAGCAACGCCTTGCTTAATTTATTAGAAGAACCAGTAGCGCCAGTCGTTACCATTCTGATCACAAATAATGAAAATCAAATTTTACCAACGGTTAAATCTAGAACCCAGATTCTTAATTTCTCTGATGAAAAGATTGATAGTAAAAGAGCACAATTACTTGAATATGGCTTAACAGATGAAGAAATTGATGATCTAGGCGACACAAGTAAGCTTGAAGAAGAGAGTAAATACTTGTTTCAAGAGCTGTTAGAACATAATGATTTAGCCTTGGTGCGTGTGAATCAGATTAGTAGTCTTGCTACTAAGCCAGCGAGTCAAAAGTTTGTTTTTTATCAGCTTAAGACTTTGGCAATGAAGAGCTTAGAAGCTGGTAAAAAGTTAAGGGAAAGTGCATCTTTATTAGAGTTATTAATGACTTGCGATAAGATGCGAGCTAGTAATGTTAGTTTCCACAATACATTAGATTATTTAGTATTGAGTTTTGAACGGTAGGTGTTTTTGAGTGGATCCATTTTCACAATTGTCACAATTACAGCACAATCTTCAGGCAATGACAAAAACTGTTGCCGGTCTGGAAAATGACATGCTTGAAGTATTGAAAGAAAATACAGAATTAAAAGTTGAAAATCAACTGTTAAGAGAAAAAATTAGTAAGTTAGATGCAAATAAAGAACCAGCCGAAAATAAGTCGCAAGCTGGTTTGAAGTCGTTAAGAAACATCTACGATTCCGGTTACCATATCTGCAATATGTACTATGGTTCTCACCGTGAATCAGGTGAAGATTGTATGTTTTGCTTAGATATTTTAGATAATTTTGTAAATCACGGACAAAAGAGTAGGGGATAAAAATTATGCAAGTGCAGAGTAGTTTTAATGAAAAAGATAAGGGACGTCTGTATCTTGTCCCTACTCCAATTGGAAATTTAGAAGATATTACTTTAAGAGCAAAAAGAATTCTAACTGAAGCTGACTACATTGCAGCTGAAGATACCCGAACTAGTGGGATCTTGCTTGAAAAGATTGGCGTTCATAATAAGATGATTTCTTTTCATAAGTATAATTCTAAGGAACGGGCACCAGAGTTGATCAAGCTACTTAAAGAAGGAAAGACAATTGCTGAGATTTCTGATGCTGGGATGCCAGTGATTTCTGATCCAGGTTATGTCTTAGTGCAAGAATGTATCAAAAATGACATTCCTGTTGTGTCTCTTCCTGGTCCTTCAGCTTTTGCGACTGCCTTAATTGCTTCGGGGTTTGATGCACAACCCTTTACTTATTATGGTTTTTTGCCGCGTAAGAGCAGTGAGCAAAAGAAGTACTTTGAAATGATGAATACTTCGCGTGCTACTTCAATTTTTTATGAAGCACCGCATCGATTGAAGAAAACTTTGAAGACTTTAGCTGAAGTAATTAAGCCAGATCGAAAAATTGCTTTAGCGCGGGAGTTAACCAAGATTCATGAAGAATATATCAGAGGATCAATCAGTGAAATTAATGAATACTTCACTGAAAACGATCCACGAGGTGAATTTGTGGTTTTAGTTTCTCCGAATGAAGAGGAAGAAAAACAACTTTCTTGGGATGAGTTAATTAAGCAAGTAGCCGACCAAGTAGCAGCTGGTGAAAGTAAAAAAGATGCGATTAAGTCAGTTGCTAAGGCAAATAAGGTTTCAAAGAATGAACTTTATGACAAATACCATCAAAATTAAGCACGAGGATTAAGATGGAAAAGATTTTTAAAGAAGAGCACCAAGTTAGCTATGGGGATTGTGATGAAACAGGAAAAATTCAACTTCCTCATTTAATTGAGCATTTTATGCAGGTTTCGAATGATCAATTAACTTCAGGTGGTGCTGGGATTCATGATTTACTAAAGCAAAATCTAGGCTGGGTTGTAGTTGAGTATCATCTTGATATCGACCGCTTGCCTGAAGCTGGTGAAAAAATTACCGTTACTACAAATGGTAGTGGATATAATCGCTTTTTTGAATACAGAGATTTTGGTATAATTGATTCTACTAACAAAAAGATAGTAGATGCTAAAAGCCAATGGGTAATTTTAGATTTAAAAAATCGCAAAATTACTGAGGCAGATGATCAAATGATGCAGAAATTTGGAAATCCATACTTGAAACATATGCCGCGCTTTAAGAGATTACGTCCCTTAAAAGAATATCGCTCAAGTAAGAAATATACTGTTAGATATTATGATTTGGATACAAACCATCATTTAACTAATAGTGTTTATTTTGATTGGATGATTGATACCTTGCCAAGAGAGTTTTTAAATTCTCATACTGTCAAAAGTATTGATATTTCATTTAAAAAAGAAGTTCAATACGGAGATCAAGCACTATCAGAAGTAGAGCTTGATCAAGATACATTGACTTCGTATCATTTGATTTCTAATCAGGGTAATACTTCTGCTTTAGCTGAAATTAATTGGAAAGAAAATTAAAGGCATGACTTGTTGTTAGTACAGTCGTGCTTTTTTTGAAAGGTAGGGATGCCAATGAAGGCAGGAATAAAGAAATTAGATTTGCAAGGTTTAGTTACCTTAGCTCTTTTTGTAGCCATGGATATTGTACTTGAGAAGATATCTTTCGGTCCATCAACCTTAAAGGTAGGTTTAGGATTTATTGGAAGTGCATTGCTTGCTTATTATTTTGGTCCCTTGTGGGGCGGAATTGGGGCATTAGCCAGTGACTTGTTGCGGTCAGCGATTTTTGGAGTTGAGGGAGGCTTCTTCCCTGGCTTTACGCTGTCAGCAATTGTTGGTGTGGTAATTTACGCCCTCTTCTTATATCAAAAACCAATTAAGTGGTGGCGGATTATTGCTGCAACCTTATTAGTTACCTTAGTTGTTAATGTCTTAATGAATACGTACTGGATTCATCTATTATATGGCTTAGATTTAAGAGCAGCATTTCTACAAAGAATTCTAAAAGAGTTGATCACTCCTTGGATTCAAATTGTCGTTCTTTACGTGATTTTAAATGCTCTTCAACGTGTTAAAATAAGAAGGTAATTTCGATAATAATAAGGATAGAATTTAAATGAAAATATTAAGTATTACTACTGCAACCAATCATTTGAGCGTAGCTTTGAATGATGGAGATAAAATTTGGGAAAAGAACGAAGAAGATCATCGAAATCATAGTGAACATTTAGATCCTTTAATTAATGAATTGTTGAAGGAAAATGATCTTACTTTAAAAGATATTGATCGTTTTGCAGTTGCAGAAGGTCCTGGTTCTTATACTGGTTTAAGAATTGGAATTACTACTGCGAAGATGTTTGCTTCTATTTTAAATAAAGACTTAGTTGGGGTATCAACTTTAGCTGCATTAGCTAATGGCGCAAGCGATGGCTTAATCGTGAGTGAATTAGATGCTCGTAACAAGAACTTCTTTGCTGGTGTTTATCATAAGGCTGACGGCAAGTTAGAGAATCTAGTTCCTGACGGTCACTATCATTTAGATGACTTGATGAATAAGGTGAAAGACCTTGGCTTATCTGAACAAGTTATATTTGTTGGTAGCCCAATTGAAAAATACCAAGATGAAATTAAGGACTTACTTGGTTCAGACAATTTCACTCAAGATGCTGGAGACAACCAAATTCATGCTGGTGAAATTGGAAAGTTAGCTCTTAATAAAGAAGCAGTAGATCCTGATAAGATGGTGCCAAAATATTTGAGACGTACGCAAGCTGAAATGGACTGGCATAATAAGACTGGAAAGGCTTTTGGCCCTGATAGCGACTATGTTGAAGAAGTTTAGTTTATTTTTTCATCCGATAGAAATCGACCTCAGCTTTACGCCCTTTGCATTAAGGCTAGATAATGAAACTTATCAGGTTATGAAGGCTAGCGATGAAAATATTGCGGACTTGCTAGGCTTAGAGCAAGAAGTGTACTTTGGACGGACGCCTTGGAGTCGATTCTCTTTTAAGAGTGAATTAAAGAAGCATGCTAATTCCTTGTACTTAGTAGTTTATCAAGGCTCAACTTTGGTGGGCTTCGTGGGGATGAGAATGCAGGCTCAAGAAGGTCATATTACCAATATTGCGGTAAAGCCTACCTATCAACGAAGAGGAATTGGTGAATTCTTGCTCAGAACCATGATTGGGATTGCTCAGAAAAATCGCGCAGTTCAGATGACTTTAGAGGTACGCAGCGATAACTATAATGCTCAGAGTTTGTATCGTAAGTTAGGCTTTAAGGATAACTTTATCCGGAAGAACTACTATACTACTGAACAAGCAGATGCGATTAGCATGATTAAAGAATTGACAGATTAAGAATAGGAAGAGATAAAGTGACTAAAAAAGATGTTCGAATTTTAGCATTTGAAAGCTCATGTGATGAAACTTCAACTGCTGTGATTAAAAATGGTCGTGAAATCGAAAGCTTAATTGTAGCTACTCAAATTAAAAGTCACCAACGCTTTGGTGGGGTTGTGCCAGAAGTAGCAAGTCGTCACCATATTGAAGTAATTACGCAGATTACTAAGGAAGCTTTAGATGAAGCAAATGCGACTTGGGATGATATTGATGCAATTGCGGTCACCTATGGACCAGGTCTAGTTGGGGCACTTTTAATTGGTGTTAGTGCAGCAAAAGCTGCTTCAATGGCAACTGGAATTCCGTTAATTGGCGTTGATCACATTATGGGCCACATTATGGCAGCGCAATTAAAGGATGAGATTGAATATCCAGCCCTTGCTTTGCAGGTGTCTGGTGGACATACTGAGATTGTTTTGATGAAGGATCCGATTCACTTTGAAATTGTGGGTGATACCAGGGATGATGCAGCTGGTGAAGCCTATGATAAGATTGGCCGCGTTTTAGGTGTTAATTACCCAGCAGGTAAGACCATTGATGAATGGGCACATAAGGGGAAAGATACCTTCCACTTCCCAAGAGCAATGATGGAAGATGATGACTATGACTTCTCCTTCTCAGGTCTTAAGAGTGCCTTCATTAATACTTGCCACCATGCAGACCAAATTCATGAAGAACTTAATAAGTACGACCTAGCTGCAAGTTTCCAAGCTTCAGTTGTTGATGTATTAAGTCACAAGACAATTAGAGCAATTAAGGAATATAAGCCGAAGACCTTTATTCTAGGCGGCGGGGTCGCCGCAAACCACGGCTTACGGGATAGATTAGCAAAAGAGATTGAAAAGTTACCTGCTGATATTAAGCCAAAGGTGATCTTGCCAGACTTGAAGCTTTGCGGTGACAATGCGGCCATGATTGGTGCAGCTGCTTATAACTTGTATCAAGCAGGTAAGTTTAGTGATGTGAACTTAAATGCAGATCCATCACTTGAATTGCCATATGCTGAAAGCATGTTGAAATAAGAGCTAGAAAAGGCATAATAGTAAGTAGTTAACAGAATAAGTTATTTTATAAAAAGCCAAATGATGTTGAAGAATAACGTTTTTTCTTCGATGTCGTTTGGTTTTTTTGCTTTGTTCGTAAAACACCTTGACAAAATAAAAAATGGGGGGGGTAAACTAAGCTTGTATCTACCTTTTAGATCGAAACCAGTTATTTAATTTATTCGGAGGAGTAAGAATGAAAAGTAAAAATAATAAGTTAATGTATGTCTCCGCTGCAGTACTTGCGACTGGTGCAGTAGCTGGCGTTAATACTCAAAATGCTCATGCGGCTGAAGTTCAAAAGCAAGCTGATAAGAATGCAGCACAAAAGACAATTGATCAAAATCGAAAAGATTTGACTCAAACTCAAGATCAGTTAAATAAAGCACAAGAAGATCGCGACAATGCTGTTCGTAAAACTTCTGATGCTCAAGCCAACGTCTTAACTGCTGATTCAAATAATCAATCAGCTCAAAATGTTTTAGCTAATGCTCAAGATCAATTAAAGACTGCTCAAGATGCGCAAGCTAAAGCTCAAGCAAATTATGATGCTTCTTATGAGAATAATGTTAAGTCTGCACAAAATGATGTAAATAAAGCAAATGCTGATGTTCAAAGTGCTCAAGAACAAGTTAATGTTCAAAATACTAAACAAGCAGAAGCTTTAAATAATCGTCAAGGGCAAGAAGATGTATTAAAGACCAATACTGAAACTTTGAATAAAACTAATGAAGAAATTAGTAAGACTCAAGGTCAAGTAGATGACGCACAAAAGACTTATGATGCTGTAAATAAAGATTATCAACCAGTTAAAGCCGAATTAGATAAGCAAGCAAAAGAAGCCGCCGATGCACAAAAGGCCTCACAAGAAAATGCTAAGGAATTAACTCAAGCACAAAATGAATTAAAGACTGTGCAAGATACCGCAAATAAAGCAGCAGAAACTATTAATAATGCACAAGCAAAATTAAATAATGATACTGATGCATTAAACGGTGCAAAGAGTGAATTAAGCAATAAGCAAAAACAAGCAAGCGACTTAACAACTCAAAGAGATCAAGTAGCCAACGATTTGCAAGCAGCACAAAACAAGATGAACACTGCAAAAGCAGAATTAGATGCAGATAAAGATGCAGTAGTCAATACTATGGTCATGCCACAAGTTTACAAAGATACTGTGAAGAAGTGGAATGGCAAATCACATACCGATGATTACTACAAAGAAATGGAAGCCGCAAGCTGGATTGGCTGGACTCAAAACGAATACAAGCATAATGAAGCTGAAAAGAATCATATGGTCAATTTGAAGCATATGTCAAGAGCTGACCAAATTGAATTAAATAAGTTCGGTATTGACTTGATCAATCAATTAAGAACTCAAATTGGTGTAGACCCATGGACCTTTAATGAATCAGCATTAGATTTTGCAAATGCGATTGCAGATAGATATGTCAAAGATGATTGGGATGTAGACGCACATTTAACTTCACCCGGTGATGGTCATTACTGTGAAGCAATTAATGAACTGGCACACAAATACGGATTAAGATATGCCGTTTCACGTAAGGATGGTACATATGGTAAGGATAGCCAATATTATGAAAATATGATGACTGATCGATTTGGCTGGACCGAAATTCCATTTGACCAGGCAAAAGCAAATGCTGATAAATTTGGCAATCCATATCATTATAGTGATCAAGAATTAGCATATAACGTACACAATACATATTCACACTCAAAAGAAGATTATAATAATCGATTAGACGATATGGATCATTTAAAGAACCAAGTATACAATGCTGTTAAACGATTTGCATTCAATTATAATGAATGGCTTCATGCATATGGTATTTTGTCACAAGAGTATTTCAATTATAGTGCAAAAGGTAAAAACTATGCCTCAATTAGTTTCAGTGTGAAACCAACAAAAGATCGTTGGGGCTTTGACGATATGGATATCCACGTTATTAATGTTCATGAATCAATGGTTCTTGATCCAAAAGTATTTAATGTGAATGCTAATATTCCATTAACTGACGACAAGAGTGAATTGAAAAAGCAATACACTGATAACTTAGTTTTAGTAAACACGTTAACTCCTAAGAAATCTAACTTAGATAATCAAATTAACGGTTTAACTAACGACATTAAAGGACTTAATACTCGCATTAGTGATTTAACTAAATCAATTAGCGATACTAACAAGACTCTTGCAGACGCAAAAGCAACTAAGGCAGATGCAGACAAGAAGATTGCAGTTCTACCGGGTCGCGTTCAAGAATTGAGGGATAAACAAGCATCCCTAGATAAGACTCAATCTAAGGCAGAAGCTGATTTAGCTACTTACCAAGCTAAGAATAAAGATCTTCTTGCTCAATTTAACGCTGCTAAATCTAACTTAGATAAGTTAACAGCTAAGTTAAATGATCTTAACAGTGCAAAGAGTAAGGCCGAAAGTGCAGTAGCAGAAAGCAAAGCTAACTTAGACAAGGCAACAAGTGAATTATCAGCTATTTCTTCTCGTTTAGATGAATTGAAAGCTAAGTTATCAACTGCTAAAACTACTAAAGAACAAGCTGATGCTAACTTAGCTAAGGCTAAAGCTGCATATGATGAATATGTAAGCACCCATAAAGATGTAATTGATAACTTGAACAAGGCAAATTCTGAATTAGCAGATAAGACTAAAGCTTATAATGAAGCAAAAGAAGACGCTGCTAAGACTGATAAAGAATACCAAGCTGCTCAAGATGAATTAACTAAGTTAAACAATCATATTGAAGACTTATCAACAGCTATCACTAACTATGAATCTAAGATCAAGCAATTAAATACTACAATCAACAAGCAAAAGGCAGACCAAAAACGTGCTGCTCTTGATGCTCAAATCAACAAGGCTCTAGATAATGTTTCAGCTCCTAAGCATGTTGCTACTACAACTACTGGTGTTCAAGCTGGTACTTCTAGCTTAGTAGCTCCAACAGCTGCTGTATCTACTACTCAAAGAAGTGCAGTCTTAACTAACACTATAGTAAGATCAAATAATGCATCTGTTTTAAGTCCTCAAACTAAGAAGTTAGTTGCCCAAGCTAATGCATCTAAGAACTCATTGCCACAAACTGGTGCTAACGATAAGCTCAGCGTATTTGCTGCTTTAGCAGGATTGTCTTTAGCATCCCTAGGCCTAGGTTCTTTAGTAAGCGACAAGAAGAGAAAGCGTAACTAGTCTGTCTATGGAAGAGAGAGAAGTTTTAAAGCGTCTTGGGTTTGAAGATAGGAAATCTTTAAATGAAATTGAGCAATTCCAAGACTATGACTTACAGTATGTAGAAGAGAATAAGAATTACTTTAATATTTCAATTAAGAAGACTAAAACATCAGAAAAAAAGCATAAAAATGCAGAAAAAGTTATAGAAAATTTTTTAGCGTACCATCAAGTCATTCTTCCAGTTTGTCATTATAATTATGGCAGAGTAATAATTACAGGTTGGCGCGGTTGTTTATTACATAAATTGAAAGAACATCCTCGAAAAGATTTTTCTCATGATGAGTCGTGGCTAAATAAACGAGCCAAGACTAATAAAGAAAAAAAGTCGGATAATATTGACTATCTCATGTTTAAGGTATTAGCTAGCAAGTATGAAAAAGATGAGTCAAAAAAAGATAAATCGAAAGAAAGTTCTTCAACAGAACAAAATATAACACTTTCATCTCAGTATAATATGGATGTTGGGCATGTTTTTGGTAAGTTCACGGGTTTAACATCGCTTATTGAAGAAATTCTTGGTAGCAACCAGCAAGTTGATAATACCAATGTTTATCCGCAATTCAAATACGCAAATGAACCACCTAAAGATTCAGATAAATTACACAAAAATAAAAATTGTAGTCAGGCTTATTTTGAAAGTGAAGCCGAAAATCATATGCCTTGTTACTATGAAGCAGAAGCTATTTGCGCTGATTGGAATGATGTAGTTCCTATTGGTACACGGATAAGGATTATAGATATTAATACATTTAACGAACTGTATCATGTCTTTGTTCCGAATTGTGATTATGATGAAGATAACGAAGAGAGACCTTTAGATTCTGAAAACATAGGAGATAGAAAAAATCCAGATTCTGGATCTAAAGATACGGTAGATAAAGAAAATTCAACTTCAGAACCTGGTATTTCCGCTGAACAATATCGCACCTTCTTTAAAGGAGGTGATCTAAACAGCCTAAAATGGAAAAAGGCTGATACTCCAAAGAATAATAAATAACAGTTTGATTTTTAATTAGGGTGAAAACCCTAATCCACTTTTCTTTTATTTTTACATAAAAGGTTGTTTAACATTTCATTGAAAGCAAGTAATTTAATAGTTACTTGCTTTTTTGATACTTTTTGACTTTAAAAGACCTTATTCTGCCTATAAATAAGGATTATTGTTATAATAAGAATTGAAAGATCAATAATCTTGAGGAGGAATTTATTATGAGAGATGAAGTTCAAGCTCCACAAGAGGAAACTCCTAACACTTATTGGCGTTGGCTAGTAGAGTCATGGCGCTATCCTCTCGGCCACAACCTAGGGGAAAAGTGGTATGGAGTTGTTACCTTATTAGGTGAAGATATTGTATTATTCATTGGTTTAGCTATTGCTAGCAATTATATTGCCAACTTGTTTGATATTACGCTGATCCATCATGCATCAGGTTTTACCTTCTGGTCAATCGTAATTCTGTTCTGTGTTCAAATTATTACGATTCTTTGTTCCATGGTTGGTCACTTGTTCGTGTTCGGTAGTACCGGTGGCTTTTGGCAGTATGTCAACAAGGTTGCACAAGTAACTAACTGGAATTTCTGGATTGTAATTTGTGCATTCTTCTTCTTAATCCTAAGCTTAAGTTCAGGCTTGCTTGGATTTGGAGAAGCCTTAGTCTGGATCTTCTATGCACTGTTTTCTTTAGGTTCATTCTTATTGGTTGTTTGTCCTGATCCGGGAACCGAAAAGATGATCCATGATCCATTCTGGGGTGCAGTAATTTATCTAGTAATGGTTGCTGTGATTTATGTTATTATTTGGGGCTTAGCCTTTAGCATTATGATCAACTTGTAAAAATATTAAACAAAAAAGATGTCATTTAATCAACGCGTAGTGCGAAGATTAACGACATCTTTTTTGTTGTGAGGGTTATTTTAACAAATCAGCTAGAGTATCTTCATTTGGACGGTAGCTTTTATATTGTTTTAAAATTCGAATTAACTCATCAAAATGATCATCCCAAAATTGGAAATTATCCTCGTATGATTTGACCTTTTTCAAATCATGATAATGTTCTTTTACAAATATACTAGGCTTTTTGTAATTGCCGTTTGTGTATTTTTTATAATCATTATGCAATAGGATAAACAATATTTCTATTTCAGGACGCGTAGTTAAATTGGTTACTTCTGATACTTTTGGAAGATAAGCTTTAGGTAGGACAAAATTTTCGGATCTTGAATCTAATATGCGATATATATGGATTTTTTGTCCAAAACTCTTATTTAAGTATTGCTTGGCGAACCTCTTACCATTTCGGCACCGAATAACTTCTTCTTGTAACACATTCTCTCGAGTACACCTTAGTGCATCATGATCTAAGAGAACGTCAATTATTGCTTGTTCTGTATTTCCCTCTGCGATGAAAGCTACTAATTCATTATTCACGAATATTGTTCACCGCTTTCTTGGTAGCTTTTTTAAGCTGCATGTAAGCAGAATATTCTGGGGCAGTTCCGCCCAAATAATCTGATTCAAAGACATCACTCTTATTTAAATCACTTCTGACATTAGAAGACGAGTATCTTTGTAATTGAATCTGATTATCTCTTTTAGCAATATAAACTTCATCTCCTCGTTCTAAATCATCTAATAACTCGGAATAGTGAGTACTGAAAATCAATATTGCACGGTTAACATTAACCTTTGGATCAGAAAAATCTTCAATAAAGGATCTAACGATAGCATGATTAAAGTGATTCTCTAATTCATCAACAAAAATTATTCCACCAGTTTGCAAAGCAGCAATCACACTCCCGTATAAAGTAATTCCTTTAGCCGTTCCAGACGATAAATAATGCTCAATAACATCGAATGCTGTTGCATTAATTTCTTCTTCACGATTCTTGAATTTTAGACGGTATAGAATTTTTAACTGACCAGATTCGTCTCTATCTTGTTCAATTTTCAAATATTCAATGGTTGGATCTAAATAGTTTAAGATTTCGGTTGGGACGTCTTTATCTCCATATAAAAGGGCGTTTACATTTGCAAGCATTAAGTTACCACTAATAGATTGAACGGCATACTTTTTCTTTGCTTGAACTAATCTGAAAATTGAATCATCAGGAGAGAGTAGAGAGGTAGCTTCTTCACTCAACTTATTCCTATCAAAGAGTGGATCAATATTTTTGAAATTTAAGATATTTTTCTTGGTAGCTCTCTTATTAAATTTCTTTTCGTAAATCACTTCATTGCCAATGATCCACTTTTTATTTGGACTAGCTTTATCTAAATTGAAAGTAATCACATCTTTATATAACATCTCATCTTCACCATAAAAATAGGTCGTGATCTTTATTGGTTCTGTTCCAATAAAAATGTCCTGAAGGGAAGTTTGGTCAATTGACATTCTATATAAAAGCAATTTAAGCATCCCGATGATGGTACTCATAATCGTTGTCTTACCGGTAGCATTTTTACCAACAATCGTGATGATATTATTGATCCAAAGATTTCCAGCAAGATGTGTTAGTTGACTTTTAGTGCTTTCTAATACACGTGCATCACTCATGAGTGAAAATTCTAATTCATCAGAGAATAAGGGATGATTTTCTATTTTCATTTTTAGAAAATAAAGTTTATTAGTCTTTTCATTCATTCTACATTTGCTCCTTAATTTAAGAAATAAAATATTGGGTATTTGTCATCTATAATTATAGTTGATTTTTGTACTTTTATACAGATAAAGCGTTTAAAAATACAACTTTAGTTTATAAAAAATCCATATCCATTAGCTTGATTGCTAACAGATATGGCTTGATAACTATTTACTGTGAATGTTGGAATACAGTAGAAGTCTATTACTTATCTCCATCGAAGATAGAAGACTTAACAATAACATAGTCTACTACTCTGATTGCACTTAGATCTTTTCCACCAGCATAAGAAATTGAAGACTGTAGATCTTCTTGCATTTCACGCAAGGTATCTTTAATTGAGCCGCGGTATGGAACTAACATTTGCTTTCCTTCGACATTGCGGTAAGCACCTTTTTGAACTTCAGAGGCTGAGCCCCAGTATTGCTTATAACGTTTACCATCAATAGTAATTAAGTTACCAGGGGATTCCTCATGACCAGCAAAAAGTGAGCCAATCATAACCATTGAAGCACCAAAGCGAACAGACTTAGCGATGTCACCATTATGGCGAATTCCGCCGTCGGCAATTAAAGGCTTTCTAGCGGCTTTAGAACACATTCTAAGCGCTGCTAATTGCCAGCCACCAGTACCAAAACCGGTCTTAAGCTTTGTGATGCAGGCTCTACCAGGGCCTACACCAACCTTAGTTGCGTCAGCTCCGGCATTTTCTAATTCACGAACTGCTTCAGGTGTAGCAATATTACCAGCCGTTAAGAAGGTATCAGGTAATTTTTCCTTAATATACTTGATCATTTTAATTACATAGTCGGAATGACCATGTGCTACATCAATTGTTGTATATTCTGGAATAATGTTTTCCTTAGCAAGATAGTCGATAAAGTCGTATTCGCTATCCTTAATTCCAACTGAAATTGAAGCAAATAGTCCTTTATCATGCATCATCTTAATGAAGTCAGCACGTTTTTCTGGGTAAAAACGGTGCATAACATAATAGTAGCCATTTTCTGCAAGCCAGATGGCTAAATCCTCGTCAATAACACTTTCCATGTTTGCAGGAACAACTGGGATTTTAAATGTTCGACTTCCAAATTTAACTCCTGTATCAGCCTCGCTGCGGCTCTTAATAATACATTTATTAGGTACAAGTTGGATGTCATCATAATCGAAAGCTTCCATACTAAAATAATTACTCATTTAATTTACCTCGTACTCTTTAAAAACTACATGAGTTAATATACGGGTGAAGTTAGTCAAAGTCAAGAATAAAAATGAATATTTATTTTATCGATTATTAAAAATGTTCGGAAATTAATTGACTATTAAGATATAGATTGTTAAACTAGTCTTCGGTTTTAAGAAAATGATTTTTATGAGGTGAAATCAAATGACAGCAATAGCAGTTGTAGGTAGTCAATGGGGCGACGAAGGAAAGGGTAAAATTACTGATTTCTTAAGTAAAGAAGCAGCAATGGCTGTTCGTTCAAATGGTGGTAATAATGCCGGCCACACAATTGAAATCGGTGATAAGACTTTCAAGATGCGCCTAATTCCATCTGGAATTTTTGCTGCTAAGAAGGGTGCTGTAATTGGTAATGGGGTAGTTATCAATCCAGAAGTAATGTTCGGAGAATTAGATAACCTTGAAAAAGAAGGTATCGACATCAGCGGCTTGAAGATTTCTAACCGTGCACACATTATTATGCCTTACCACATTTTGCAAGATACTTATCAAGAAGAAGCAAAGGGTGACAAGAAGATCGGAACTACCAAGAATGGTATCGGTCCTTGTTACATGGACAAGGCTTCAAGAACTGGTATCCGTGTTTGTGATTTACTTGAAAGAGATACTTTTGAAGAGAAGTTACGTACTAATTTAGCTGAAAAGAATGCTTTATTCACTAAGGTTTATGGCAAGCCTGAACTTAAATTTGAAGACATCTTTGAAAAGTACCTTGAATACGGTCAAAAGATGAAGAAATACGTTACCGATACTTCAGTCGTTGTAAACGATGCTTTAGATAACGACGAAAAAGTTCTTTTTGAAGGTGCACAAGGAGTAATGCTTGATATTGATGAAGGTACTTACCCATACGTAACTTCTTCAAACACTATTTCAGGTGGAATTGCTTCTGGTATCGGTATGGGTGCTAACCGCTTAGATACTGTTATTGGTGTCTGCAAGGCTTACACTACTCGTGTTGGTGAAGGACCATTTCCAACTGAATTATTAGATGAAGTTGGTGATCGTATTCGTGAAACTGCTCATGAATACGGTACTGTTACTGGTCGTCCACGTCGTGTTGGTTGGTTTGATTCAGTTGCTCTTCGTCACGCTAAGCGTGTTGCTGGTATCAACGCTTTAAGTTTGAACTTATTAGACGTCTTTTCTGGTTTTGACAAGATTAAGATTGCTACTGCTTATGAACTTGATGGTGAAAAGATCGACTACTACCCAGCAAGTTTGAAGGAATTATACAGATGTAAGCCAGTTTACGAAGAACTTCCTGCATGGGAAGAAGATATTACCAATGTAAAGACCTGGGAAGATTTACCAGAAAATGCTAAGAAGTTCTTGAACCGCGTTTCTGAATTAGTAGGTGTTCCTTTAGTTACTGTTTCAGTTGGTCCAGATCGTGAACAAACTATTGTTTTGAAGAATCCTTGGGAAATGTAATTTATGTTAGAACGTTATACTCGTCCAGAAATGGGCAAAATTTGGTCCTTAGAAAATAAATACGCTGCTTGGTTAAAGGTAGAAATCGCTGCAACTAACGCATGGGCAGAACTTGGTGAAGTGCCAGAAGCAGATGCTAAGAAGATTGCAGACAATGCTTCTTTTACTGTTGAGCGTGTTTCAGAACTTGAAGCCATTACCCACCATGATGTGGTTGCTTTTACGAGAACAGTTTCTGAAAGCTTGGGTGAAGAGAAGAAGTGGGTTCACTTCGGCTTAACTTCAACTGATGTTGTGGATACTGCACAAGGTTATATCTTAAAGCAAGCTAATGAGATCATTTTGAAAGACTTAGAGGCTTTAAAAGAAACTATTGCAGATAAGGCGAGAAAATATAAATACACTGTTGAAATGGGACGTACTCACGGTGTTCAAGCAGAACCAACTACCTTTGGTTTGAAGCTTGCTCGCTGGTATGCCGAGATTAACCGCGACATTGAACGCTTTAAAGCAGCCGCTAAAGATGTAGAATCTGGTAAAATTTCTGGTGCCGTTGGTACTTTTGCCAATGTGCCACCAGCAGTTGAAACTAGCGTTTTAAAGCAATTAGGTTTAACTCAACAACCTGTAACTAGTCAAGTTTTGCCAAGAGACTTACATGCTTACTACATTGCTACAATTGCTTTAATCGCAACAAGTATTGAGAACTGGGCTACTGAAATTCGTGGTTTGCAAAGAAGTGAAATCCATGAAGTTGAAGAACACTTTAGAGCTGGTCAAAAAGGATCTTCTGCAATGCCTCATA
>CANPPJ010000017.1:0-24145 GCA_947575965.1 uncultured Lactobacillus sp. | reverse complement strand
TCAAGGTACTACCGTTGTCATGTGACAACTTTTATATTATATCATGTCTTTTAAGCTTTGACAAGAACTTTTTTAATTTTCTCATCTCTCTCAAATGACAGCTTTATAATATTATCATCTTTTGCTCGCTTTGACAAGCTTTTTTTCGAACTTTTTTATTCGCTCTTTTCGCTTGCCTCAAACAGCATGTATTACTTTACAGGCTTTTTTGCTTTTCGTCAACCCTTTTTTGTAAAAAATTAGCAATATTTTTTTAGAGTGCTAAAAAAGGCCTCAAATTGAGACCTTTTTGATTAATTCTGTAATTTAGAGTGTTTTATACCGTATGTTGCGTACACAATGATTCCCACGATTAGCCAGATTCCCACCATAATTTTTGTCGTATTTGGTAACATCCAAATGAAATATACACTTAATAGTCCAGCAATTACAGGCAGTACCGGATAAAATGGCATCTTAAATCCATCATTCACAATATCCTTTCGATGCCGTAGAGGAATAATTCCAAATGAAATTAAAGCAAATGCGATTAACGTACCTGCATTAATTAAAGAAGCTAATTCCATTAAAGGAACCAAGCCAGCGAAAACAGCAGCTACTATCGTAGAAACAATTACCGCATGATCTGGGATCATCTTTTTGGCATGCACACTTCCCATGGAATCGGGTAGGAGTCCATCTCTTCCTAAAGCATACAGTAATCTTGATCCACCTAGCAACATAGTAATCATTGCCGTAAAGATTCCGACTAATGCTCCAATGGTAATCAATTTATTCCACGCAGTTAAGCCAACTACTTTTAGTGCATAAGCTGCTGGATCGTCAACATTTAATTGCTTGTAATTAACCATTCCAGTTAAAACCAGCGAAAAACTTACATATAGTAATACAGCAATAATTACTGTTCCCATAATTCCTTTAACAACATTTTTTTCAGGATCCTTCGTTTCAGCACTATTTGCCGCTAACGCATCAAACCCAATAAATGCAAAAAATACAGTGGCTGCTGCTGTAGATATTCCTCCAATTCCTAACGGTGGTGTTTGGAATTTTTTAGGGTAAAAAGGAACATAGTTATCTGCCTTAATATAGAACATTCCAATTACAATAAACAAAATAATAATTGCGACTTTGATAATTACTGCTATATTTTCCACACGTTTAGACAAGTTAGCACCTTGATATAAAATCAGTGCAACAATTAATACAATTAAAACGGCAGAAATATTTATTACTCCACCTTCCATAGGACCGGCTTCAAGTGCTTTAGGCAAATGAATTCCAATTGGAGCTAAAATATTATTATTAAAATATGAAGCAAAACCAGTCGCTTCAGCAGAAACAGCTAAAAAATATTCTAATAATAATCCCCATCCAATTATCCAACCTACTACTTCTCCATAGATTACTGAACCAAAAGAATAGGCAGATCCTGCTACTGGCATTGCAGAAGAAAATTCAGCATAAGCCATTCCTACCATACCAGAAACAATAGCTGCTAGTAAAAAAGAAATAGCAACCGCTGGACCAGCATGCTGTGCTGCTTCATGACCAGGTAAAATAAAAATTCCTGTTCCAATAACTGCTCCAATTCCCAATGCAACTAAATCACGAGCATTTAAATGTCTAGTTAAGCGAGAATCTGCTTTTAAAAAAGTATTTACTGGAACTTTCTTAAAGAAGTTTTTCATTCCAACTCTCCTTAATTTATTTTTAATTATTATACCTGATTTTATAGCTATTTCTACCCTACAATTAAAATTAATTAAAAAAAAGACTACGAATTAAATTCGTAGTCTTTTTTCACAATATTGTTAACTATTTTTCTTCTTTTTTGTCAGCTTTTTCAGCTTCCTTGATGTCTTTCTTTTCTTGTTCACGGGTTTCCTTGTCAAACAATACATCTTCAAGGATTTCACCATTTAAGTACAAATGCTTATCATCAATAGTGAATTTAACTTCCTTAGTATCTGGCTTAGAAACAATCAACTTAGCTGCTGGGGTTTCAAGGTCTTGTTCAACAACTCTTCTCAATGGACGAGCACCGAATTCCTTATCATAGCCCTTCTTAGCCAAGTACTTCTTAGCATCATCAGTAACATGAAGCTTAATGTTTCTCTTAGCAAGAGACTTCTCCATCTTTACTAAGTAAAGGTCTAAGATCTTGAGCATATCTTCACTAGTTAATGAATTAAATGGAACAATTGCATCAAGACGGTTCAAGAATTCTGGTCTGAAGTAAACTTCAAGAGCTTTACGTAAAGCATCTTGATCGTCACCCTTAAGTAACTTGTCAGAGTAGCCAGCATTTGAAGTCATGATAATGATTGTATCTTTGAAGGAAATTGTTCTACCTTGTGCATCAGTTAAGCGACCATCATCCATGATTTGAAGTAAAGCATTGAAGACTTGCGGATTTGCCTTTTCAATTTCATCAAGCAAAATCAATGAATATGGTTGGTGACGAATCTTTTCAGTTAATTGACCACCTTCGCCATAGCCAACATAACCAGGTGCTGAACCGATCAACTTATTAACAGCCATTTGGTCTTGGTATTCTGACATATCCAAACGTACTAAAGCATCTGCTTTACCAAATAGTTTAATTGCTAATTGCTTAGCTAATTCAGTCTTACCAACACCAGTAGGACCAGTAAGTAAGAATGAACCAGTTGGACGGTTAGAATCCTTAAATACTTGCTTACGTGCAATTGCATCAGTAATGATATCAATTGCCTTATCTTGGTCAATAACAACTTTCTTCAAGTCAGAAGCTAGGTTAGCATTCTTTTGAGCTTCATTTGCATTAATTTCACTCATTGGAATACCAGTCTTAGTTTGAATTAAAGCATACATATCTTCTGGTGTAACTTTAAGTTCACTAGCTTTGCCGGCATTCTTAAGATCTTTCTTAAGGTCTTCAATTTCTTTCTTAATCTTAGCAGCTTCATCATATTTTTCCTTCTTAGCTGCTTCTGCCTTTTTACCTTCTAAGGCATGAATCTTGTTCTTAATTGAAGTTTCATCTTTTTGATCCATACCTAAAGACTTCTTAGCACCAGCTTCGTCCATTAAATCAATTGCCTTATCTGGTAAGTGACGATCATTAATGTAACGATTTGAAAGTTCTGCAGCAAGCTTCAAAGCTTCTGGATCGTATTTAACATTGTGGTATTTTTCATATCTTGGAGCTAATCCCTTCAAAATTTGAATAGCATCCTTGATAGTTGGTTCTGGAACTTGAACTGGTTGGAATCTTCTAGCTAAAGCAGGGTCTTTTTCGATTTGTTGGTATTCACTAGTAGTAGTTGCACCAATAACACGAATTTCACCGCTAGCTAATGCTGGCTTTAAGATATTAGCAGCATCCCCAGAATTATTTTCTGAATCAGTAGAACCTGCACCAACAATATTATGTAATTCATCGATAAAGAGAATAACATTCTTGTCACCCTTAGCCTTATCGATAATCTTCTTTAGTTTTTCTTCAAAACTACCACGAAGAGAAGTACCTGCAACTAATTCATTAATATTTAACTCAATAATATGAGCATTCTTTAGTTTTTCAGGAACGTCTCCATCAACAATTCTTTGAGCTAATCCTTCAACTACAGAGGTTTTACCAACACCAGCAGGACCAGTCAAAACAGGATTGTTCTTTTTACGTCTACTCAAAATTTCAATAACTTGATCAATAACAGCGGTACGTCCAATGACAGGATCGTATTTGCCCTTCTTAGCTTGTTCAGTTAAATCAACACCAATTGGCTTTTCCTTTTGTTGGCCATTTTGAGCGCCTTGTTGAGGTGCTTGACCAGCACTATATCTCATTGGTTGTTGGCCACTGCTCATTCTTCCATCATTGAAAAAATCTCTGTTTAATTCATTAAATAAATCATCAAAATTGTAGTTTCCATTGTCAAAGTATGCCATGCTTTACACACTCCTCATATTCTCAAAAATTTTAGCACTCATAAGTTATAAGTGCTAACTACTCACATTTCTTATTATAGCAGGTTATCCACAGAAAGCAAAATATTATACAATATTTTTTCCACAGTTTATTTTAATTTGTGAATAAGGTGGACCAAAAGCGCTACATAGAGCGATTATGGCTAAAAATGTTTGTGAATTAACATCATGAGATAGCTTTAAAATTATTTATTTCTATTAATTTTTTAAATAATTTAATCATTTATCTTCTTTTTCTTCTTGTTATTTTCCTCTGGTTTTTGTCCATTAACAGGAATATTATTTCCACTATTGTTTTCAAGCAAGTATTGCTTAATTAGCTGAACTACTTGTTTATTTTGAGGAAGAGAAGAATGTTGTGCATCGGATCCAGTAACAGTCATTGTTGTATAATGCTTTACTTGATTTTGAAAAATATACTTTCCTGCTGCCACACTACTTTCAGGCACAAGCCCATCAGACTCATAATTCTCGCCGCCTGATACTGAATATACATCTAAATTTTTAGGTATTTTCTTTCGATTTTTAATAAAATCATTCAACATCTCAGTCTTATGATCGATATTACTTTCATTAAAATTGTACGGAGTTCCAAGAGTCATTAATTTCTTTATCGTGATTTCATCACTATAATCCGCATAATAGTTTTCAAGCCAATACGTCCAAATTAGGCCTCCATTTGAATGTCCAAACGCTTTAAAATTATTAAATTTATACTGCTGACTGAGCTGAGCAAAAGCTTCATCAAACCAGCCTGCTTGTTTCTTAATATTGGCATAACCATCATGATTATTTTCAAATCCCACTACAATAAACGGTTCATTATCATTACGATTAATTTTTCCGCTATACTTCAATGTTCCATCTTTTTTTACCTGAATTTTTAACAAACTATGCTTTTTTAGCGTATCTTTATTTAATAAATTAACCAATTCATTAAAACGCTCAGTTGTTGCGCTTGATCCTGGAATCATAATTACAGGAGACATTTGTGATTTTCGTCTTTCAGCTAAATCATGGTTAGCATTTTTGATCCAAAAAAAGGTTGGAATAGATAAAACTATTAAAAAGATGAAGGTAGCTAGCAAAAGCAGACGATTTTTCGATATCATCTTTTTATTTAACATATTCATAGCCAGTCTCCTCATCATTTAATAAATCAATTTCGTCCTGAATATCCTTCGCCATTTTCACAATTGGAAGATATAACAAAATATCAAACGCAAACAGTAGCATTGAAAAAATCAAGGCTTGCCACGTTCCATTCGTAGCAATAAAGGCATACAAAGGCCCAGGGGTACCAGATAACACATTATAGGCTGGAGCCGGAATTAAATGAATAGCAATCATACTAGCAGCCAAAAGCATATTTACGACTGGCAAAAATACATAGGGTACTAGGAATAATGGATTAAGTATAATCGGAAGTCCAATTAAAGCTCCTTGATTAGAACCAAATAGAGTTGGAATAAAACTCCAACGCGCTATTTTAGCAATATCATTTTTCTTAATAACAATTAAAATACCAATCAAAATCACTAGAGTTAACCCGTTACCACCAAATTTTCCATAAGATTGGTATAAAGAATTTCCAACATATGGATTAGGCACATTCCAACTAGAACCATGTGTCAAAGCATAGTTTAAGTTTGCAACATTAGTCGCACTATCACTACCCGCTGTCAGAGATACTAAAGGCTGACCAATTCCACACCAGTTTAACAACAGTGCTAAAAGCAATAAGAGAATAAAAATACCAAGATTTAAATTATTCTGCCCCTGACTTTGGAAAAATTGATAGAAGTTTGTTGCAATTATTCGTACGTGGGCTAAGCTAGCCAAAATTCCAATTACTAATCCAATTAGCCAAGTAGCAAGCATTGGTCGAAATGAGTTAAAGGCTCTTTGCTTTATTAATTGTGCGCTTTCTGCATGACGATGATGGTATTCAGTTCCAAGAAATCTAAAAATAAGTCCAGTCCCAAACCCAATTAAAAGAGCAAATAAAAAACTATTAATATTCAAAAAACGCCAGTTAAAAGATAGCTGAAAATTTCGCACATCCCTGAAGCGATAGGCACAAAGGAGCAAAGTTAGCATTCCTGAAACACCGGCCATCTGAGCATCTTTTTGATACAAACGTGCGGTATATTGGGCTGAAAAATATGCAGTAAATAGCCCAAAAGTACCAAATATTACACTAGTAACACCCTGGCAGGCATACCATGATGCATTAAAAATCTGATCAGGTAACCACTTATCAAAATAAAAAATATTAGATATTAAACTCGTTGGAGAAAAAACACTCTGCCATAAAAATTGAAAAATACTTCCTACAACAGCAAGTGGCATTAGCATCATTAGAGTTCGATCGGTCACTCTAAAAAATGCTAATCTACGAAGTCGTACAATGGTTTTAAAAATTATTTTTTCCATAAATTAGTCCTTACTTCTAATAATCTATCCCCTAGTTTAAATTAAATTTTGAAAGAAACATATTCTTTTCTATTAAAATGCAGATTAAATTAAACAAGTATCCATCAATACAGATTAAGTAAAGAACATGCTATAATGATGGGGAAAATAAAAGGAGAAAAATTATGGCTAAACGAAGTTTTTCGATTAATGATGAAACTGATCGTCTACTTAACTATTATTTAAATCATTCAGATAAAGAATGGGATTTAGTAATTAACGAAGCAATTAAAAGCTATGTATGTGATCATTTAACTCAAAAGCAGGTTCATGAAGCAGTTAAACATACCGGAAAAGACGCATTTCCAGCCAACGAGGTTCTTCGTACCTTTGATAGCAGTTGGATAAATGGTGAGTCGTAATATTAATTGCATAAAGTCATAGCTTCCGGCAAAATAAAGATAGCAATTCTACACAATAAGCTGACAAGTGTCAGCTTATTTTTATACAACTATTCTTAATTAAAAAGGAGGAAAATTCATGCTAAAAAAACATGCACTAGATCCAATTAAGTTAATCTGGTTATTTGCTGGTTCTTTAATAATTAACACTGGTGTTAGTTTTATTTGGCCACTAACTACTATTTATATTCATAATTATCTTCATGAAACACTTACAGTAGCTGGGATTGTTTTATTCATAAATTCAGCTTTTACAATGATTGGAAACGCAGCTGGAGGTCTTTTATTCGATAAGTGGCATCCTTACCAAACCCTTTTAACTGGTGTCAGTATTTCCACTTTATCCACTTTCTTACTAGTTTTATTTCATGGCTGGCCAGCCTATCCAATTTTGTTAATTACTTTAGGCTTAGGTAACGGTATTGTAGTAACTGGTTTAAATTCAATTGCTACTTTAATTAAAAGTCGCAATGCCTCCTATGTGTTTAACGTCTTATACTTCACACAAAATTTAGGTTTAGTATTTGGGTCACTAATGGTGGGATTCATTTTACCGTTTGGCATTACTTATATTTTCTTACTTGCTTTTATTATGTTTGCCTTTTTAAGCATCGTAATCTTTTTTGAATATCGTGGTTTAAACCAGGCTCATGCTTCTGAAAATAAAAAAGTCACTTCAGTTCAACATCAAGAAAAAATTCCTTATGGCGCAAAAAGAGCTATTTTCTCTATCTTAATTTGTGTTCTAGCTGCTTGGATTGCTTATGAACAATGGAATTCTAATATTTCCTCCTACATGCTTGGATTGCACATGAGCGTTCGACTATATAGTTTACTTTGGACTCTAAATGCTATTTTAATTGTCCTCATTCAACCACTATTAACTTACTTCGATGACTGGCTAACTGAACATCTTCATGGACGATTATATATTGGATTCAGCCTGTTTGGACTAGCATTCTTACTACTAATTGGAGCAACCCATTACTTTAATTTCGTTCTAGCTATGGCAGTTCTAACATGTGGAGAAATTCTCGCCTTTCCTGCTGTTTCAACTTTTGTTAATGACCGTGCTAGTAATAAAGACAAGGGAAAATATCAAGGAATTGTTCAGTCAGTTACATCAGCTGGTCGTGCTTTAGGACCATTAATCGGAGCTTTAGTAATTGATAACTTTTCCTACTTGACCTTATTTGTAGTTTGCACTGTTTTGGTTTTAATTTCTGTTCTTCTATTTGCAATCATTAACGCTTATAACAAGAAAAAAATCGCTGAATAGCGATTTTTTATTTTCTCTAATTTACAAAAAAAGCCTAATTCCACCAACATCGGAATCAGGCTCACACAGTGTTCAGTACCGTTATTCTGACCAAATAAAAGCTACATTTTCGCTACCGTAGAAAATACAGCTTGCTACAACGGTACAGGTAAATCTTAGCACAGCAACCATACTTGTACAACTGCTTTTAAGAAAGTCAAAATTATAAAAAAAGATAGAAAACAATGTTTTCTATCTTTATGAAGGTGATTTTATTAAATTTTCTATAAGGTCATTACATATTCCTCTTACCTTAAAATAATCCTTAACTGGATAATTAGACTGAACCACTAATACATCCCGTGTATCGTTTGAGACGCGATAGTAAGTTGTATATCCATCACCAGAACCATTTGAAGAATGAAAATCAGGAAAATTATAGAAACCCGCATTATATTTAGCAGGATCAGATGGAGCATAAACTTTTTTTACTGATGAAGGTTTTATTATCTCCCCATTTAAAATTGCACTCATAGCCCGACATAAGTCTTTGTTTGACATTACCAAGCTTCCAGCACCTAGGTCTCCATGTACTTTATCTACTACAACACTATGTGGTACTAAGTAACCCTGAGAATTTTTAGTGTATGGTACCGCAACCTTAATACGTTTATTTTTAGGTATATCCCAATAAAATTCTGTTTCAGATAGACCTAACTTTTTAATATAGGTCTCTTTCACCAGACTTTCATAAGATCGATGTGTCACTTTTTCTAAAATACCTGATAATAAAATATAGTTACTTGATGAGTAAAAACGTTGGTTATACTGTTTCTTATTAAAAACTATATTATGCTTAATATCATATTTAATTCCAGCTTGATTGTTTTTAAAGACTGGCGTTCCATAACTCGATTCATCTTTTCCTTGTAATCCTGCTTCCATAGTTAAAAGCTGCCTAATCGTAATCTGATTAGCATGAGGTACTTGAGGATAAAACTTCGATAGTTTGTCATTAAGTTTGAGCTTTTTCTGCTCAACTTGTTTCATAACTAGAGCACCAGTAAAAACCTTATTAACTGAATTAATGAAAAAAGCTGTTTTAGGCGTATTGTGTTCTTTTTTGCTTATGTTTGCAAAGCCGGTAGACTCGTTAAGAATTACTTTATTATTCTTAATCGCCAGGACATTGCCTGTAATGTCTGCTTGTGCTAGTTTTTTTTTATTTCTGTTGCTGCGTTGCTTTTGACATCAGGCATCTTTACGTTAGTCTTGTTGCCCCATGCCTTAGTAAAGTAATAACTATTTAGCTTATAGTTGACTGGATGATTCTTTTCTTCCATAAATGGTTTCACATATTGATCCACCTTTAACCATCCATTCCAACCAAGGTGAATCGTGTCTTCCATGAAGAATTTCTTTCCACCATCTTTTGATAAATCAGCAATATTATTAAAACCTTGAGAGGTAAGCTGCTTGGTAATCTTAGCAACACATTCTTGATACATTGTTTGAGATAACCCAGTGTACTTAGCCCACTTTTCATTAACTGGTGGAATAATGAACAACACATTAACATGTTCATGCGCAAGTTCATTCAATACCAATTCAAAGTCTGCATATTCTGGTGACTGAGTATAATCAAAGTCTTTCTGAGAATTCTTTAAGTGCTTTAAGTTCTTATTGTTTAACTTTTTATCAAAGAAACCGTTAGAAATACCAAACTTATTGTTTGTTGTTCCCTGTTGTCCCTGTTCATTAGCAAATTGACGCAAGTTATCATAGGCATAAGTACCTGGCAGTTTATTTGCTTCTTTTTGAATTTTAGGAATGTTATTAGTCATCCCAATAGATGAGAAGAAATTATCTTCGTTAGCTAATATTTGACGTCTAGCCTTCAAGTATAAAGTCTGATATTTAGACAATTTTTGTCCTGAAGCTAAAGTCATTAATGCATACTTTGTTGTTTCACTAGCAGTTCCAGCTGGCATAGCTAGTAAGCGCCGAGCAGCATAACGAGTCGTTACGCTATCCTTAGCAGTCAAAATCCAATCAACTGCTTGAAGTTGGGAGAAATACACCCCAAATGCAGCTGGATTTTGTCCCTGCTTAGTAAACCACTGTGGAGAAATAATAAATACAGCTTTTTTATTAGAAAGCTGATCTACTGTTTCTTGCATAGTGAAAAAGTGAGTTAAGGATTGACTTCCCGGTCCCCCCAGTAAGAAAGGTCGATAATTCCTTTTATATTTATAAGCTAAGACACTTGGGTGCAAGGCATCCATTCTTGATAATTCACTAGACCCATAGAATGGAACATAGTTTTTTTCAAAAGCAGCTTGCTTAATCGATTGTCCTTTAAAAACAGTTTGAGATTGTGAAACTGAAGCTTTAAATAGAGCATTATCTGACTTTTCACCATTTTGCCATGGAATCAAAAATAAGATTATTAACAAAATGAACGCACAGAGAACTGGGCCGAAAATCTGCCACAGTTTGCGTTTATTACTCATTTCTTAAGCTTTCTACCTTTGCAATGATTTTATTTGGAGTATCCCAATCTTCACGGTGAAATTCTGATACTGGTGCAGTTACATCACACTTATCTTGTAATTCAAGTAACATTTGAACAGTTGCCATGGAATCTAACAAACCATTTTCAAAAATGTTTTCATCCATTTGATCACTTAAATCTTCACCAGTTAATTCATTTAAAATATCTAAAACAGCTTGCTTTGTATCCATAATAAGAAAATCCTTTCAAAAATAATAAACTACTTCCAGCCAAACCATAATGTACTCAAGAAACCTGAGAAAATTAGGAAACTGAAACAAACAACATTAAATGTTAAGAAAATCGCAAACCACTTTGTAAATTTATTATGTGGAATTTGCTTACGGTGCTTGCGCTTAAATCTTAACCAAATATCATTAATGATAATTGCCAAAGCATGGTAAATACCATATACGATATAGTACCACGTTAAGCCGTGCCAGAAACCCATAATTAAGAAATCTACAAAATATGCTAATTGCGATAATCTGATTCTATTTTTCACCAATTTATGCTTCATTGCAAAGAATGTAAAACGCATAAAGATAAAATCACGGAACCAGAAGGATAGGGTCATATGCCATCTATTCCAGAAATCTTTAATGTTTTGAGAAATAAATGGTTTATTAAAGTTCATAGGAGTTCTAATTCCCATAAAATATGACGTACCTACAGCAAATAAAGAGTATCCTGCAAAGTCAAAGAATAAGTACATACTGTAGCAGTACATATAACCAAGAAGGGCCCAAGATAAGCGCAACCCACCATTAGCTTGCCCATAAAAAAGTGCATCTTTAGCTAACTGAGGAAGCCACAAGGTACCAAATATATACCCAATAATGAATTTATATAGGAATCCTTGAAAAATATATCTTGTACCAAACTTCAAATTTTCAATATACTTATCTCTTTCAGGAGCCTTATCGTAATCTTCCTTAAATCTTCGATAACGGTCAATAGGACCTGAAGAAATGGTTGGGAAGAAGAGTAAAAATCTTGCGTAAGTAACTGGATCAACTTTTTTAATAGTTTTATCGCGAAGTTCCATAATAACTTGCACTGTTTTAAAAGTTAAATAGGAAATTCCGAAAAATCCAATCAAATCAGCAGTTTTATTTGGCACTAATGGTGCAATTTTTACTGCTGCTAGTGGCAAAATTGCTAGGATAACTGCTAAACAAAAAACAGAGGTCTTATTCTTTCCAGAATTAACATATTTTTGATAAGCAAAAGTAACTATAAATTGGAAAATGACATATCCAATTAATTGAACTCCTTGTATCCAGTCTTTACCATTAAACATTAAAAACAAGAATAGTAAGGAAACGAAAGCTTCGTATGTTTTAAAGCGCCGTCCATGATATAAACCAATGATTAATGGCAAAAGCGCAATAAAAAGAATAACAAAGTAACGCGGATTACTATATGGTTGAATATTGATCACGCGTTATTTACCTCCTTAATTACTTGTTTAATATCTACTTTACCGTTTTGAGAGATTGGCATTTCATCACGGTAGATAAAGCGTTGAGGAAGCATATATGGCATAATATCTTGACTTAATGATTCGCGTAATTTCTTAGTTAGTTCAGCATCAGTATACTTCTCACGTACGCCGTCTGCTAATTCTACTACAGCAACTAGTTGTTGAACTTTATGATCCTTATTGTATTTTGGAGCAACAACGCCATAACGCACTAATGGATTCTTAGCAAGATAGAAGTTAATTTCTTCAAGTTCAATTCGATAACCATTAAATTTAACCTGAAAATCAATTCTTCCACGGTAGAAAAGCATGTCGCCATCTAAAAATCCTAAGTCACCAGTACGATAACTTCCATGTTCACTTTCTTTAAAGAAAGCAGCCTCAGTCTTTTCTGGATTATTTAAGTATCCTTTAGAAACACTTGGACCTTCAATAACAACTTCGCCTTGGTTGTCTTCTTCACCCTTGGAAGTATCAATTGAAATCTTTGTGTCATCTTTAGAAACACCAATTGGCAAGCGATCATACTTATTTAAAATTTCATCAGTAATTTCCACCTGAGTAACAGCTACAGTTGTTTCAGTAGGACCGTAAGTATTAAAGATATGGCTATCTGGGAATTTCATCTTAAGCATTTTTGCTGTTTTATGACTTAACTCTTCACCACAGAATAAGAAATGAGTTAATTCTGGATGATGCTTAGCATCAAAAGTCGGATCTAAGAAACTCATTTCTACAAATGATGGAGTTGAAACCCAAACATTGAATCTTAATTGAGGTAGAGTTTTGAAGAGTTGACCAATATTTTCAGTTACATCATGAGGTAAAACTACCAGCTTACCACCTGCAGCTAAAGCAGGATATAGACTCATTACAGACAAGTCAAAAGAATATGGTGCTTGCGCTAAAAAACTAGGATGTTCTGGAAGTGAAAAGGCATTTAGCTCCCAGTTTAAAAAACTAAGCAGGTTATCATGACTAATTTGTACACCCTTAGGTTTACCAGTTGTTCCTGAGGTAAAGATAATATAAAAATTGTCATCCCCACTTACAAACTTACTTTGATTAATTTCTGGATGATTATCAGAAACTTCTTCAGGAGTTAGAACCTTGATATTATCCATTTCAATAGGAAGTTTATCAATTGCAATTACCAAAGGAGCTTCAGAAACTTCTTGAATCATCAATAAACGTTCGCTATTAGAATAACTAGCAATCGGAATGTAAGCATGTCCTGCTTTAACAGCACCAATAAAACTAGCAATCATTTCAAAATTTTGACCACCCCAAATCATTACTGGAGCTTTTTCAGGAAGATCTAGTTCGTTGATCTTAGCTGCATATGCATCTGATCTAGCTTTTAGATCTCCATAAGTATTAGTTTCGCCAAGATAATCATAAGCAATCCGTTGTGGATCTTCAGTAGCAATTTGATCGATTGTCTTGATTACATCTTTAATCATTTAATGCGACCCTTTCAGTTCTAGAAATCTTTATAAATAAATTTTGCAGCCCCAATGCCACTATATGAGTACAAGTAAACTAGCACTACAAGCACTGCAAAGTAAAAGAGAGTTTTGGCAATAAACAAACCTATCTCTTTTTTCTTTGTATCGCTTTGTTTATCTTTATCTTCTGCCATGCTTACACCTCGTAATCTTTTTTCTAAATTTTACAACAATGTTATAAAATAGGTTAATAATTTTACTATTTCTTAGAAAAATAGCATGAACTGAAGTAATTATACCAAAAATAGCCATAGTTATGGATAGTTCACTAGTGTTGGTTACGTTTTCTTTCGATAAAATAACCTATCCCTAAGAAAATTGCCGGTAGAATTGAAACAAATACCAACACTATTAAAATAACTCGTAAAAGCCAATCAGTATTTTTCCATCTTTTATCATTAGAAGTCGCAAGAGCATAAGCTGAAAACAAGATAATTGTAATTAAATTTATTAAAAACATAATGTTGTGTGTATATTGATACAAGACCAAAACACTACTACCAGATATCAAACCACTCCAGCCAGCTAATCGTACCCAAAAAGATATTTTCTTAATCATTTTTAACCCCCTAATAAGGCATTTATATTCGCCGATAAAATTCGGTCAACAATCATTATCTGATCACGTGCATATGCTTTTGATCCGGATTCAAATAACATCAATAGCTGTCCATCCTGAACATAAATTTGTTCTAAATATGGCGGCATAATAACAACTTTTCCCGCATTTCCTTCATCTAAGTTATTCAAAGCTGAAATTGGGAAAAAATACAACTTAGAATCTTTGCTTCCATAGGATTGACTTAAAATAATCCAATTCTGATAAAATGCAATTCCTTGAATCTGTCGGTCCATTGAAGCACTTCCTGAACCTAAGGCCCAAGATACTTGGCCTGTTACTGCTTTAATTTGATCGCTAGTAATTGTCCCCTTAAAGTCTCCTGAACGAGCAATCGGATAGCTAGCAATTTGTCCTTGGCCGTCAGTATTAAAAAAGCCAACGAATAGTTGATTATCATAATAAGTTACACAAGATGCTCTTTCAATTGTTGGTAAAGAAATCACATTCTCATACTTGATAGGTTGCTTTTTCTTATTATAGCTATATTTTTCTAATTTCTTTAACGAAAAAGACATTAGTGCAGATGAATCATCTTGACTACCCGTTACCCAAATATTTTTAGCAATTGGATCATAAGCAACTCCTCCTAAATGAGGTGCTCCTGGAACTTGAATAGTCTTTAGATATTTTCCTGTTTTTTTATCTAAACAATAAATGACCGAGCGATGATTATGAGTTGAATCATAAGCCGAAATTAATAAATATTTCCCCGCTACAGTTAGCCCTTGCGGTGTCATTGAGTCCGCATCTGTAACTTTCTTTTTATTAAAGTCATAACTTGGCGTTACAACTTGGCCTGGTATTACCACGCTACTTCCAATCTTACTTGCCCG
The DNA here is from genome assembly GCA_947575965.1 of uncultured Lactobacillus sp. Classification (GTDB taxonomy): domain Bacteria; phylum Bacillota; class Bacilli; order Lactobacillales; family Lactobacillaceae; genus Lactobacillus. The sequence continues at coordinate 9,036 of CANPPJ010000017.1, read as the reverse complement.
TGGCGTTTCATAAGCTGCGCTATAAACGTCGGGATATTTTTCATTTAATTGTCGTTTGAAATAAGCCAAATTATGATGACCAGGACTAATACTCGTTCCATCTTTTGCCTTTTCTATATCCGGTCTAGAAGTAAAAGTAGCTTTTGCCTGCTCCCGCTTTTGATATTGTTGATAACCATAGTATCCTCCATATGCCGCTCCTGCAGCAATTCCGAGAATCAAAACCAACTTAACTAGAATCTTTAAAAATTTCTTCATTAGCTTTCCCTACCTAATAAATAATTTTCTCAATTCGATATTATACCTGAATCGTCTTCCAACTACCGAAAATTAAAAATAAGCAACTATCTTATATTTTTTTCGATTTTGTACTATAATATACAAATTGTAGTAGTGGATTACTTATGATCCATTGCTATTAGCATTAACATCCAACTTTTTATTTTCATTCTTACTCCTCCAAGTAGATTGAATAATAACAAGATCAGCCTAAAGCTGATTATCTATCTTTGAAGAGACCCATGCACTTCCCAGCATAGGTCTTTTCTTTTGCGATAAAACAAAAAAAGTTTTCCGATAATATCACGTTTACTTCACAAGAAGAAAAACTATGGAATAAACTCCTCTCTCTAAACGAGCTAGGAAATAATCTTTGGGGTGCAAGTTTATAATTCATTTCCAACTTCTTAATCAAATTTAACTTTTTTAATAAAAAACGTCACAATTTGTTCACATTTTCATTCTAATATATAAACCATAGCAACGGGGAAGACAAAACCCCATCGCTATTAGCATTAACATCCAACTTTTTATTTTCATTCTTACTCCTCCAAGTAGATTGAATACATTTATCAGTCTTTGACTGATCCTATACTTATATATTTTGAAATCCGCGTCTTTCCCAGCGCGGATTTTTTTGTGGGCTTATTTTTCAGACTTTCATATAATAGAGATGTAAAGTACTAAAATTCATTTATCTAGGAAGGATTATTATGTTTTCACCAGTGATTCAGTCTTTAATTGAAGAAAAAGCAGGTTCTTTTATTATTCCTGCTTCTAGGATTGCATTTGTGGAAGACGAAAACCCACTCTACCATGCTTTTTTAGTTCTTACTAAAATGAAATATTCAAAAATTCCAGTTTTGGATAAAGAGCAAAAAGTAGTTGGCTTAATCAGCTTATCGATGATTACAGACACAATGCTGACTCCTGATAATATTGTGATTGAACCTCTATCAGACTTAAAAGTTAAAGATGTAATGCAGACAAAATTTGAAACAATTAACTTTGCCCGCACTAATCTTGAGACGCAGCTCCATCTTCTAGTTGATAATCCTTTTATTCCAGTTGTAAATGATAATAATGTTTTTCAGGGATTACTGACTAGGCGAGAATGGATTAAGGCCTTTAATTATGTAACTCATTCAATTGAAGAAAAATACGACATTACTAAGAAAACCTTACAGAAAGAAAACCCAATAACTTAAATTCAATAAGTTAAGTTGTATAATAGTAATGTTTTAGTATTATTGATTAAATTAGTTGGAGGGAACGCTAATGAGAAATCAATGGAAATTTTTCACAATTCTTGGGATTGGTGTTGTTGCAGCAATCCTAGACTTCCTATGTGGAGCACCTAAGATTGGTGGGTGGCCAATTTCCGGTATCTTAATTGATATCTTCGGAATTTTTATGGCTATTACCATGCTTCGAGAAATGATTGAAACCCTTGAATCTGGTCGTTGGGGCGTAGATATCTTGGCAATCATTGCTGTTGTTTCAACAATGATTGTCGGCGATTACTGGGCTGCTTGGATGATTTTAATCATGTTGACCGGTGGTGAATCACTTGAAGATTACGCTACAAGTCAAGCTGATAAAGAATTACGCTCTTTACTAAAAAATTCTCCAAGAATTGCTGATAAGTTAGTTAATGGTAAGGTTGAAGAAGTTAAAGTTGATGAGTTAAAAATTGGCGATATCGTTTTAATTAAACCTGGTAGTCAAGTACCGGTCGATGGAAAAATTATTAAAGGAAATTCTAGTTTTGACCAATCTTCTTTAACAGGTGAATCAGTTCCTGTTGATAAAAAAGTTGGCGATGATTTAATGTCAGGATCGATTAATGGGGATGCAGCTGTAGAAATGAAAGTTACTAAGGCTGCTAAAGATTCTGAATATCAGTCAATTGTTGCTTTAGTTAAATCTTCTGAAGCAAAACCAGCTAAATTTGTTAAAATGGCTGATCGTTATGCTGTACCATTCACTATTGTTTCTTTAATCATTGGTATTGCTGCTATGATTACCTCAGCTGTAACTAATCCAGCTCTTGGCTGGCAAGCACACTTTTTACGTTTTGCTCAAGTTATGGTTGTTGCCTCTCCTTGCCCATTGCTAATTGCGGCACCAGTCGCAATGGTTTCAGGAATGAGCTCAATGTCAAGAAGCCACATTATTGTTAAATCTGGTACTACTCTTGAAAAGTTGTCCCGCACCTTAACTTTTGCTTTTGATAAAACTGGAACTTTAACTGAAAATCAACTAGTTATTGATCAAGTTGTTTTACCAGAAAATAGTTCTATTTCAAAAGAAGAACTACAAAGCTTGGCAGCTAGTGTTGAACAACAATCGAGTCACGTTATTGCTACTTCATTAGTTAAAAGTACTAATAAAAACTTGATTAAGCCAGTTATAAACTTAAAAGAAGCTACTGCTAAAGGAGTTAGCGGTGAAGTAGACGGCAAATTAGTTAAAGTTGGTAAACTTTCCTATGTTGATCCTGATCACGAAAAGATCACCGTTCAATCAACTGCTGTCTTTGTTTCAATTGATAATAAATTTGCTGGATACATTACTTTCCAAGATCAAATTAGAAAGAATACACCGGAAACGATTGCTCGTTTGCGTCGTCAAGGCGTAAAGCAAATTATGATGCTGACTGGTGACCGAAAAGCTGTCGCTGACAAAGTTGCTAAAGAAGCTGGAATTAAAGAAAGTGAAGTTTATGCTGACTTACTTCCAGCTCAAAAAATTCAAGCTATTAGAGATGTTAAGCCTGACTTAAGACCGGTTGCTATGGTTGGTGATGGCGTTAATGATGCACCAAGTTTAATGGCTGCTGATGTTGGGATCGCTATGGGTGCTAAAGGAGCAACTGCAGCTAGTGAAAGTGCGGATGCTGTTATTATGGTTAACGACATTTCTAAAGTTAATGATGCTGTTGCTATCTCTAAGCACACAATGAAAGTAGCACACGTTGATATTATTACGGCTATTTGTATTGTTATCTTGATTGAATTAATCGCCTTCACAGGTATAATTCCAGCATTTTGGGGAGCAATTTTACAAGAAGTAGTTGATTTAATCACCATTTTATTAGCTCTTCTTGCTAAAACTAAGCCAACTAATCCTAAACAAACAGGACTAGAAAAATAATAACTTAATTTGCAACTAACCATATTTTTAGCTAAACTAATTTTTAGTTAAATATTTTTATTAGTGGTTGGGTTTTATAAAAACTTTCAAGATTTGCTTATTTGGGTCAATAAGTGCTTGAAAGTTTTTTTTATTTTGTCACAAAGTTATAGAAAGCTGGAAGAAAATGCACTTTTTAGGAGAATTAATTTTAATTCTGCTGGCTACAACGTTATTAGGACAATTATTTTCACGTCTTAATATGCCAGCAGTTATTGGGCAATTATTATCAGGAATTTTACTCGGACCAGCAATTCTAGGCTGGGTTAAGCCAAATGAAATTGTCTCCCTCTTTTCAGAGTTTGGAGTAATTCTATTAATGTTTTTAGCTGGTTTAGAGAGTGATTTAGACTTATTAAAGAAGTATTTTAAATTAAGTTTTACTGTCGCTGGCATCGGGGTTGTTTTACCTGTATTTTTCACGGGGATAGCCAGTTACTTATTTGGGATGCAGTTCCTCGAAGCACTATTCATCGGAATTGTTTTTGCCGCTACTAGTGTTTCAATTTCCGTTGTAGTTTTACAAGAAGCTAACCAAATCCATACTCGTGCTGGTACTGCTATCTTAGGAGCAGCAGTTGTTGATGATATCTTAGCAGTTATTGTTTTAAGTTTATTTACTACTTTTAGTCATGAAGGTGGAAAAAGTGGTTTAACGAATAACTTTTTCCTCAATTTACTTATTGAAGTAATATACTTTGTTGCCGTTTGGGTTGTCTTCAAATTTATCGCACCATATTTTATGAAACTAGCTGAAAAAGTGGAAGTCGATTATGCAGTAGTTATAGGCTCCCTAGTTCTAGCTCTCTCAATGGCCTGGGCAGCAGATTTTGTAGGCTTAAGTGCTGTTGTTGGAGCATTCTTTGGTGGTCTAGCAATTAGACAAACTCCACAATATAAGGAAGTTCAATCTTCTGTTAGTGCAATTGGTTACTCTATTTTTATCCCCGTTTTCTTTGTAAACATTGGACTATCCATGACATTTGCTAGCTTTATCAAAGATATCTGGTTCATTATTGTTATGACTATACTAGCCGTATTATCGAAATTCTGGGCTGGTAAATATTCAAGTGAATTATTTGGTTTTACCAAGAATGAAGGAAATATTGTCGGAGCAGGGATGGTATCACGTGGTGAAGTAGCGCTGATTGTAGCACAAATTGGAATTACCCATCACCTATTCCCAGAAGACATTTATTCAAGTTTGATTTTGGTAATTATTATCACCACAGTTCTTTCACCATTTATTTTGAACTACTATATTAAGCGTGAAGTAAAGAAGAACTAATAAAAACGAGGTCATAATGACCTCGTTTTTCTGTATTTAATTTACTTTAATACTTCCTAGAGATGTATCGGCTTTTAATACATTTTCAGTGTCACTGTTATTCTCAAAAGAATCTCCCCGCTTTTTGCCACTAACAGTAATTTTACCCAAAGAAGTATCTAAATCATATCCACTTGCATTACATTTATTAACCTCAATGTTTCCCTTAGCGGTATCAAAACTGGCTCCTTTTCGTGTCTTTAATTCTCTAATAGCTATATTTCCATTAGCTAAATCAACATCTACCTTCTTAGTTGCCAAATAATCAGCACTGACATTGCCATTTGCACTCTCAATATTTAAATCAGCCAATTCTTCTTTGGGCATTTCAATTACAATTTTGGAATTTAACTGTTTAAGATTAAACATATTTACATGAACGCCAGCTTTAGAAAATGAAATCTTTAAATTTCCGTTCTCCACTTTAACGTCCGGCGCAATTTTCTCTAAGCCAGAATAACTAACACCATATTTACTACTAGTTTTAAAAATTATATCTCCTGTTGGAATATCTACACTTACCTTATTAAATTTATTAAAAGAATAAGCTTGATTTACTATTTTTTTATTTGTTCTATTAAACATTACTATCCCTCCGCCTACAATTACGGCAATAATGATTATAATTAAAAATATTTTTTTCAATTCATTAAATATAGTCCTCTAAATCTAATATTTTGTCGTATTTATTTAAATCATCTTTTTCATAATGATGAATTACTTCAATAAAAGTTAGGTTTGAATTTAATAAGTACTGATGAATAAGTTGAGACGTTTTTTTATCAAGAGAGGCATTAATCTCGTCAAGTAATAAAACAGGACGAGCCATTAAAATTACTCTTGCTAATTCAATCCGCGCTAGCTGTCCACCAGACAATTTATCTGCTTCTTCACCCAATTGATAATCGAGCCCTTTTTCTTTAATGAGATTTCTCAAATCTAACTTATCGCAAATTTCCTCTAGTTTTTCCCGGGAAATATTTTCTCCTAAAGTTAGATTAAACAACAAACTATCAGCAAAAATCACTGGTGCTTGACTTGCATATGAAAACAAATCCGAAAAGTTACCTGCATTTGTCTTTTTGCTGTTTAGTTTAATTCCTTTTGCTTGTCCATATTTTCCATATAATAAAAATTGTAACAAGGTTGATTTTCCGGCTCCAGACGGTCCAATAACCGCAATCTTCTCTCCTGATTTAATCTCTATGTTAACTCCACTAGCTAATTGCTTTCCATCCCTCTTTAAAGTTAAACCTTCTATACTCAAATCCTGTAAGCTCACTGCTTTGCTACCTTTATGATCTTTTTCATTATTCAAAAAGTGATCTACATTCTCAACTATTTTTTTAGTAGTAGCTAGCTTATTTCGATCATCTAAAATGTACAAAATTGGATTTACAAACGAATTGGCAAGCTGCACAATAGCAAACAATGCTCCTAAAGTTGTTTGTCCTTTTACAACTAAATATATTCCAAACAAGAATGGCATCAAAAAAGTAATGATATGTGCAATAAAGTTGATCCATGAATTAGTATCAAGATTCAATAAATTCATCCTGCTTAATTCTTGTTCTAATCTTGCTACAGTTTGCTTATTCTTCAATACTGCTTGCCTTTGACCACCATATAGATTTAGTGTTTCAACACCAGCCAAAAAATTCTTTGTTTGATTAACATATCTACTATTTGCCTTAGTCCACTTTTCAGAAGATTCTTGAATTGGTTTTTGAAAAATATTGGAAACAAGCATCGGAACAAAAGAACCAAATAAGAATAAAAGAGTAATTAACCAATTAACAGCTAGAGCATATCCTAGTGCTAAGATCAAAGAAAAACTTTGCATAATAATTTCAATCTGCGCATCAAAACGATTAGTTTCTAGCAATTTAAAATCATTAGTTAGAAATCCTAAGCTGTTGCTATTTTTATCTGTATCGTCTTCTAACATACCACCAAAAATATGAGTTCTAAGATAAATATTTACCTCTTTAATAATAGTTGTTTTTAAGCGATTAAATGATAAACTTGCAACTAATGTAACAGTTAAGGCAGCCACAATCACAACTAAAAACTGTGTGATCTTATCCCAGCTCTTATTGCTAGCAATATTAGTCAAAGTTTGAACAATGTTAGCCATAATAATATTTTGAAAACTGGCGATCAAGCCTAAGACAATCATCAAGATAAACTTGAATTTATTTGAATACCTAAATAGCATTTACTTATCTCCCATCAATTAAATTTGTTGATAAGAGTATATAGTGAGATAATATTTAAAAATAAATCTCTTGCAGATCTGCAAGTTAAATTTAGAGGTAAAAAAATGTACGGCCATGAATTTAAAGAATTACGTTTAGAACAAGGTATTACACAAAAAGAAGCTTGCAAAGGTATTTGTTCTGAATCAAAATTATCTCGCTGGGAAAATGATCAAATTGAAGTTGAGTTCAGTACAGCAATGAAGTTATTGGACAGGATTCACATTACTAGTCATGAATTCATGGGATGGTCAAAATTTTCACCTCAACCTGAAACAGACAAAGAAGTAACTGAGGCCTGGAACAAAGAAGAGATTCCCTCGATTAAACGTGTTGCCAAAAAGCAGCTCGATAAATACCATCAATCAAAAAATCCTTTTGATCTTTTATCAACCGTAGCTTTATTTAACCAACTAGTAATTTTAGAAAATCATAATTATCTTCCCGAAATTGATCAAATTAAATTAGCTAATATTTTTTCGAAGGTGGCAATTTGGTCAGAGTATTATTTAGCACTTTTCGGGAGTTCAATTTTTCTTTTAGCTCCCAAACAAGTATATGGAATCTCTAAACTAATTTTAAAAGATGTTAGCCGAATTACTGAAGCTAATACAACCTATGACTTAGAGGTAATGCTCGGTGTTCTGGGAGACGCCACTATTAAATTAATTCTAAGTAATGATATTAAACATGCTACTTCACTAATTAAAGAGATCAAAAAAATTGAGCTTCCTCATTACATGATGTTTTTTACTCTAACATTTAATTATTTAGATAAGATTGCAAATTATGTTACCACGAAAAATGAACAACCTATCTTAAATTTGATCAATACGATGGTTCAAATCGGCTGCCCGATTCAAGCAGAAATATATTTAGATGTATTTAAACAAGTTAAAAACAATTTGGATAGAAAAACGAGGTCATAATGACCTCGTTTTTTACTATTCTAATTAAAAGTAACGGTATAAGTAACATGCTTCAATTATGAAGATAATTACTAAATACCCATACCACTCAAAGCTTATAACTGGATTATTAAATTCCACCATACACATAAAACTACAAATTATAGTCCCTAATAAGCAATAAATAAAAGGAATCTCAGGCTTTACAATTTTTCGTTTTACCATTATACATAAAATAATGCCAATAAAGCATAGACCTAAAAAAATCCAAATCATAAACTCACCTACACTTTAGTGATTTGCTCCCTCAACAGACTTAATATCGCCTTTACCATCACGTTCAACAATTGCACTAAGTGCAGCTGTTAACCCCGTAACGATGTCATCAAGAGCCATTGATGGAGTATTAGGACGATTTACAACTTGTTCTGGTAAAAAAGGAATATGGATAAAGCCAGCCTTAATATTTGGAAATTCCTTATCTCGCATATATTGAACTTGATACATAATGTGATTACATACATATGTACCAGCTGTATTTGAAACACTAGCCGGCAATCCTGCATTCCTAATTGCTTTTGCTTCTGCCTTAATTGGCAATTGCGTGAAGTAAGCTGTTTCTCCATCTTCATGAATTGGTTCGCCTAATGGTTGATATCCTTCATTATCCGGAATACGACCATCGTTAATATTAATCGCAACACGTTCAGGAGTTAAGCCAAAACGGCCACCAGCTTGTCCAACGTTTAAAACATAGTCTGGTTTTTCTTTTTCAATTGCCTTTTTAACCACTTCAGCTGATTTATTAAATACAGTTGGAATTTCTAATTTAATAATTTCAGCTCCATTAATTTCAGCCGGTAATCTCTTCACTGCCTCAATTGCAGGATTAATTTTATCGCCACCAAATGGATCAAAACCTGTTACTAAAATCTTCATAATTTTATCCTCTCAATAATTAAAATGCGAAAAAGTACATTAAGCCAATTTGAACGATTAGCAAGATAACGGCAATTGGAGCTTGTTGCTTAATAACCCCCATCTGATCTTTCATCTCTAAAAGCGCTAC
>CANPPJ010000016.1:0-25542 GCA_947575965.1 uncultured Lactobacillus sp. | reverse complement strand
TTTTTTGTATGATTGACATCACTTCCGGATACTTTTATTATTAATAATGTGTGAAATAATTCTATAAAAAAGGCGATAGTAAAAATATGGTAAATACAATTTTAGTTCCTGTTGCTGTCGCTATTGTTTCTGTCTTAGTTGGAGGTTGCGCTGGCTATAGTATCCGTAAAAATAAGTGGGAAACTCAAGCACAGAATGCAGCCCATGATGCAAAACACATCTTGGCAGATGCAGAAAGTAAAGCTAAAGCTGTAGAAGCTGATCTTGCTTCACAAAAAGAAGCGATGAAGAAGGCAGCAGCGGATGCAAAAAAAGAAAAAATTCTGGAAGCACAAGAAGAAATTCATCATTATCGTGAAAGAGTAGATAATGAACTTAATGAACGACGTCAGGAAATTTCCAGACAAGAAAATCGCTTACTGCAACGTGAAGATGCTATTGATCGTAAAGATAGTTTGTTGGATCAAAAAGATTCACAACTCACACAGAAAGAAAAACAAATTAAAAAATTGCAGGCTCAAGTTCTAGAAAAAGAAAATAGGGCTGATCAATTAGTGACCGAGCGAGAGAAAAAACTCTATGAAGTTGCAGAGTTGAATCAAGAAGATGCTAAAAAGATCGTTTTAGATAAGCTTTCAGACCAATTGGTTAAGGAAAGAGCAGAAATGATTGAAGAAAGTAATCAACTTGCTAAGGCAAAAGCAGATCATTTTGCTCGTAAAGTAATTGTTGATGCAATTCAAAGTAGTGCAGCCGATACGGTTTCTGAAAAAACTGTTTCAGTTGTTAATTTACCAAGTGATGATATGAAAGGTCGTATCATTGGCCGTGAGGGTAGAAATATCCGTTCATTTGAGGCTTTAACTGGTGTAGATGTAATCATTGATGATACTCCAGATGTAGTAGTCTTAAGTGGTTTCGACCCAATTAGACGTGAAATTGCAAAAAGAGCTTTAGAGCGTTTAATTAAAGATGGTCGAATTCATCCAGCGCGGATAGAAGAAATGGTTGATCGTGCTCGTAAAGAAGTAAATGATGATATTTACGAAGCTGGTGAAAGTGCCTTAATGGAACTTGGTATTCATAAGATGCATCCAGAATTGGTAAAGATTTTAGGACGCTTAAAGTATCGGACGTCTTATGGACAAAATGTTTTATCTCATTCTATTGAAGTCGGTAAATTAACAGGTGTGATGGCTGCTGAACTTGGTTTAGACGAAAAAATAGCGGTACGCGCAGGATTATTACACGATATTGGGAAGTCAATTGATCATGAAATTGAGGGTTCCCATGTAGAAATTGGTGTTGAACTTGCACGAAAGTATCATGAACCAGATTTGGTTGTGAATGCAATTGCTGCTCACCATGATGATGTTCCTAAGTTATCATTTATTGCAGAATTAGTTGTAGCTGCTGACACGATTTCTTCAGCTCGACCAGGTGCTAGAAGCGAATCTCTAGAAAACTATATTCGTCGACTAGAACAACTAGAAACGATTGCAAAGGGACACATTGGTGTAAAACAAGCATATGCAATTCAAGCAGGCCGTGAGATAAGAGTAATGGTTGAGCCCGATAAGATCTCAGATGCTCGTACTACCATTCTTGCTCATGACATTAGAAATCAAATTGAACAAGATATGGAATATCCTGGTAACATCAAAGTTACTGTTATTCGAGAAAAACGTGCTGTTGCAATAGCTAAATAAAGACGAATCTTAAGATTCGTCTTTTTTGTTTACCGCTTTATTGTGTTTATATTGGGGTGTAGGTATAATGAAAAAAGAAGTTTAAGAAAGTAGATTGTTATGTTTCAAACAATTGTTAAAATATTCTTATTAGTAATTATTACTGCTGCTATAACTCCTTTTATTAGAAAATTAGCTTTTGTATTAGGTGCAGTTGATAATCCAAATGCTCGGCGCATCAATAAAAAGCCTATGCCTACTATTGGTGGATTAGCAATATTTGTAGCTTTTAATATTGGAGAATTTGTCTTATTACGGAAAGACTTTCCTACTCATGAGCTTTTTTCAGTATTATTGGCATCCAGCGTTATTATCTTAACTGGTTTGATTGATGATATTTTAGAATTAAAACCTAGACAAAAAATGTTTGGGATTTTTGTTGCATCCCTAGTGGTATATTTCTTAGCTGGAATTAAGGTAAGAGAATTAAGCTTACCATTTTTAGGCCATATTCAATTAGGTTGGTGGAGTTTTCCTCTTACTATTTTTTGGATTCTTGCCTTAACAAATGCTGTCAATCTTATTGATGGTTTAGATGGCCTAGCTACTGGCGTTACCTTGATTTCCCTTGTAACAATGGGAATTGTTGGTTTCTTCTTTTTAAAGAGTTGGCAACATTATGTTCCAATTATGTGTATTATGTTAGCAGCTTGTTTATTGGGTTTTCTACCTTATAATTTTCATCCTGCGAAGATATTTTTGGGAGATACGGGTGCGTTATATATCGGATTTATGATTTCCGTTCTCTCTTTAAAGGGATTAAAAAATGTAACTTTTGTGTCATTATTAGTTCCAATCCTTATTTTGGGTGTTCCAATTACTGATACAGTTTATGCAATGATTAGACGAAAGTTAAATAAGAAAAACATATCTCAAGCAGATAAGCATCACTTGCATCATCAATTAATGCGAATGGGATTAACCCATCGTCAAACTGTGTTAGCTATTTATGGAATTTCACTTATTTTTTCTTTTGTCTCATTGCTTTCATTAGTATCTCCTCGGTGGGGAATCTGGCTATTAATTTTGGGTCTATTATTCGCAGTTGAACTTTTTGTTGAAACGATCGGATTATTGGGCGAAAAATATAAACCACTTTTACATTTTTTTCAACATACTATTAATAAAATGGAACGTGCAGATCCTGAAGTAAAAGTAAGACGATTAAATAAAAAAAATACAAACAAAAAAGATTTACGTTAAAATAACGTAAATCTTTTTATTGTTCATGGAAGTTTAAATTAGTAATAGGAATTTCATTAAATCTCTGGTCTATTTTTTTGAATTCTACTTTTCCAGATAATAAATTAGTTAGATCCTTTTCAACTTGAGTAATTTGATCTAGATCTAGGAAAATTTGGATTGTTACATCGGTAGTATATATTTGATTAGCAATGAGAATTTTATTTTCATTTAAATAGTGATTAATCTCATCTAGTCGATTATATGGAATTGTAAATTCAATTAATTGCTGCATGACGCACTTTACTACACCAATATTTTGAGCAGCTTCAGTTACGGAATTTGAATAAGCGCGGATTAATCCACCAGCACCCAATTTAATACCACCAAAATATCTTGTGACTACAGCAGTTACGTCTTTTAATTTCATTAATTGAAGAGCTTTTAGTTCCGGAATCCCTGCTGTTCCAGAAGGTTCACCATTATCACTTGCCTTAACTTGATTATCATTTAATCCTAAAGTATAAGCATAGGTATTGTGAGTTGCATCATGATATTTTTTAGAAATTTGCTCAATAAATGTTTGAGCTTCTTCCACTGTTTTAGTACGAGCTAACGAGCAGATGAATCTACTTTTTTTGATAACTATCTCATGTTGACCCGATTTACTGATTGTTAAATAGTTTAGTTGTTTTGATGACAAAAAATCGCCTCCAACTGCGTAATTAATATAGGGTGATATTGATGAGTGAATTAAAAGGACGCCAATGAATAGATAGTCAAAATAACCATAACATAAATAGTAAGACGACAAAAGTTCCTGCAATGATAAATGGTTTATGCCAACGATGCAACACTAAAGCAGATGCGACATTACCTAATGGATATTTATATTGCCGAGAATGCATTGGGGTTGGGAGAATAAGTGAAGAGAATAAGTTAGAAAGAAACATTGAAAAAAGTACTTATCCTAAAATAGTTACTCCACTAAGCTGGCGGGGAGAATTAACTGATCAACAGGAGTTAATTTCTAATGAGTTGGTTAATTCCTTTAAAGAGCGACGAAATCATTTAATTCATGCAGTAACTGGAGCTGGTAAGACAGAGATGCTCTTTAAAGTAGTAGAGGAAGTTTTAAAAAATGGCTTCCGAATAGCAATTGCTACGCCTCGAATTGACGTAGTTGATGAATTATTTCCCCGCTTTCAAGCAGCATTTGAAAATGTGGAAATTGGAAAATACCATGGACGTGAATATCATGATGCAAAAGATGAACAATTTATCATATGTACAACACATCAACTTTTAAAATTTTACCAGGCCTTTGATTTGATTGTGATTGATGAAGTAGACTCTTTTCCCTTTTATGAAAATAAAATGCTTCATTTTGCAGCTAAAAATGCTGTAAAAGAAAAGGGATGTACATTTTTTCTAACTGCGACTCCAGATGAAAAATTGTTAAAACAGGCCAAAGGTAAGGCAATTAATTATTCTTTGCTGAAGAGAAGATTTCATAAGGGATTACTGCCTGTACCAAAAGAAAAATATTTCTTTAAACCCTTTATTTCTAGTAAAGGAAAAGTTCATCCTGATTTGATTAAACATATTAGTAGAATTATAAGTATTAACAAACCTCTTCTGGTATTTGTTCCGAGAATCAAAGATTTGCCCATATATAAGAAACATTTGACTGCTGTTTTTAAAGAGAAAAAGATTGTGAGTGTATATGCGGGTGACAAAGAAAGGCAAAGTAAAGTCGCTAGATTTCGTAATCAAGAAATTGATATTTTACTAACAACAACAATTTTAGAACGAGGGGTAACTTTTAAACATGTTCAAGTAATTGTAATTGCGGCAGATGATCCGATTTACAATACTCCAAGTCTAGTTCAGATTGCAGGTCGAGTAGGAAGAAGTGCGGATGATAGAGATGGGCTAGTTTTATTTTGTTATCACAAATATACGAAAAATATCCGACAAGCGATGAAACAGATTAGGATGATGAATAAGTGAATAATTGTTTATTGTGTCACTCTTCTTTTCGCAGAGAGATAAATTATGAAAAATTATTTTTAGTTGTTAAGTACAAGGAAAGATATACTTGTTCTGAATGTCTAAAAAAGTTTGTTAAAAAGAAAGGAAAAATATGTTCAGGCTGTAATAAAGAAATAGATAAAGAAGAACTGTGTAATGATTGTCTATACTGGAGCCAGAAATATAAAGGCAATTTATTAGACAATCGCTCTTTATATCAATATAATGATACTTTTCACGATGTTATGGTGCGATACAAAAGATATGGAGATTATATTTTGTGTTATGTACTAGCTGAGTTAATTGATCAGTTGCCATCAGCTGATTATTATGTTCCAGTTCCGAGTTCGCCTAGTCATCTAAAAAAAAGAGGATTTGATACAATTTGCGCTATTTATCAAAATTTAGTTCCTTTAACAAAATTATTAGTTAAGGCTGATACGGAGAAAGCTCAGGGAGAAAAGAATAGGGAAGAACGTTTATTGACTAAGCAAACCTTTTTGGCTCTCGATAATAAAAATGTTAGTGGGAAAATTTTATTGCTAGATGATATTTATACCACCGGTAGAACGCTGTACCATGCACGGGATGCACTTCTAGAAGCTTACCCTAATTGTAAAATAAATAGTTTTACAATTAGTAGATAAATCATTAGTAAAACCGCTTACAATTTGCTATACTATAAGTGTAAAGAAAAACGTCACAAGACGTTGGAAGGAGAATCTACAATGTTAAAGTACAATGTTCGTGGAGAAAATGTCGAAGTTACTGATGCCTTAAGAGATTATGTTCAAAAGAGATTGACTAAGCTCGAAAAGTACTTCGAAATTAATTCTGATGTAATTGCACATATCAATTTAAAGGTTTATCCAGATCATACAGCTAAAGTGGAAGTAACCATTCCACTCCCATATTTAGTTCTACGTGCTGAAGATACAACTGATGACATGTACAAGAGTATTGATTTTGTTTCTGAAAAACTAGAACGTCAAATTAGAAAGTACAAGACTCGTATTAACAGAAAGAGCCGTGAGAAGGGCTTAAAGGATTTCTTCTATGAAGATTTAGAAGAAGAAAAGAAAGCACCTAAAGAATTTGATATTGTTCGTAACAAGCATTTAGATTTAAAACCAATGAGTGCGGAAGAAGCCGTTTTACAAATGGATTTATTGGGTCATGATTTCTTTGTTTTTGAAGATGCAGATACAAATGGAACCAGTATTGTATATCGCAGAAATGATGGTCGTTATGGCTTAATTGAAACTAATGAATAATTAAAACAATCTTATAAATTGAGAGTCTCTTAAGTGCTACTAAGCTTAAGAGGCTTTTTCTTGTAATAGTAGGTTTCTCATTTTTACAAATTAATGTTAAAATTACATAGTATTATTTTAGATTTGTGCACAAAATTTAAATTTAAGGACCGATTAAATGGCTAATATTCTTAAAAAAATTTACGATAACGATAGAAGAGAATTAAAGAAATTTGAAAAATTAGCAACTAAGGTAGAATCTTTAGGAGACGAGTACGAAAAATTATCTGATGAGCAACTCCAAGCAAAGACACCAGAATTTCGTAAGCGTTTAGAAAATGGTGAAACGTTAGATGATATTCTACCAGAAGCATTTGCTACGGCACGTGAAGGTGCAAAAAGAGTTTTAGGATTATATCCTTTCCGTGTTCAAATTATTGGTGGTATTGCACTTCATTACGGTAATATTGCCGAAATGATGACTGGGGAAGGTAAGACCTTAACTGCTACTTTGCCAGTTTATTTAAATGCTCTAACGGGGAAAGGTGTTCATGTAGTAACAGTTAATGAGTACCTGTCTAGTCGTGATGAAAGTGAAATGGGGCAATTATATAAGTGGCTCGGTTTATCTGTAGGTTTGAACCTTAATTCGATGTCTGCAGACGAAAAGAGAGACGCTTATAATTGTGACGTTACTTATTCAACTAACTCTGAGCTGGGATTTGATTATTTAAGAGACAATATGGTTGTCTACAAAGATCAAATGGTTCAACGTCCACTTAATTATGCAATTATCGATGAGGTTGACTCAATCTTAATTGATGAAGCAAGAACACCATTAATTATTTCCGGACAAGCAGAGCAAGCAAATAGTGAATATATTCGTGCTGATCGTTTTGTTAAAACTTTAGTTGAAGATAAAAGTGATGACGATGTAGATGATGATGAAGACCATGGTGACTACAAGATTGATTGGCCAACCAAAACAATTAATTTGACCAATCAAGGAATTAAAAAAGCTTGTGAACACTTTGGTTTGAAGAACTTGTATGACATTGATAACCAAGTTTTAGTCCACCATATTGATCAAGCGTTAAGAGCTAACTACATTATGTTGAAAGACATTGATTATGTAGTTCAAAATGGCGAAGTTATGATTGTCGATTCTTTTACCGGACGTGTAATGGAAGGTCGTCGCTATTCTGATGGACTTCACCAAGCAATTGAGGCAAAAGAAGGGGTTAAGATTCAAGAAGAGTCTAAAACTCAAGCGACTATCACTTACCAGAACTTCTTTAGAATGTATAAAAAGCTCGCAGGTATGACAGGTACAGCTAAGACGGAAGAAGAAGAATTTCGTGAGATCTATAACATGGAAGTAATCACTATTCCAACTAACCGTCCTATTGCCCGTAAAGACTTACCGGATATTTTATATCCAACCTTAGATTCTAAGTTTGAAGCTGTAGTAAAAGAAATTAAGGAACGTCACGCCAAAGGACAACCAGTATTAGTTGGTACTGTAGCTATTGAAAGCTCTGAACGTTTAAGTCAAATGCTTAATCAAGCAGGTATTCCACACGCAGTTTTGAATGCTAAAAACCATGCTAAAGAAGCAGAGATCATTATGAATGCTGGTCAAAGAGGAGCAGTTACAATTGCTACTAACATGGCTGGTCGTGGTACTGATATTAAATTAGGACCCGGTGTTAAAGAATTAGGCGGTTTAGCTGTTATTGGTACTGAACGTCACGAGTCTCGTCGTATTGATAATCAGCTTCGTGGTAGATCTGGTCGTCAAGGGGATCCAGGTGTAACAAGATTTTATCTTTCTCTAGAAGACGATTTGATGAAGCGTTTTGGTGGAGATCGAGTAAAATTATTCCTTGATCGAATATCTGATAATGATGATGATAAAGTTATTGAATCACGTATGATTACTAGACAAGTTGAATCAGCTCAAAAGCGTGTTGAAGGAAATAACTACGATACTCGTAAGCAAACTTTGCAATACGATGATGTTATGCGTACGCAACGTGAAATTATTTACGGAGAAAGAATGCAGGTTATTTCTGAAGAAAAATCATTAAAATCTGTCTTAATGCCAATGATTAAGCGAACTATTGATCATCAAATTGATATGTATACCCAAGGCGACAAAAAAGATTGGCGAAATGATCAATTAAGAGATTTTATTTCATCTGCTATTACTGACGAAGAAACTACTAAAAAGCTTAATATGAAGCACTTAAGTGCGGAAGAACTTAAGAAGCGTCTTTATCAGATTGCAGAAGATAATTACACTGAAAAAGAAAAACAACTTGCTGATCCGGAACAAATGCTAGAATTTGAGAAAGTTGTTATCTTACGTGTTGTAGATGAACGTTGGACCGATCATATCGATGCGATGGATCAATTACGACAATCTATTAGTCTAAGAGGATATGGACAACTAAATCCATTAGTTGAATATCAAGAAGCCGGCTATAGAATGTTTGAAGAAATGATCAGTAATATCGAATTTGATGCCACCCGTCTATTTATGAAGGCTCAAATAAGACAAAACATTAGTCGATAAAAAATAAAGGGAGGCAGATAATGTCTCTCTTTTTTGCTATTATTAAAGTAAAAATTAATTTTATAATGTGAGGAAAATAAAAATGGAGATTAGTGAAATTCAAGCAGAATTAAATGATCTTAATCCTAAGTTAGAGCATTTCAGGAGGTCTCTTTGACTTCGATTCATTAAATGAAGGTATTGCAATTAATGAGCAAAAAATGGCAGAACCTGGTTTTTGGGATAATCAAGAAGAAGCACAAAGCTTAATTAATGATACTAATCGAATGAAGGAAAAAAGTGAAAACTTTAAGCAACTTGAAGCAAAATACGATGATGCTCAAACTGCTTTAGAGTTACTTAAAGCAGATCCAGATCCTGAATTGAGTGAAGAATTATCTGAAGAAATGGTGTCATTATCACAAAGTTTTCATGATTATGAATTATCATTATTATTATCAGATAAATATGATCAACATAATGCTCTAATGGAAATCCATCCCGGTGCTGGTGGTACTGAGGCCATGGATTGGGCTGATATGCTTTTAAGAATGTATCAACGCTATTCAACTAGTCATGATTTGAAATTTGAAATTGAAGATTATGAACCTGGTGAAGAAGCTGGTGTTAAAAGTGTAAGCATCCGGATTCAAGGGAAAAATGCTTTCGGATTACTTAAATCTGAAAATGGTGTTCATAGATTAGTAAGAATATCTCCTTTTGATTCGGCAAAAAGACGGCATACATCTTTTGCTTCTGTAGAAGTAATACCAGAGATTGATCAAAGCATTGAGGTTGATATTAATCCAGATGATTTAAGAATTGATGTTTATCGCTCAAGTGGGGCTGGAGGGCAGCACATTAATAAGACTTCTAGTGCAGTTCGCATTACCCACTTACCTACTGGAATTGTTACCTCATCGCAGGCTCAGCGATCTCAATTGCAAAATAGAGAAACTGCCATGAATATGTTACGGGCAAAGTTATTCCAGCTAGAAGAAGAGAAGAAAAGAAAGCAAACAGAAGAACTTAAAGGTAATCAAAAAGAAATTGGCTTTGGTTCTCAAATTCGCTCTTATGTTTTTCATCCTTACAATATGGTAAAAGATCATCGGACTAATTTTGAAACTAGTGATGTAAATGGTGTAATGGATGGAAAATTAGATAATTTTATTTATGCTTATTTACAGTGGCTCTTAAGCCAAAAAAATCCGGACTAAAGTTTAAGGAAAAGATCTATGGGATTTGTAACTATTTTAATATTGGTATTAGCTGCTTTGGTGATTTTAAGTATTTTATTTTCAATATTTAAATTCTTTATTGGCTTGTTACCTGTTGCTATAATTGTTGCTTTGATTATTTGGCTGCTAGCTAAATTTTCTAGCAATAAAAAAGATACAGATACAAAGAAAACTAATAGACATAAGCCGGTGCAGCGGTCCACTAATAATCAAAAGCGAAAGAAAGCACGAAATGTTTCAGTCAAAGATGTAGAAGATAAAGAGGATAACAAAAATGGTTGAAGCAGTTAAAGTTAGTGAATTAGTAAAAGATCTTCCTTCACTTAGAGTGGTTGAAGGAAAGGCCTATTTAGATCAAAAGTTAATTAATACTTCTGATATTTCGCGTCCAGGTTTAGAATTAACAGGGTATTTTGATTTCTATCCTAAAAATAGAATTCAATTGCTAGGAAGAACGGAAATTTCTTATAGTGCGCGTTTAGATCATGATTTGCGTGAGCGAGTATTTACCAAAATGGCAACTCCAGAAACTCCTTGTTTCATTGTGTCACGAGGTTTACCAATTCCATCAGAGATGCTTGAAGCAGCTGAGAAAGAAAATATACCTGTTCTCTCGAGTAATATGGCTACAACACATTTATCAAGTGTCATTACTCAATTTCTAGATGAAAAACTTGCACCTCGGAAGAGTATTCACGGTGTTTTAGTAGAAATCTACGGAATGGGTGTATTGATTATTGGAAATTCTGGTGTTGGTAAGTCAGAAACAGCCCTAGACTTAGTTAAACGAGGACACCGTTTAATTGCGGATGATCGAGTTGATGTTTACCAAAAAGATGATAAGACTGTAGTGGGAGAAGCTCCTAAGATCTTAAAGCATTTAATGGAGATTCGAGGAATTGGAATTATTGATGTGATGAATCTTTTTGGTGCTGGAGCAGTTAAAGACAGTACTGAAATTCAATTGATAATTTGTTTGCAAAATTGGGATCCAAAAGCCAATTATGATCGCCTAGGATTTAATGAAAAGACGCGTGAGATTTTTGAAGTAGATGTACCACAAGTAACTGTTCCAGTTAAAGTGGGACGAAATCTGGCTATTATTATTGAAGTAGCAGCTATGAACTTCAGAGCTAAGAAAATGGGCTATGATGCTAGTCAAAAATTTGAACAAAATCTAACTGAATTAATTTCAGACAATTCTAAAAAAGACGAGGGTGAAAGCAGGAAATGAGTTTAGCTTTAAATCCTATAGCTTTTAATCTGGGCCCGCTTCAAGTTAAGTGGTACGGTATTTTAATGGCTACGGGAGTTTTAGTAGCAACTTCAATGGCAATTAATGAAGGAAAGAAAAGGCATATTATGCCTGATGACTTCATTGACTTCCTCCTTTGGGCAGTTCCGATTGGTTTTATTGGAGCTCGAATATATTATGTAGTTTTTGAATGGGGCTATTTTTCTCAACATCCCGACCAAATAATTGCTATTTGGAATGGCGGTATTGCTATTTATGGTGGTTTGATCGCTGGACTAATAGTGTTGTTGATTTTTTGTCATCAACGAATGCTACCGCCATTTCTAATGCTTGATATCATAGCTCCAGGTGTAATGGCTGCACAGGTAATTGCTCGGTGGGGTAATTTTATGAATCAAGAAGCGCATGGTGCTAAAACAACTTTATCCTTTCTAGAAAGTCTACATTTGCCACATTTCATTATTCAGCAAATGTATATTAATGGTTCATATTACCAACCGACTTATTTGTATGAGTCGACATTAAATTTGATTGGCTTAATTTTGATTTTAAGTTTACGTCATAGAAAACATCTTTTTAAGCGTGGAGAAATATTTTTAAGCTATGTAATTTGGTATTCCGCTGTTCGTTTCTTTGTTGAAGGGATGAGAACGGATAGTTTATATATTGCTAATACAATTAGAGTTTCACAAGCGTTGAGCTTGATTTTGTTTTTTGGCGCAATTATTCTTTGGATTTATCGTCGTAAAGTTGTAAAGCCAAAGTGGTATTTAGCTGGCAGCGGTTTAAAATACCCGTATAATAGAGATTGAAAGAAATAATTTTTTATAGAAAGTTTGAGTAAAAAAATGGCAAAGATTGCAGTTTTAGGTAATGGTTCATGGGGTTCTGTTCTTGGTTCAATGTTAGCTGATAACGGAAATGATGTAGTATTATATGGAAACATTGATAGTGTTAACCAAGAAATTAATGAACATCATACTAATACTCACTACATGAAAAATTGGAAACTTAATCCTAATGTGCCTGCTACTGGAGATTTAGAAAAAGCATTGGATGGTGCCGAAATTGTTTTATTTGTTTTACCAACTAAAGCAGTTCGTATTGTTGCTAAAAATGTACGTAAAATATTAGATAAAACTGGCGCTACTCCTTTATTGGTAACTGCAACTAAAGGAATTGAACCAGGCAGTAAAAAACTAATTTCAGATATTTTAACTGAGGAAGTTTATCCAAATGATAGTGAAAAAATAGTAGCTATTTCAGGTCCTAGTCATGCTGAAAATGTTGCTCAAAAGGATTTAACTGCAATTGCTTGTGCATCCACCAGTGAAGAAAATGCTAAGAGAGTACAAAAGATATTTTCAAATAACTATGTCCGTTTCTACACTAATGATGATTTAGTGGGAGTTGAAGTAGGTGGAGCAGTAAAAAATGTTATTGCAATTGCTGCAGGTATCCTAGTTGGTAAAGGATATGGTGATGATGCAAAAGCTGCTTTAATGACTAGAGGCTTAGCTGAGATTACTCGTTTAGGAGTTAAATACTTCGGCGCAAAACCAATGACTTTTTCAGGTCTTTCCGGAATTGGTGATTTAATTGTAACAGCAACTTCTCAAAATTCTCGTAATTGGCGTGCAGGTAAGCAAATTGGAGAAGGAAAGAGTCTTGATTATGTTTTAGATCATATGGGCCAAGTTGTCGAAGGCGCTACGACTGTTAAGGCTGTACATGAATTAGCAGAAGAAAAGAATATTGACATGCCAATTAGTGAAGCTATTTACCGTGTTTTATATGAAAATGCTGATGTAGATCAAGAAATTAAGACAATGATGGGAAGAAATCCTAAGCCAGAAGTTCAACTATAAGCAAAAAGATTGCAATTTTTATTTGTTCATAGTAATATATACTTACAAAAAGTAAGAATAGAGGCGAGAATATGGCTGAGAAAAAAAACTACGATGTAATTGTAATTGGAGCAGGACCTGGTGGTTTAACTGCTGCTTTATATGCCGCTCGAGCTAATTTGAAAGTAGTTATTTTGGATCGTGGTATTTATGGCGGCCAAATGAATAATACTGCTGGCATTGATAATTATCCTGGCTTTGTTGATATTCAAGGACCTGAATTAGGCGAAAAAATGTATCAAACGGCTACAAATGCCGGAGCTGAATTTGCTTATGGCGATGTACAAAGTATTAGGCAAGATGGTAATAAAAAGATTGTGAAAACTGATTCAGGTGAATACGAAGCTGGTGCAGTTGTTATTGCTACTGGTGCGGTTCATAAACATCTTGGAGTTCCTGGCGAAGAAGAATATGCTGGAAAAGGCGTATCATATTGTGCTGTTTGTGACGCCGCTTTCTTTAGAGATGAAGATGTTGCTGTAATTGGTGGCGGAGATTCAGCTATTCAAGAGGGGCTATATTTGGCACAGTCTGCTAAGTCAGTCACTGTTATCCATCGGCGTGATCAACTTCGTGCGAAAGCTGAATTACAAAAGAAAGCTTTCGAAAATGATAAGATGGAGTTTATCTGGAATGCTCAAACTGAAGAAATTGTCGGAGATGGCAATAAAGTAACTGGTGTGAAATATAAGGATAAAGAAACTGGTGAAGAAAAAGAAATTAAAGTAGCTGGTGTATTTATTTATGTTGGTATTCAACCACAAACAGATGCTTTTAGAGATTTAGGCATTACTGATGACCAAGGTTGGGTCCTAACGGATGATCATATGCGTACTAAAGTTGATGGGATCTTTGCTTTGGGTGATGTTCGAGCAAAAGAACTTCGTCAAATTGCAACTGCTGTCGGTGAAGGAAGTATTGCTGGTCAAGAAGTATATAACTATTACCAAGGTCTTGATGAAGATTAAGATCATAAATGAAAAGAAAAGCTGTCTATCATTGATAGGCAGCTTTTTTGCATATAAAATTGTTTATATTATGAAAGAATCAATAAATTATTTACTTAAGTAATAAATTATTCAGTAATAGCGGATTAATTAGTATTATGATACAGTATTTGTGAATAGAAAAAGTGGTGGAAAATATGACAACAATTAAAGAAATAGCTGCCAAATCTGGATTTTCACCGGCAACTGTATCACGCTTATTAAATAATGATTCGCGTTTGTCAGTTACTCCTGAAACGAAAAGTAAGATATTAAAAGTAGCAAATGAATTAGGATATTTTAAAAAGCGTAATAACGTAAGTGACTTAAAGCCTGAAATTGCATTGCTTTATCGCGTAAATGGGAAGGAACAACTTCAGGATGAATATTTTTCTTTTTTACGGGATGCTGTTAATAAAGTGGGGAAAGAAAAAGGTATTAAATTAACTTTATTCACTGAATTGAACAAGTTGATACAACAAGCTTCGATCTTTCAAGGTTTTATTGGAGTAGGAACAGCTGAACTTACCTATAAGGAATTAGAAAAACTACACGATGTTTTACCAAATGGGGTCTTTATTGATATTAACCCTGCTCCAGAGCTATTTGATTCGGTTCAGCCTAATCTTGAATTAACAGTACAGGATGCAATCCAGAAATTAATAGCGCATGGGTATAATAATTTAGGCTACATCGGTGCTGAAAGTTTGACTTTAGACCATCAACCACAACGCGATATTCGAGAGATTACTTTTACAGAGTATTGTAAAACCCGAGGGATAAAGAATACTGAGGTAGTTGCCAAGGGAATTGTTAGTGTTAAAAATGGCTATAACTTAGCAAAAGAAGTAGTTAATAAATTAGGGAAAAAGTTACCTGATGCTTTTATTATTGCCTCTGATACATTAAGTGTGGGTGTTTTGCAGTACTTTAACGAGGTAGGAATTAGAGTCCCAAAAGATACTGCTATTATCAGTATTAACAACAGTGATATCATAAAGTATGTTTCACCACCACTAACTTCATACAATATTGATCAAATTGCTTTGAGTAAATTAGCAATTTCTGTTTTACTTATGCGAATTACTAACTCAGAATTGCCGCAGGTGCATTTAACCATGAATACTAATTTAGTTATAAGAAAAAGTTTTAACTAAGTGCATTAAAAATTTAATGCACTTTTTTTATAAAAAGTAGTAAATTTATTTACTAAAATGATAAATAGTTTTATAATTACCTATGAAAACGATTACATATATCTGATTGATTTACGAGGTAAAAATTATGAATAAAGATGAATTAATTAAAAATTATCAAGAAGTATTTGGTAAAAATGAAAAAGATGTATTTTTTTCACCGGGTCGAATTAATGTAATTGGAGAGCATACTGATTATAATGGAGGTCATGTTTTTCCAGCAGCGATTAGCCTAGGTATTTACGGTGTTTATGGTCCAAGAAATGATAATAAAGTTCATCTTTATTCAGGTAATGTGGACGGCAAAATTGTAGAATTTGACTTAAATGACGATACAGTAGAAAAAGATGATCGATTCTGGGCAAATTATTTTAAAGGAATGATAACTTATTTACGACAAAGAGAAGATGGAAATAAGATTAATCATGGCTTTAACCTATATATTAAGGCTGATTTACCTTCCGGATCGGGTTTATCTTCAAGTGCAGCAATTGAAATGTTAATGGGAATGATCTTAAAAGATGAATTTGATTTAGATATTGATCGGCTAGATTTAACCCGACTTGGTCAAAAAACAGAAAATGAATTTGTCGGTTTAAACTCGGGAATTATGGATCAATTTGCCTGCATTATGGGTAAGAACGATAGTGCTATTTTCCTTGATTGCAACACCATGGAATATGAATATCTGCCTCTTAAGTTAGGAGACTATGAAATTATTATTATGTCCACCAATAAAGAGCATACTCTAGCCGATTCGGCCTACAACGATCGGGTAAGAGAATGTAAGAATGCCTTAGAAAAATTACAAACTAAGCTTGGTATTACTTCTTTAGGTGAGTTAGATAGTCAGACTTTTGATGAATATGCATATTTAATTAATGATGAGACAGAGATAAAACGTGCTCGTCATGCAGTTAATGAAAATGAAAGAACGATCAGAGCAACTAAGGCAATGAAGGATAATGATCTTGAAAAATTAGGTCATTTGATAAATGCGTCTCATGTTTCTCTCCACTATGATTATGAAGTAACAGGTAAAGAACTGGATACCCTAGCAGAAGCAGCTTGGAAACAAGATGGTGTTCTAGGTGCCAGAATGATTGGCGGCGGCTTTGGTGGCAGTGCAATTGCAATTGTGAAAAAAGACAAAGCAGAAGAATTCAAGAAAAATGTTGGTAAAATATATCACGATAAAGTAGGTTATGATGCAAGTTTCTATGACGCAGAAATTGTAGATGGAACTAAAAAAATTTAAACTTAAGGGGCTACAAAAATGAAAGTTATTGAAAAATTTGCATATGAAGTGATTGATAGTGGAACGTATGAAGAACTAGATTATGTTTACCTAGTTAATAAAATTAAAGCTTTGGTAGGAGATGAAGATGAAGAATATGATGAAAATCTCTCACCGGTAAAGCAACTTGTTCAAATGGCTGTGGACCATAAAATTATTCCTGATGATGTTACCTCACGGGAAGTCCTGAATGATGAATTATATGATTTAAAAATACCAGCACCTTCAAAGGTAAATGAAATTTTCTGGGAAAAGATGCAAAAGTCGCCTAAGACTGCAACTGATTGGTTTTATCGACTTTGTGTTGACAATAATTATGTTAAAAAAGAAGCTATTGCTAAAAATATTGTTTTTTCTGGAAAAAGTTCTAAGAACCATGAATTAGAAATCACCATTAATCTTTCAAAACCTGAAAAAGATCCTAAAGCAATTGCTGCTGCAGCTCATAAGGTGGAAAATGAGTACCCAAAATGTGCGTTGTGCTTAGAAAATGAAGGCTATCTAGGTGGATATGGAAAAAATGCTCGCAGCAATTTGCGAATAATCCGAATGATGATCGGGGGTCAACGTTGGGGCTTTCAATATTCACCATATGCTTATTTTAATGAGCATTGCATTTTCTTAGATCAAAAGCATATCCCAATGATTATTAATCAACAAACTTTAATTAATTTAGTTGATATCGAAAAGCAGCTGCCTGAATATTTTGTTGGTTCAAATGCAGATTTGCCAATTGTCGGTGGTTCAATGCTAGCTCATGAACATTATCAAGGTGGACGTCATATTTTTCCAATGATGAAGGCCAAAATAAAAAAAGAAATTTATTTTGAAAAATATCCTGAAGTTAAAGCTGGCATAGTCGATTGGCCAATGAGTGATCTGCGCTTAATTAGTAAAGATTCGTTAGATTTAATTGATTTAGGTAGTAAGATTATTAATTTTTGGGATCATTATAGCGATCCAAATCGTCAAATTAAAGCCTTCGAGGGTAAAAATAGACATCATACTGTTACGCCAATTATGCACCGTGAAGGTGATAGATTTATTTTGGATTTGGTTCTTCGTGATAATAATACAAGTGATGAATATCCATTAGGAATTTTCCACCCACATGCTGAACTTTGGCACATTAAAAAAGAAAACATTGGTTTAATCGAAGTAATGGGAAGAGCAATTTTACCTGGAAGACTTAAAGGAGAACTAGAGGAAGTTAAGAAGTATTTACTTAATCAAGATAATAGAATAGCTGATAGTCACCTTGATTGGGCTAGAAAACTGAAAGCAGATTCTCAAATTACCAAAGAAAATGTCGACTCTATTTTACAGCAAGCCTTAGTCGAAATATTTGATCAAGTACTCGAGTGTGCAGGTGTTTTTAAGAATAATAAAGATGGAGAAATAGGTTGGCAAAAGTTTACTGATGCTTTGATAAGCGAGGTAGATAGGTAAATGAAAACTAGTTTTAAAAAGTATGGACGTAAAGATAGCCAAGATTTGTGTGAGATTAGCCTTGAAAACGATTATGGAATGCAAGTTAATATTCTTAATTATGGAGCCACTTTAGAAAAAGTCTTACTGAATCAGGAAAATATGATTTTGACTTTGAATAGTCCAGAAGATTATTCAAAAGAAAGAAATTTTTTAGGTGGGACAGTTGGTCGGATTTGTGGTCGTGTTCGTCTAGGACAATGGAGACATGGAAGACAGATCCAGCAATTGCCTCAAAATGATGGAAAAAATCATATTCATGGAGGTCTTGGGACTGACATGAAGATTTGGAGTTTTAAGTTGAAAAATTCTGATCAAGAGGCTCAAGCTGACTTTTTCCTTTTTGATGCAGATGGTGAGAATGGTTATCCTGGTAATATGAAATTACATGCTCGTTATAAGTTAGATAATGAGAACAACCTAACTTATATACTTACAGCTGTAAGTGATCAATTGACGATTTTTAATCCAGCTAATCATACTTATTTTAATTTAGGAGAAAAAGCAGCAGACTTAGAATTGCAACTTGCAGCAGACTATTACTTGCCTGTTGGTGAAGATGGTTTGCCCAATCAAGGGATGAAAAATATCAAAAATACTCCTTTTGACTTTAGAAAGAAAAAGAGAATTTCTCTAGCTTTAAACAGTGATGATGATCAAATTAAATTGCGTAATGGTTTAGATCATCCTTTTATCTTAAATGGGATGCAGCCAGCTGCAATCTTAACATCAAAAAATCATCAAATGATTATGACTACGAATGCACCTGCAATTGTGATCTATACAGCTAATCACTTTAATTATACTGGTGTGGCAAATAATATTGGACAGTATGATGGAATTACATTAGAAGCTCAATGTCCACCTGCGGAGGGAACCGATTTAGGAGAGATTACGTTACTTCCTTATGAAAAGTTTGAACGTGAAATCAACTGGAATTTCAAGTGATTATAAAGTAAGGGTCATAAGTATCTTCGATGCATAGAAAAATTTTATGGTTATATGATAGCAATTTCACAATGAGTTGCGTTAAAATAGCAGATGAAACCATAAAATTTACGTAAAGAGGAAATTATGAACGCAAAAGAAATTTATAGTCAATGGACTAATGCAAATAATTTACCCGATTATTTAAAAGATCAATTAAATGATCTAGGTAAAGATGAAAAGTGGATTGAAGATGCTTTCGGACAAGATATTAATTTTGGTACTGCCGGGATGAGAGGTAGACTTGAACCTGGTACAAACAGAATTAATTTGTTTACTGTGGGAAGAGTAACCGAAGGTCTTGCAAGACTAATTGATGAAAATGGTGAAGAAGCTAAGAAACGTGGCGTTGCAATTTCTTTTGATTCACGCTATCACTCAAGAGAATTCGCCGAACACGCAGCTCGTATTTTAGGTGCACATGGAATTCATGTATACTTATTTGATGATTTGAGACCAACTCCTGAATTATCATTTGCTGTCCGTCACTTAAATACCTTTGCTGGAATTAACATCACTGCTTCACATAATGCTAAACAATATAATGGTTATAAGGTTTATGGTGAAGATGGTGCTCAAATGGCGCCAGAAAATGCTGACCGTTTGTTTGCTTATGCTCAAAAAGTTGATGACATTTTTAGTGTTAAAGCTGCTCCTGTGGAAGAACTACGGGCTAATGGCACGCTACAATTGATTGGTGAAGATGTAGATGAAGCATACTTAGCTCGTTTAAAGGATGTTACTGTTGATCCTGAAATGGTTAAGGCTAATGCTGATAAATTAAAGATTATCTACACTCCATTACATGGTACTGGAAAGATGCTATATGATCGTGCATTCAGACAAGGTGGTTTTGACAATGTGATTCCAGTTCCAAAACAATCCATTATTGATCCAGAATTCCCTACAACTATCAAACCTAATCCAGAATATCGTGATGTATTTGAACCAGGATTTAAGCTTGCTAATGAAGTTGATGCAAATGTTATTATCGCAACTGACCCAGATGCAGATAGAATGGGTGCAGCTGTTAGAAAATCAGATGGTGATTTCCAAGTTTTAACTGGTAATCAAATTGCTACATTAATGGCCTATTACTTATTAGTTCATATGAAGGAAAACGGAACTCTTTCATCCGACTATGAATTAGTGACTTCAGTAGTTTCAAGTGCACTTCCATTTAAGATTGCTGATGATTTTGGTATTAAAACTAAGCATGTGCTAACTGGATTCAAGTACATTGGTGAAGAAGTTGACCGGATGAATAAAGAAAATGACGGTAAATTCTTGATGGGATTTGAAGAAAGTTACGGTTACTTATTCAAGCCATTCGCTAGAGATAAAGATGCTATGCAAGGTGCATTAATGTTTGCAGAAGTAGCAAGTTACTATGCATCTAAAGGAATGACTGTTTTTGATGGACTACAAGAGATCTGGCAAAAATATGGTGTAGCTTACGAAATTACTAAGGCTATCGAAATGCCTGGTATTGGTGGTCAAAAGAAGATGGCTGAATTAATGAGTAAGTTACGTAAAGAACATTTAACTGAAATTAATGGTGCAAAAGTTGTTAAGATTCAAGACTTTGAAACCCAAGAAACTATTGAAGATGGAAAGAAAACTCCATTAACTGGTTTCCCTAAGTCTAATGTTTTGAAGTACTTCTTAGATGATGAAACTTGGGTTGCTCTTCGTCCATCAGGAACTGAACCTGTAATTAAGGCTTATGTTGGAGTAAATAAGAAAGATATTGAAACTGCAGAAAAAGCTGCAGAAGAGTATCAAGATGCATTAGCTAATATATTAAAGTAATGCAAAAATAGTGCGAAAATACGTTCGCTGTAGTAAAATAAATACGTTATATAGAAGTTGGGCTATTTTAGTCCAACTTTTTTTGCGGAGGATGAAAAATGATTAGACGACAAAAAAATAAAAAATTTGAACTTGTCTCTAAATTTCAACCAGCAGGAGATCAAGAGCAAGCAATTAAAAAGTTGACTGATGGATTTAAGCAAGGAGAAAAAGCACAAATCCTAGAAGGTGCTACTGGAACCGGTAAGACTTTTACTATGGCGAATGTAATAGCTAAGTTAAATAAGCCAACTTTAGTAATTTCTCATAATAAAACTTTGGTTGGCCAACTGTATGGTGAATTTAAAGAGTTTTTCCCTAAGAATGCCGTTGATTATTTTGTGTCTTATTACGATTACTATCAACCAGAAGCTTATGTACCACAATCTGATACTTATATTGAGAAAGATTCATCAATTAATGATGAAATTGATCAATTACGGCATAAGACCACTAGTGATTTAATGTCGAGAAATGATGTAATTGTTGTGGCGTCAGTATCATGTATTTATGGGTTAGGTGATCCAAGAGAGTATGCGGCTAGTGTAGTCTCTTTATCTGAAGGTCAAGAGATTAGTCGGGATGTATTATTACGAGATTTAGTAAATATTCAATATGATCGTAATGATATTGATTTTCAGCGTGGACGCTTTAGAGTACGCGGTGATGTAGTAGAAATTTTTCCAGCAGGATATTCTGATCATGCATTTAGAGTTGAATTTTTTGGTGATGAGATTGACCGAATTGTTGAAGTGGATTCTTTGACCGGTGAAGTAATTGGAGAGCGAGAACAAGTTTCTATTTTCCCAGCAACTCACTTTGTTACTAATGAACAAATTATGGAAAGAGCTTTGGCCTCAATTAAAGATGAAATGAATATTCAAGTGAAAAAGTTCGAAGGGGAAGGGAAACTTTTAGAAGCTCAACGAATTAAACAAAGAACCACGTATGATATGGAAATGATGAGTGAAGTTGGCTACACTAATGGAATTGAAAACTATTCTAGACACATGGAAGGACGAAAAGCTGGACAGCTACCACATACCTTGTTAGATTTCTTTCCTGATGACTTCTTAATTTTAATTGATGAATCGCATGCCACAATGCCAGAACTAAAGGCAATGTACAATGGAGATAGGGCACGTAAGCAAACCTTAATTGATTATGGTTTTAGACTTCCATCTGCTTTAGATAACCGACCTTTAAAATTAGAAGAGTTTGAAAAACATGTAAATCAAATCATGTATGTATCAGCAACTCCAGGTGATTATGAACTTAATCAAACCGATCACAAGGTTGAGCAAATTATTCGTCCTACTGGATTACTTGATCCTGAAATTGAGGTCAGACCAATTAAGGGACAAATCGATGATTTAGTTGGTGAAGTTAATAAGCGTATTGAACGTAATGAGCGTGTTTTTGTTACAACTTTAACTAAGAAAATGGCCGAAGACTTAACCGACTATTTAAAGGATTTGGGGATAAAAGTGCGATATCTACATTCTGATATCAAAACTTTAGAGCGTCTTGAAATTATTAGAGACTTAAGACTAGGAAAGTTTGATGTACTAATAGGAATTAATCTTCTAAGGGAAGGTATCGATGTTCCTGAAGTTTCTCTAGTTGCAATTCTAGATGCTGATAAAGAAGGTTTTCTTCGTTCTACTAGACCATTGGTTCAAACGATTGGACGTGCTGCTCGAAATTCAAATGGTAAAGTAATTATGTATGCTGATTCGATTACTGATTCAATGCGTGAAGCAATTGACGCTACGGAGAGAAGACGTAGTCTACAGATGAAGTTCAACAAAGAACACGGCATTACTCCTAAAACTATCGTTAAGCCTATTAGAGATGTAATTTCTATCACTAAGGATAGTGATGATAAAGAGAATAAAGAAAGTTTTGCTGACCTAAACTTTGATGAATTGACTAAGAAGCAAAAACAAAATATGATTAAGACTTTAACTGCACAAATGCAGGAAGCTGCTAAAAAGTTGGACTTTGAAGAAGCAGCTAATTTGCGTGATGCAATTATGGACTTAAAAAAACAGGTGCATGAAAAGAAAAAGTAGAGGAGGACAGTTAAATGGTAAATGATGAAATTGTTATTCACGGAGCCAGGGAACATAATTTAAAAGATATAAGTTTATCAATTCCAAAAGATAAATTAGTGGTTATTACTGGTCTATCGGGTTCAGGAAAAAGTTCATTGGCGTTTGATACCTTATATGCTGAAGGTAGAAGACGATATGTAGAGTCATTATCAAGTTATGCTAGACAATTTTTAGGGCAAATGGATAAAGCGGATGTTGACTCGATTGACGGGCTAAATCCAGCAATTTCGATTGACCAAAAGACAACTTCACACAATCCGCGCTCAACAGTTGGAACTGTGACAGAAATTAACGATTATTTACGTTTATTGTGGGCCCGTGTCGGCCATCCAATTTGTCCAAATGATGGAACTTTGATTGAGAGACAAAGCGTAGATCAAATGGTAGATCGAGTAATGGATTTACCTGAAAGAAGTAGAATTCAAATTTTAGCTCCAGTTATCCGCTCTAAAAGAGGAGAACATAAAGAGGTATTTAAACGAATTCAGCGTGCAGGATACGTGCGTGTAATTGTAGATGGCGAAATGCATGAAATTACCGATGAGTTTGATCTAGATAAAAACAAGCGACACAGTATTGATATTGTTGTAGATCGTCTAATTGTTAAAGAAAATATTCGTAGTCGGTTATTTGATTCAGTAGAAGCAGCCCTTCGGTTAGCAGATGGATACATGGATGTTGATGTAATTAAGGGCGAACGCATCAATTTTTCAGAATACTATGCTTGTCCTATTTGTGGTTTTACTGTTGGTGAAATGGAGCCACGTTTGTTTTCATTTAATGCACCTTTTGGGGCTTGTCCTGATTGTGATGGATTGGGGATGAAGCTGTCAGTAGATGAAGATTTAGTAATTCCCGATAAGGATAAGTCATTAAGCGAAGGAGCTCTAGTTCCATGGGCTAATTCTAAGTACTATACTGCTATGTTAGAACAAGCTTGTACAGCCTTGAAAATACCTTTAGATAAACCATATAAAAAATTAACTAAAAGACAAAAAGATTTAATTTTAAATGGATCTAAGGGAAAGAAAATAAAATTCCATCTTGAGGGAGACTTTGGCGTAAACGATACAGTTCAGGAATTTGAAGGAATTTTAAATAATATCAATCGCCGCTACCACCATCCAATGTCTAAATTCATGCGCGAGGCAATGGGTAAGTATATGACTGAACTTACTTGTTCAACTTGTCACGGTAAAAGATTGAATGAGAAAGCTTTAGCCGTAAAAGTAAACGGTAAAGATATTGCTGAAGCATCGGACCTTTCGATTGCAAAAGCATTAGAATTTTTCAACTCAGTAAAATTAAGTGAACAAGAAGAAATGATTGCTAAACCAATTTTGAAAGAAGTACGTGATCGCTTAACATTTTTAATTAATGTTGGTTTAGACTATCTTACTCTATCTCGCTCTGCTGGTACTTTATCTGGCGGAGAAGCTCAAAGAATTAGATTAGCAACTCAAATTGGTTCTAATTTGTCAGGGGTCATGTATATTCTAGATGAACCGTCGATTGGTCTTCATCAGCGTGATAATGATCGTCTTATTTCTTCTCTTAAGAAAATGAGAGATCTGGGAAATTCTCTGATTGTAGTGGAACATGATGATGAGACCATGAAGCAAGCTGATTACTTAGTTGATATGGGACCTGGAGCAGGAGTATACGGCGGAAAGGTGATGGCTGCTGGTACACCTGAAGAAGTAATGAAGAATCCGCATTCTTTAACTGGAGAGTACTTGTCTGGTAAAAAGATTGTTCCAGTTCCTCTAGAGCGAAGAAAAGGTAACGGTAAAAAAATAACTGTTACAGGTGCAAAAGAAAATAATTTAAAAGATATTTCTGTCGATTTTCCGTTAGGTAAATTAGTTGTTGTAACCGGAGTATCGGGGTCAGGAAAATCAACACTAGTTAACTTAATTTTGAAACGTGCTCTGGCACAGAAGTTGAATAATAATTCTGCAAAGCCCGGGAAGTATAAATCAATTAAGGGATATAAAAATATTGAAAAAATTATAGATATTGATCAAAGTCCGATTGGACGCACTCCCCGTAGTAATCCAGCAACATATACTAGTGTATTTGATGATATTCGGACTTTATTTGCACAGACTAATGAAGCAAAAATGCGTGGATATACTAAGGCAAGATTTTCTTTTAATGTTAAGGGCGGTCGTTGTGAAGCATGTCATGGAGATGGGATCATTAAGATAGAAATGAATTTCCTGCCAGATGTGTATGTTCCTTGCGAAGTTTGTCACGGAACAAGATATAATTCAGAAACTTTAGAAGTAACTTACCGTGAAAAAAATATTTCTCAAGTTTTAAATATGACAATTAACGAAGCATGTAAATTCTTTGAAAATATTCCAAAAATTCATCGTAAGTTACAAACGATTGTTGATGTAGGATTAGGTTATGTGAAGTTAGGACAATCAGCAACTAC
>CANPPJ010000015.1:0-26576 GCA_947575965.1 uncultured Lactobacillus sp. | reverse complement strand
AAATCCTGTCGATAGAATATCATAGATATTCATCAACAGGAAAAAGTATACAGCCAAAAAAAGCAGCAATAAGATGCTGCTTTTTTTCTTATAATTTTTTGATACCGGTAACATGAAAACAAACATTGTTAAGCGCTTTCAATAATTAGATAATAGATTTGTAAACAAAAAGACTTCACGAAAGTGATGGAGAATGATAATGAAAAGAATTTTTGAGGTTGATCCTTGGAAAGTAACGACACATGAATTTTCCAAGGAAGATAAAAGGTTACAAGAAAGTATTACAGCAATTGGTAACGACTACATGGGAATGAGAGGAAACTTTGAGGAGGGTTACTCTGGTGACACGCTTCAAGGAACATACTTAGCAGGTGTGTGGTTCCCAGATAAGACAGTTGTTGGTTGGTGGAAGAATGGATATCCAAAGTACTTTGGTAAGACACCAAATGCTCCAAGTTTTATTGGAATTGGGATTACCGTCAACGGTGAAAAAATTGATTTAGCCAAAGTAAAATTTAGTGATTTTGAATTATCACTTGATATGCATCAAGGACTTCTTTCAAGAAGTTTTATCTATGAAGGTAAAGATGTCAAAGTTAAATTTGAATTTGAACGTTTTCTTCACATTGTACAAAAAGAAGCTGCTTTAATTAAAGTAAAAGCTACGGTACTTGAGGGAAAGGCTAAGATTGATTTTGATTCTACTTTAGATGGAACAGTTGTTAACGAAGACAGTAACTATGATGAACGCTTCTGGATTCCACTTGGTGAGAATAAGGATACAAAAACTATCCAGGTAAAAACTAAGCCTAATCCTTATGAAGTGCCTCAATTCACAGTTTTACTTCAAGAATCTTTACGCCACAATGGTGAACTAATTCAAATTGAAGTTTCTACTAAAGAAGCCAAGTTGAGCGAAAAATTTTCAGTTGAATTAAGTGAAGGACAAAGTTACGAACTTGAAAAAGACGTTATTGTTGTAACAAGTAGAGATGTTGAAGAAAAAGATCAAGCAAGTGTTGCTGAAGATTTAATGAATAAGCTTCAATCAAAGAGCTTTGAAGAAAACTTAGCCGATCATACTGCTGAATGGCAAAAACGTTGGGACATGAGTGATGTTGAAATTTCTGGTGATGCAGCAGCCCAACAGGGGATTAGATTTAATATTGCTCAATTGTTCATGACATACTACGGTGAAGATGAACGCTTGAACGTTGGTCCTAAGGGATTTACTGGTGAAAAATACGGTGGTGCTACTTATTGGGATACTGAGGCTTACATCGTTCCAATGTACTTAGGGATTACTAACCCAAGCGTTACTAAAGCCCTTCTTCAATATCGTCATAATCAATTACCAGGAGCATATCACAATGCTAAAGAACAAGGCCTTCCAGGTGCCTTGTTCCCAATGGTAACTTTCAATGGTATTGAATGTCATAACGAGTGGGAAATTACATTTGAAGAAATCCACAGAAATGCTGATATTCCACATGCGATTGCTATGTATACCGAATATACGGGCGATGATAGCTATGTTAAGAATGAAGGTATGGATGTCTTAGTTGGAACTGCAAGATTCTGGGCAGCTCGAGTTCATTGGTCTAAGTGGCGTAACAAGTATGTAATGCACGGTGTTACCGGACCAAATGAATATGAAAATAACGTAAACAATAACTGGTTTACTAGTACTATGGCAAGATGGCTTCTGAAATATACACTAGAGCGTTTGCCACTTGCAACTAAGGAAGCTCAAGAACGAGTTCATGTTACTGAAGAAGAAAAAGAAAAGTGGCAGGACATTGTTGATAAGATTTATCTACCTGAAGATAAGGAATTAGGTATTTTCTTACAACAAGATGATTTTCTTGATAAAGAGATTCGTCCCGTTAGTGAAATTGAAGATCAACGTCCTATTAACCAGCATTGGTCTTGGGATAAGATTTTAAGATCACCATTTATTAAACAAGCGGATGTTTTGCAAGGCATCTATTTCTTCCCAGAAAACTATACTAAGGATCAAAAAGAAAAGAACTTTGATTTCTATGAACCCTTAACTGTTCATGAAAGTTCACTTTCACCTTCAATTCACTCAGTTTTAGCTGCTGAATTAGGAAAGAAAGATAAGGCAGTTGAACTATATGAAAGAACTGCAAGACTTGATTTAGATAATTACAACAATGATACAGTTGATGGTTTACACATTACTTCGATGAGTGGATCATGGTTAGCTATTGTTCAGGGATTTGCTGGAATGAGATACGATCATGACCAATTGAAGTTTAAACCATTTATTCCAGATAACTGGGATCACTATAGCTTTAAGATTAACTACCGTGGTCGTTTAATTAAGGTTTATGTTGATCATCAAGAAAGTAAGATCTCTTTACTTAAAGGTAAAGATCTAGAAATTCTTGTTAATGATAAGAAGGTAACGCTTAAAGAGGGTGAAAGTGAATGCTTAAAGGACTAATTTTTGACTTAGATGGAGTTTTAACAAATTCAGCTGTCTATCATTTAACTGCTTGGAATAATTTAGCTAAGGAATTAGGGATTAACTTAACAGATGATCAACTTGATAGCTTAAGAGGTATTTCAAGAATGGATTCTTTAAATCTAATTTTGAAATATGGCGATCAGGAAGATAAATATTCTGAAGCAGAAAAAGAAAAGTTCGCAGCAGAAAAGAATACAAAATTTGTTGAACAAGTTGAAAAAATGACGCCAGCAGATATTTTGCCAGGTATTCCGGAACTTCTTAGTGATGCAAAGAAGCAAAACTTAAAAATGGTTATTGCTTCTGCCTCAAAAAATGCACCTAAGATTTTAACAAAGTTAGGAATTATGGATGAATTTGATGGCATTGTTGATCCAGCAACACTTCATCGCGGAAAACCAGATCCAGAAATTTATAAAAAAGCTCAAGAATTAGCTGGTTTAAATGCAGACGAAGTAATTAGTTTTGAAGATGCTCAAGCAGGTGTTCAATCAATTAAAAGTGCTGGTCAATTTGCAGTTGGAATTGGGAATAAAGAGGTCTTGAAAGAGGCTGATTATATTGTTCCAACTACTAAAGAATTGAAACTTTCAGAAATTGAATCAGTTTTTAATAAAAAATAAGAGGGAAGTAGGGAAAGAGAATGGTTGAAGTAGATTTAAACCATATCTATAAAAAGTACGAAGGAAATGATAGATATTCAGTTAATGACTTTGATTTACATATCAAAGATAAAGAATTTATCGTTTTTGTTGGACCATCTGGTTGTGGTAAATCAACTACTTTGAGAATGGTTGCTGGTCTAGAAGATATTTCTAAAGGTACTTTAGAGATTGACCATAAGGTAATGAATGACGTTGCACCTAAAGATAGAGACATTGCCATGGTTTTCCAAAACTATGCTTTGTACCCTCATATGTCAATTTACGACAACATGGCTTTTGGATTAAAGCTTCGTCATTATAAGAAAGAGGAAATTGATAAACGAGTTAAGCATGCAGCAGATATTTTAGGTTTATCAGAATATCTTGATAAAAAGCCAGCTGAATTATCTGGTGGTCAAAGACAGCGTGTTGCCTTAGGACGAGCAATTGTCCGGGATGCTCCAATTTTCTTAATGGATGAACCTTTATCAAACTTGGATGCAAAATTACGTGTCACAATGCGTGCTGAAATTGCTAAGTTGCACCAAAATTTGGGAACTACTACGATTTACGTTACTCACGATCAAACTGAAGCCATGACTTTGGCAGATCGGGTAGTAGTTATGTCAGTGGGTAAAGTTCAACAAATTGGTACACCTCTAGAAGTTTACAATACACCAGTAAATATGTTTGTGGCTGGCTTTATTGGATCTCCTCAAATGAACTTCTTTAATGTTCACTTTAAAGGAAATCGAATTAGCGACGGAAAAGGTCTAGATATCGAAATTCCTGAAGGTAAAGCAAAGATGCTTAAAGAAAAGGGATATGACGATAAAGATTTAGTCTTTGGTATTCGTCCTGAAGATATTCATTCAGAGGAAGCTTTCCTTGAAACTTGGCCTAATTCAGTTGTTGAATCAACTGTTGTTGTTTCAGAGCTACTTGGTTCAACTATTCAGCTTTATCAAAAAGTTGATGGAACAGAATTTGTAGCCATCGTAAATGCCCGTGATTACCATACTCCAGGTGATAAAGTAAAAATGGGATTTGATGTTAATAAAGCCCACTTCTTTGATAAAGATACAACGAATGCTATTCGTTAACTTGCAGGAGAGGAAGCTTCTGCAAAATATTAATTAGGTTTACAACGAGTGTGAAACTTGGTTCACGGTTGTAATAATGTATTTAGCCAGTCATGGCTAGGAGGAAAAATCATGAAGTTATGGAAAAAATTGGCTTTAGGTAGTGTTGTAGCAATATCTGCTATTTCATTAACTGCTTGTAGTAACAACTCTAATTCAAAAGAATCAAAGAGCTCAAATAAGCAATTAACTCTTTGGGTAGATACTGCTCGTGTTAGTTGGTATAAGGGTGTAGTAAAGGACTTTGAAAAAGAACACCCTAATATTAAAGTTAAGGTTACTCAAAACCCTAATGGTTCAGCTAATGCTAAAACTGATGTTGCTAAAGATCCTTCAAAAGCTGCCGATGTGTTTGGTGTTCCAAATGACCAATTAGGTCAAATGGCAGATTCAGGTTACATTAACCCATTGTCACCATCTGATACTAAAGACATTAAGAAGAATTCTGTTCCAGAAGCATACAAAGGTGTTGAATGGAAAGGCAAGCTTTACGCATATCCATATTCTGAACAAGCTCAAACTGTTTACTATGACAAGTCTAAGCTTTCACCAGAAGATGTTAAATCTTGGAAGACTATGACTTCTAAAGGTGTAGTTGCAACTGACTTCACTAATGCTTACGTAATGTGGCCAGTAATGTTCTCAGCAGGTACAAAGTTATTTGGTAACAGCGGAGAAGATGTAAAAGGCTCCACTATGGATTCACAAAATGGTGTAAATGCAATGAAGTGGTACGCTGAACAAAAGAACAATAAAGGCGTTATGCAAACTTCAAACGCACTAAACCAATTAAAGAAGGGTAATGCTCAAGCTATCTTAGATGGTCCATGGAACGCGGCTAATATTAAGAAGATTTTAGGTAAGAACTTAGGAGTTGCTCCATATCCAACTATTGAAGTTGGCGGTAAGACTGCTCAAATGGAAGCTTTCTTAGGTATTGAATGTTTCGCTGTTAACTCACATACTTCTAATGCTAAGAATGCAGCAATTTTGGCTAAATACTTATCTAACAAAGAAAACCAATTAATTGTTCACAAGAATGCTGGTGAAATTCCTGTAAACAAGGCAGCTCAAAATACTGCAGAGGTTAAGAACGACCCAGTTGCTAAGGCTGTAATTCAAATGGCTCAACCAGGCTACTCAGTTCTTCAACCTAAATTGCCACAAATGTCAATCTTCTGGAACGACTCAGCTCCATTAATTAGTGGTGCATACGACGGCAAGATTAAGCCATCTCAATACAAGAGTAAGCTTGCTAAATTACAAAAGAAGATTTCTAAAGAAGAGTAATCTTGAAAAATCACATAAGCAAAGGTTTGATTAATTATGTTTAAGAAAAAACATGCTACGCCTGCAGTTACCTTAAAGGAAACATGGAAAGATGGAGATGCAGTAACAAAATTATCATTCTTCATCATGGGCTTAAATGCTATTAAACATCGGCAATGGGTAAAAGGATTTTCACTTTTATTTGCTGAAATTGTATTTTTAGTTTGGTTCTTTTTAAGTGGAATTCATTCAATTGCTGGCTTAAGTAACTTAGGTGCAATAAAGAATAAACGCGTTGTATTTGATAAAGCTCAAGGAGTATATGTCACTCAGCAGCCAGATAATTCTGTTTTAATTCTATTATTTGGTATTTTGGCTTTATTCATTGTTGCTGGTTTTATATATCTATATATCATTAATTTAAAATCTAATAAGCATACTTTCTTATTAGAAAAGAGACATGAACATATTCCAACTAATCGTGAAGAAATTGCATCTTTGTTTGATCAAAGATTGCATGCAACGTTGATGACAATTCCAATTGTTTTAATCATTCTATTTACGGTTTTGCCAACAGTCTTTATGATTTCAATGGCATTTACTAACTATGATCGTCAACACTCAGTTGGATTTTCATGGACTGGTTTTCAAGCATTTGGAAATGTGTTGAGTGGTGATTTAGCAGGTACTTTCTTCCCAGTTTTAGGTTGGACTTTAATTTGGGCAGTTGCTGCTACAGCTACTACTTTCTTCTTTGGTGTCTTATTAGCCCTTTTGATTGAATCAAAGGGAATTAAGCATAAGAATTTATGGAGAACAATTTTCGTAATTGTTTATGCTGTACCACAATTTGTTTCTCTATTAATGATGGCACAATTCCTTGACTATCAAGGACCATTGAATACCTTACTTATGAATTGGGGATGGATTAGTCACCCAATTCACTTCATTGATAACGAGGCTAGTCCCCTTGTTGCTAGAATTACAGTTATTGTGGTTAACATGTGGATTGGTATCCCAGTTTCAATGTTAACTTCAACAGCTATTATTCAAAACTTACCACAAGATCAAATTGAGGCTGCTCGTATTGACGGTGCAAGCCCAGTACAAATTTTTAACCACATTACATTCCCACAAATTTTATTTGTAATGTCTCCAGCTTTGATTCAACAATTTATTGGTAACATCAACAACTTCAATGTTATCTACTTGCTGACTGGTGGTGCACCAATGAACAATAACTATAATGGTGCTGGTTCGACAGACTTGCTTGTAACTTGGCTCTATAACTTAACATTTGGTCAAGAGCAACGCTACAATGCATCCGCTGTTTTGGGTATCTTGATCTTTATTATTAGTGCTACATTCTCACTAATTGCATATCGTCATACTAATGCGTACAAGGAGGGCTAAAAATGAAGTCTTATCATAATCAAAGAAGAATTGCTTTAATTTTTAGATATGTTCTATTAGCTATCCTGGCCGTATTATGGATTTTCCCAATTATTTGGATCATTTTAGCAAGTTTTTCATACAACAACACAGGATTTGTATCTACAATTTGGCCAGAAAAATTTACTTGGCAAAATTATGTTGGTATTCTTA
This sequence comes from uncultured Lactobacillus sp., assembly GCA_947575965.1. Lineage (GTDB taxonomy): Bacteria > Bacillota > Bacilli > Lactobacillales > Lactobacillaceae > Lactobacillus. The sequence continues at coordinate 19,422 of CANPPJ010000015.1, read as the reverse complement.
CTAGTTCACAATATCCATTTGTAAATTGGGTGTTAAATACACTATTTGTCGCTGTTGTTTCAGCAACATTATCAACGTTTGTAACTATCGGAGTTGCTTACGTATTATCAAGATTACGTTTCCGCTTCCGTAAGCCATTTTTACAAATTGCTTTGGTATTAGGAATGTTTCCAGGGTTCATGTCTATGATTGCCTTGTACTACATTCTAAAGGCTTTAAACATGCTAAATCTTGGTGGATTAATCTTAGTTTATGTTGGTGGTGCCGGCCTTGGCTTCTACATTGCTAAAGGGTTCTTTGACACCATGCCACGAGCAATTGATGAAGCTGCTGAAATTGATGGTGCGACTAAATGGCAAGTGTTCACTCACATTGGGTTACCACTTTCAAAGCCAATGATTGTTTATACTGCACTTACTTCGTTCATGGCTCCATGGGTAGACTTCATTTTCTCAGGTATTATCCTCTCTACCTCAGGAAATCCGAAGACCTACACTGTTGCCTATGGACTATACAACATGGTTCACTCGGCAAAGGGTACTATGGCTCAATTCTTTACTCAGTTCATTGCCGGATGTGTAATCATTGCAATTCCAATTACGATTTTGTTCATTGTAATGCAAAAATTCTATGTTAACGGAATCACAGCAGGTGCTGATAAAGGTTAATCAAATTAAAGTTTATGTGAAAAAAGTGTCCTGTTTTATCAGGGCACTTTTTATTTGAAGGAGAAAAAATATGACACCTTGGTGGAAAAAAGCGGTCGTTTATCAAGTTTATCCTAAATCCTTTCAAGATAGTAACGGAGATGGAATTGGAGATATCCCCGGAATCATAGCGCGACTAGGATATTTAGAAAAACTAGGGATTGATGCTATTTGGCTATCACCAGTTTATTTATCTCCCGGAGTAGATAATGGCTATGATATCTCTGATTATCAAAAAATAGACCCACAATACGGAACAATGGAAGATATGGATAATCTAATTAAAGAAGCTAAAAAGCATCATATACGGATTATTATGGACCTTGTTGTCAATCATACATCTGATCAACATCCTTGGTTCATTGAAGCAAGGAAGAGCAAAGATAATCCATATCGCGATTTTTATATTTGGCGTGATCCAGTAGATGGACATGAACCTAATGATTTGAAGTCGTCCTTTTCTGGATCGGCTTGGAAGTTTGATGAAAAAACTGGTCAATATTACTTACACTTCTTTGCCGATCAACAGCCAGATCTTAATTGGAAGAACCCAAAATTAAGAAATAAAGTCTATGAAATGATGAATTATTGGATTGATAAGGGAATTGGCGGCTTTAGGATGGATGTCATTGAACTTATTGGGAAAGATTCCGATAAAAAGATTCGGGAGAATGGTCCAATGCTTCATCCTTATTTAAAAGAAATGAATGAGAATACTTTTGCCGGTAAAGGGCTAATGACAGTTGGTGAAACATGGAACTCTACTCCAAAAATCGCTGCAGAATATTCAGATCCAGCTCGTCATGAATTATCAATGGTATTTCAATTTGAAAATCAAGGTTTAGATCAGCAAGAAGGAAAAGAAAAATGGGATTTACGGCCGCTTGATTTAGGTGAATTGAAAAAAGTTCTAGTTAAATGGCAGACTGAAATTGATTTTGATCATGCATGGAACAGTCTTTTTTGGGAAAATCATGATATTCCGCGAGTTATTTCACGGTGGGGAAATGATAAAGAATATCGAGTTCAAAGCGCAAAAATGTTTGCGATTATACTGCATTTAATGCATGGGACACCTTACATCTATAATGGTGAAGAAATTGGTATGACGAATTGCCCTGTTAATTCAATTGATGAAGTAGAAGATATTGAAAGTATCAATATGTACCGCGAAAGAATTGAAAAAGGCTACAGTAAGGATGAACTAATTAAAGCAATTAATACTAAAGGTCGAGATAATGCACGACGTCCAATGCAGTGGTCAAACGAAGAAAGTGCGGGCTTTACTACTGGAAAACCATGGTTAAAATTAAATCCAAACTACAAGACAATTAACGTTGAAGAAGCCTTGGAAGATCCAAATTCTATTTTTTACACTTATCAAAAGTTAATTAGACTTCGACATGAAAATCCTGTTATTGTAGATGGAGACTTTGAGCTTGTTGAAAGTACTGGTGACAATATTTTGGCTTTTTGGCGAAAATTAGAAGATGAAAAATGGCTAGTAGTTGCTAACTTGTCTGGTAAAGAACAGAATCTAAATTTAGATGTTCCCTTTAAAGAAGTTTTGATTAGTAACTATGAAAAACGGGACAATTTAAAGGATATGGTTTTAAAACCTTATGAAGCTTTTGCTGTTAAAGCATAGTAAAAAAGACGCATTGAATTTTATCAGTGCGTCTTTAATTATTTCTTTTTATTTGGACGTCGTAAGTAGCGTAAAGTATTATTTCGAATATATTTTTGAAATTCTTGATAAATAGGATCAAAAATCTGAGGCTCATCTGTTTCTTTAACCATTACTTTTGGAAAGAAGAAACGTTCATCTCCCTGAAGAGTTCCATTTAAGGATTTAACAAGTGGGCTCAATTCCGAAAGTTCAACTAGACTACCATCAGTTTGCATAATCTCAATTGGACTATGAGCATTTTTCCCAGTTGGCTTATATGCGTCATAAGGCTCGTCGAAAGCTGAATTGGTAGCAGTATAGTAATTAGGATTAAAACCAGCTTGCTTAATGAGATTCTTTAGTTTTGGCAGTAAACTCTTAGTATCCTCATTAATCTTGACACTTTCAAGGGGATGACGGTATAAGTATCGATTTGAAAGATCGGATAAAATTTGATCTCCTGAGTTGGTCCAGAGCAAGAAATTGGTTTCCATCACGCCATCATCTAACTTAAGGTAATCTTCAAGGGTCCATTTTCCGTTCAAAAATGCTTCGAGTTGAGGAGTAACTTGCAGTTTGCCTTCTTCATAGATGATTTGAGCTCGTTCAAGTAAATGATGTAAGATAACTTCCATTGAACGATTGACGCGGTGGAAATAAACTTGTTGATACATTTGGTATCGGCTAATGATGTAATCCTCGACCGAGTGGATACCTTTATCTGTAAAGCAAATACCATCCCTATAGGGACGGATTACTTCTAAAATTCTCGTTAAGTCAAAACTTCCGTAAGTTACACCAGTAAAGTAAGCATCCCGTAGTAAGTAATCCATTCTATCTGCGTCAGCTTGACTTGAAATTAGTTTGACTACCTGAGGGTTAGGATATGTTTTAGCAATAACACTAGCAACTAATTCTGGAAAATTAGGACTTACTTTTCTCAGGGCTTGATTTACTTCAGTATTTTTATCGGTAATAATTTGTTGGCCCATTTTTTCATGGTTAGTACCAAATAAATGCTCAAAGGTATGAGAATAAGGACCATGACCAATATCATGAAGTAAAGCGGCACATTCTGCTAAGAGTCTTTCGTCTGGATTCCATAATCCATCGCCCGGTTCTTTACTTACATACTTTTCTTCAAAAATATCACAAATTCTTCGGGTTAATTCATAAACGCCTAGATTATGTTCAAAGCGAGTATGAGTTGCTCCTTGAAAAACGTAAGATGCTGGTCCTAATTGCTTGATTCGACGTAAACGTTGAAATTCTTTTGAATTAATGACATCTAAAATAACTTGATCTTTAACATGAATATAGTTGTGAACTGGATCTCTCATTACTTTTTCATGATCCAGCTTTTTACTTTGAAATTTTTCCATTTTTCTTATACTATTTTCTCGGATAATAAAATAATTCTGCTAACGTATAATCAACTTGATTATAACAATAATGCTACTTTAAGGCTATCCTAGCGTGAAGGAAGGTGAAAATATGAGCAAGAAAGTTGAGATTAAAATTACTAGTGAGATTCACCAAGAAGATGAATCAGCCGTTTTTGAAAGAGATGGCTTAGGATCAATTGAAAAAGTTGGCGAAGATTGGCGCATAAAATATAGCGAAAAGAATAAAGAGGGCGATGTTGAAGTAAAATTATTAATTAAGCCAAATGAGCTTGTAATGCAACGAGGAGATGCTAAAGGTGATCATACGCTAATGAAGTTTGAGCCAGGAGAAAAAAGAAAATGCAAGGTTGTAGCTTCTGGTAAGCAAATGAATTTAGAATCTTTGACTAATAAATTGAATTTTTCTGAAATTTCTCCAGGAAAGATGCAACTAAAAGTTGAATATGATCTCTTTTCTGGTCTATACTTAGTAGGTAACTATGCAATAAAGATTGATATAATAGAATAGATCTTTAGCAAATTTAGATAAATTGATTACGTGAAAGGACGTGCCACTGTGGGGTTAGATGATTTTCAAGGCCAAAATAAAGACGAATTGTCAATGATCGAAGTTGCTCGTGCAATTTTACAAGATAGCGGCAAGCGAATGGCCTTTGCTGATATCGTTAACGCCGTCCAGAACTTTCTGGGTAAGAGTGACGAAGAAATTCGTGAGCGTTTGCCACAATTTTACACTGATATGAACACTGATGGTGAATTCATTTCAATGGGTGATAATGTTTGGGCATTGCGTTCTTGGTTCCCATATGAATCTGTTGATGAAGAAGTGAACCATCCAGAAGATGAAGAAGATGTACCACGTAAGAAACACCACAAGAAAGTTAATGCTTTCATTGGTGATTCTGACGATGATGATATTATCGACTACGATTCAGATGATCCAGAAGATGAAGATTTGGATGTTGACGAAGAAGATACTAATGAAGACGACTACTCAGATGATGATCTTGATGATGCCGATGATAATGAATTAGATGATGGTATTGAAGGCCAATTATCTGAACTTCATCAAGATGATCTTGATGACGATGATGAGTAAAGTACTTGACGGAAAGTAATTTTCCCTTTAGTATTTTGTATGGGCACTCTATGTGCAATTAAGCTCCCATGTATTTGGGAGCTTTTTTTGATTTTAACAGAGAATAAAAGAAAAGAGAGGAAGCACGGCATGACAAAGTATATTTTTGTAACTGGTGGAGTTGTTTCATCGCTAGGTAAGGGAATTTCAGCTTCAAGTTTAGGACGTTTACTTAAAAATCGTGGCTTAAAAGTTACCATGCAAAAGTTTGATCCTTACATTAATATCGATCCAGGTACAATGAATCCATACCAACATGGGGAAGTTTATGTTACCGATGATGGTACAGAAGCTGATCTTGACTTGGGTCACTATGAAAGAATTGTTGATGTTAGAACAAGTAAATATTCTAATGTCACTACTGGTAAAATATATCAAGAAGTGCTTGATAAAGAACGTCGCGGTGACTATCATGGTGCAACTGTGCAAGTAATTCCGCATATTACGGACATGATTAAGAAAAAAATCATGCGTGCTGCCTTAACGACTGATTCAGATGTTATTATTTCTGAAATTGGTGGTACAGTAGGGGATATCGAATCTACACCATTTATGGAAGCAATTCGCCAAATGCGTCGTGAAGTTGGTGAAGAAAATGTAATGTACATTCACTGTACATTGGTACCTTATCTTCATGCTGCTCACGAAATGAAAACTAAGCCAACACAACATTCAGTTGCTGAACTTAGAAGTATTGGTATTCAACCAAATATGCTTGTTTTAAGAGCTGAGAAACCAGTTGCTCAAGAGTTAAAAAATAAGATTTCTACCTTTACTGATGTTCCAGTAGACCGGATTATTGAATCTATCGATGCTCCTTCACTTTTTGATTTGCCACTTGCTTTTCAAGCTCAAGGTATGGACCAAAAAGTTTGTGACTTTTTACATTTAGAAAGTCCAAAGCCAGAAGCAGATATGGAAGCTTGGAAGAAATTAGATGAACGTGCAAAGAACTTAAAGCACGAAACTACCATTACTTTAGTAGGTAAGTATGTAGAACTTGAAGATGCATATATTTCTGTTACTGATGCTTTGCAACACGCTGGCTACTTATATGACACTAAGATTAAAGTAAATAAGGTCCAAGCAGAAGATATCACTGAAGATAACATTGCAGAAATTATGAAGGATTCAGATGGATTAATTGTACCTGGTGGTTTTGGTACACGTGGCCTTGAAGGTATGATTACTTCAATTAAATATGCCCGTGAACACGATATTCCATTTTTAGGAATCTGCTTAGGTATGCAAATGGCAAGCGTTGAATTTGCCAGAAATGTACTCGGCTTAAAAGATGCTAATAGTGCAGAAGCTAATCCACACACTAAGAATAATATTATTGATATTATGGCTGACAAGCGTGATGAAGAAAATATTGGTGGTACGCTTCGTTTAGGTCTATACCCGGCAACTTTAAAGAAGGGTACTAAGACACGTGAAGCATATGATGACCAAGATGTAATTCAAGAAAGACACCGTCACCGTTATGAATTCAATAATGAATATCGTGAAGCATTTGAAAAGGCAGGTATGGTCTTCTCCGGGGTTTCTCCAGATAATCATTTAGTAGAAATTATTGAAATTCCAAATAAAAAATTCTTTATCGCAGCTCAATATCATCCAGAATTTTTAAGTCGTCCACAAAGACCAGAAGGACTATTTAAAGCATTTATTGGTGCAGCAAGTGGTCTTCCAGCACAACATTTTAACTAGACTTTAAAAATTAAATTTCGGTAACAAGAGAGCCATAATCCTCGGCTTCTCTTGTTTTTTTTGCGTTTTTCATTTAATATATTTTGTGATACATTTGGGTATTACAAATAGAGAAAAGGATTGTTTCCCCAATGAAACAGATGATTATTCATGGTGGAAAGCCCCTGAAGGGCGACGTATGGATCGGCGGTGCTAAGAATTCCACCGTAGCATTGATTCCAGCGTCAATACTTTCGCGGACTCCTGTTACCCTAGAAGGGGTTCCGCGAATTGCTGATGTAGATAATTTGATGGATCTACTTAGTGAAATGGATGTAAAGTGTGATTTTCATGAAACTACTTTACGAATAAATCCGGATGACATTAAGCGTAGTCCCCTTCCAGCAGGAAAAATTAAGAGCTTGAGAGCTTCTTACTACTTTATGGGTGCATTATTAGGTCGTTTTGGTAAAGCTGTGGTGGGCTTTCCAGGCGGAGATGATATTGGCCCTCGTCCTATTGATCAGCATATTAAAGGCTTTGAAGCATTAGGTGCAACTGTTGAGAATAAAAACGATCAAATTATCATTACAGCTCCTAAAACTGGGCTTCGTGGTGCAAAAATTCATTTAAAGATGCCTTCTGTAGGCGCAACAATGAACATAATTATGGCTAGCGTAATGGCAAAGGGCCAAACTATTATTGAAAATGCAGCTAAGGAACCAGAAATTATTGATTTAGCTACATTTTTGAATAATATGGGCGCTGTTATTCGTGGTGCAGGTACTGAAGTAATTCGAATTGAAGGAGTGGAGGAGCTAAAAGCACAAACTCCTCATACTATTATTCCTGATCGAATTGAAGCTGGAACTTATGTGGCTCTAGCTGCTTGTATCGGAAACGGTATTAGAATTCATAATATTATCGAAGAACACCTAGATTCTTATTTAGCTAAAGTAGAAGAGATGGGTGTAGTAATTGATGCTGATGAAGATTCCCTTTATGTTTATCCGGCTGGTGACTTGAAGATGACGCAAGTTAGAACTGATGTCTATCCTGGATTTGCGACTGATTTACAGCAACCAATTACTCCGCTTCTTCTAACTGCTAAGAGTGGTGAAGGTGTAATAATTGATCAAATATATCCTAAGCGTGTTGGTCATATTCCTGAACTTCAAAAGATGGGTGCAAATATTCAAGTAGAAGATAATATTATCTTAGTTCATCCAACTCATCATTTGCATGGAGCACATGTTAGTGCTGGTGAAATTAGAGCAGGAGCTTGTTTGATGCTGGCTGGTTTAATGGCAGATGGTGAAACTATCATTTCAAATGCAGGCAATATTTTGCGTGGCTATGATAGAATTGAACAAAAGTTGCGTCAACTAGGTGCAGAAGTATCTGTGATTGATGTTTAATTAAAATAGAATATTAAAAAGGACTTGGAATTTCCAAGTCCTTTTTGCGTGGTTTTAAGAAAATATTTTATTTAGTTTTGTACTTCAATTTTTTCTGGAGTAGCGGGAATATGTTGCTCTTCTAAGCCAGATTTTCCTTTAAATAGTAAATTGAGAATAGTAGCACTTAAACTTGCTACAACAATACCATTTCCAAGGAATAATTGAATAGTTTCTGGTAAAGATTGGAAAACTTGTGGATAAACAGTAACGCCTAATCCGAGACCAATTGAAATAGCTACGATTAGGATATTACGAGTATCCTCAAAGTCTACTCTCTTTAGCATTCTCATTCCTTGGACGGCAATCATTGTAAACATCACAAGCATAGCGCCGCCTAAGACAGAGTCAGGGATGATAGTTACTAGAGCACCAAATTTAGGTAATAATCCCATTAACATTAAAAATCCGGATGCCCAGTAAATTGGTCTTTTTGTAGTAATGCCTGATAATTCAAGCAAACCTACGTTTTGTGAAAAAGTAGTGTAGGGGAATGTGTTAAAAATTCCGCCAAGGATCTGTGCGAGTCCTTCAGCACCATAACCCTTTTTAAGGTCATCGCTAGTGATATCTTTGTGGAGTAAGTCACCAATAGCAAAGAATACTCCGGTAGATTCAACCATTGAAACGAGAGCAATAATAATCATAGTTAAACTGGATGACCACTCAAATTGTGGCATTCCAAAGTAAAATGGTTGAGGTAAGTGGAACCAAGAAGCTTGAGCAACTGGAGTAAGTGAAACCATGCCAAGAGTGCTGGCAATTAAGGTTCCTACAATTAACCCTACTAAAACCGCGATCGATTTAATAAATCCTTTGCCCCAAACTTGAAGTGCAAGAATAATTGCTACAGTTATAAAGCCAGTTAAAAGATTTTTAGGATCACCAAAATTTTTAGCGGTAGAATTACCTCCACCAAGATTTTGAATAGAAACTGGAATTAAAGAAAGACCAATTACTGTGATTAAGCTCCCGGTTACAACTGGTGGAAAGAGCTTTTTGATTTTAGAAAAATAACCTGCTACTAAAAATACGAAAACACCTGCTACAATGATTGCACCATACATAGTACCAACGGTGAATTTTTTTCCAATCATTTGAAGAGGAGCTACAGCTTGAATAGCACACCCTAAAACAACAGGTAAGCCAATTCCAAAATAGCGATTCCGTAGAAGCTGGAGAGCAGTTGCTAAACCACACATGAAGATATCAATTGAAACCAGATAAGTCATCTGAGTGGAGTTAAATTTCAAAGCAGCTCCAATTAAAAGAGGTACGGCAATTGCTCCTGAATACATTGCTAGTAGGTGTTGTAGACCTAGTAAAGCAGCTTTTTTATGGTTAACTTGTGTGTGCTTCAATTTATTTTTCTCCTACAAAATGTACTTGATTGTTTTCAAAATCAGCAATTCTGGCTAAGGCTTCAAGACGGTAGCCATGATCTTTAACCCATTCGCTGCCACCTTGGAATTCTTTAGCTACGACTACGCCAACACCAGCTACAGTTGCATTTGCTTGATTTGCAATATTAAGCATTCCTTTAACAGCTTCTCCATGTGCTAAGAAGTCGTCAATAATTAATAAGTGATCATCACTACTCAAGAATTTCTTTTCAACACAAATTTTATTATTAACTTTTTTAGTGTAAGAAAATACGTCTGCCCAATAAACAGCATCATTAAGAGTTGAAGGTTTTTTCTTTCTCGCAAAAACCAATGGCACTCCTAATTGATATGCAGCCATAATACCAGGAGCAATTCCTGAGGCTTCACAAGTAAGAACCTTAGTAATTTTTTCATTTTCGAATAAACGCTTAAATTCCTTACCGACTTCCATCATAAGTTGCGGATCGACTTGATGATTTAGAAAAGAGTTAATTTTTAAAACATTGCCATCTAATACTTCTCCATCTTTACGAATCCGTTCCTCAAGTAATTTCAATTTTATCCTCCTACAAAAAAGACTTCTTCTACCCGTAAATTAGGGTAAAAGAAGTCCTTTGTAGTGCTACTTATGACATCGATTACCTATAGTCCAGAATTAATTGGTTCCGGGTAGAAACTGTCGACCTTATTACGACGATATATAGATATTTTGATATCTAGAGTGTAGCAGAATCATTTTCCGAACACAAGTCCTCTTTTTTGATGTATTATTCTGAAATTGATTTTTTCTTTTTTAAAGAAATGATTGCCTCAAGAATTCCATATGTAATTCCAGCAAGTGGCCAAATAATCCAGCTTTGACTCCAACTTTTGCTAATGAAACTATAAGCAAGATAGATAAAAGAAATAGTCATCCAATAAATAGTGGCATATTTTTCAATTATTTTTTTGCTAGCCTTTTTCTCAGTAGTATAGTCTTATATTTGCAAAATAATATTAAAACTATCACGAACAATATTGGTTTTGACTAAGAAAAAGACACCAATTCCTACAAGAAAAATCGTAGCAGTTGAAAGACCAGTCATTAGGTCATCAATTCGGCTATTTGAAAGAGAACCAATAAATAAAGATACCGTCATAAGTGGAATGGCAGATAAAATACAGAAAGTAATGCCAATAATTTTTAGAACTAGGTGCCGATCTTCATATTCTTTACTTGACTTAAGAACTTGCTCTTTTGTTTCTTCAGAAAGATTACATTCTTCATACTCGAAATTTTCGTGAACTTTTAGCCAGTGATTTCCTGCAATCAAGAGAGCCACCGCTGCTGTAACTAGAAGTATTAAAATAATTACGCCAATTCCTGTCGCAAAATTAATCGATGAAGTTAAGACATCTAATCTTGTTAGGCTGATTAAGATTAATAAAGTAATTGGCGAGAAAATACATAGCATGACGCCAATAGCAATCAATGTAGAACTGCGTTTTCTAGCGGATAAGAAATCTTGAACCGAAGATTGAGATAGGTATTTTTTTTGAGACATAAGTATCACGTCTTTTGTAATATAAAAGCTGAATAATATAGTTTTACTTCAATTTTATATAACAAATTATCAAAGTGCTATTTTGCCGCTTGTGAAGTTAAAAAATAAATTAATGATTGACCAATTGAATTTTTCTTAGTAAAGTTTCTAGTAAATAGGGATAAATTATTTTTTAGAAGGAGAAAATTGTGGCTAAGACTAATCTAAATGATTTTGACAAGATTATTGTGCTTGATTTTGGTAGTCAATATAACCAATTGATTACTCGTCGAATTCGTGACTTTGGTATCTATTCAGAACTTTTACCACATGACTTAAGTATTGAAAAGATCAAGGAAATGGCTCCTAAGGGAATTATCTTTTCTGGTGGTCCAAATAGTGTTTACGATAAGGATGCTTTAAAAGTTGATCCTGAAATTTTCAAGCTTGGTATTCCAATTTTGGGAATTTGTTATGGGATGCAACTCATGAGTTACGATTTAGGCGGTAAGGTTGAAAAGGCTGATAATTCCGAATATGGCCGTGCTGATATTGAGGTAACTGATCCTAATGCAGTTTTATTTGAGAGCTTGCCAAGAGAACAATACGTTTGGATGAGTCACGGTGACTTAGTAACTAAGGCTCCAGAAGGCTTTACTGTAACTGCTAAGAGTAAGAACTGCCCAATTTCTGCAATTGCTAACGATGAAAAGAAGTTCTATGGAATTCAGTTCCATGCCGAAGTTCGTAATTCAGAATATGGTTTAGATATTTTGAAGAACTTTGCCTTTAAGGTTTGTGGTGCTGAAGCCAACTGGACCATGGATGACTTTATTGAAATGCAAGTTGATGAAATCCGTAAAAAAGTTGGCGATAAGAAGGTTATCTTAGGTCTTTCTGGTGGAGTTGATTCTAGTGTTACTGCTACTCTTCTTCACAAGGCAATTGGTGATCAATTAACTGCAATTTTTGTTGATCACGGAATGCTTCGTAAAGACGAAGGGGATCAAGTAATGCAAGCTTTGAACAAGGATCTTGGCGTTAATATTATTCGCGTGAATGCCCAAGAGCGTTTCTTGAATAAACTCAAAGGAGTAACTGATCCTGAACAAAAACGTAAGATCATCGGTAAAGAATTTATCGAAGTCTTCAACGAAGAAGCTAAAAAGTTAAAGGATGTTGACTTCTTAGCTCAAGGTACTTTATATACTGACGTTATTGAGTCTGGAACTAATACCGCTCAAACTATTAAGTCACACCATAATGTTGGTGGACTTCCTGAAGACATGCACTTTGAATTAATTGAACCACTTCGTAAGCTCTTTAAGGATGAAGTTCGTGAACTTGGTGAAAAGCTCGGTATTCCCCATGACTTAGTGTGGCGTCAACCATTCCCAGGTCCAGGTCTTGGTATTCGTGTTATTGGCGAAGTTACTGAAGATAAGCTGAAGATCGTGCGTGAATCAGATGCGATTTTACGTGAAGAAATTAAGAATGCTGGTCTTCAAGAAGATATTTGGCAATACTTCACAGTTTTGCCAGGTATTCGTTCAGTTGGTGTTATGGGTGATGGTCGTACTTACGACTATACCATCGGTATTCGTGCCGTAACTTCAATTGACGGAATGACTGCTGACTTTGCCCAAATTCCATGGGATGTATTGAGTAAGATTTCTACTAGAATTGTAGATGAATGTGACCACATTAACCGCGTAGTTTACGATATTACCAGTAAGCCACCTTCCACTATTGAATGGGAATAGGGTGATAGATAATGTTAGTTAGTATTGGAACACCGAGACTACGGCATTTATTGGGAATAAAAGCTACTCAAAAGGGTATAAATTGACATAGAAGTATACCAGAAGGAAATCTCTTAGTTATTAAAACTGGGAGCTTTTTTACTTTAAAAATATTTTTTAACGAAATTAGTGCTTTAATATAATTAATGTTGCATAAGAGGTGAGGATTATGAAGCAATCGTTTTTAGATAACTTAATTGAAGAGAATGAATTTCCTATAATATTTATTGGTTCGGGTATCACTAGAAGATATTTTAAAGACGCACCTACTTGGGATGATTTGTTGGAAATTTTGTGGAATGAAACAAGTCCAACTAAAAATTACTATTCTGTTTATCATGAGTTAAGCAAAGAAAGTAAAGATGAATTTTATATTTATACTACTCTAGCTTCTAAAATAGAAGGTAAATATGACGATGCTTTTTATAGTGGAAAAGTTAAGTTACCTAATCTTACATTAGAACAGGCACATAAACAGAACGCTTCACCTTTTAGAACTAGAATTGCAAATATATTTTCAGAGCTACAACTTAAAGATGAATCAAGTGAAATAAAACTTTTGAAAAAGATGCTAGTTAAAGCAAGGTTTATTGTAACCACTAATTATGATGAATTTTTGGAGAATGAATTAGATAAAAAAATAAATGTAAAAGTAGGAAATCAAGGTCTATTTTCCACAGCAACTGAATTTGGGGAATTATACAAAATTCATGGTTCTATAAGTGATCCTAATTCTATAGTAATAACTGAAAATGATTATAAAAAATTAAAAAGAACTTCTGCAATTATCAACGCGAAGATTTTGAGTAAATTAACTGAATCTCCAATTTTATTTTTAGGCTATTCTTTAACAGATAACAACGTTAAGGCTCTGTTAAAGGATTTATCAGATAATATGCCCTTTTCAGTAAGTGAAGCAGCAGAAAGAATAGGAGTTGTAGAATATAAGGAGGGACGTAAAGATATCGTAGAAACTACGATGGAAACTGACGGTGTTCATTATACTAATATAAGTACTGATAATTATTCAGAAATTTATAAAAGAATAGCTAAAATTGATCAGGGAGTTCCACCAATTGATATTTCAAAGTATCAAGATATGATTAAACAAATTATAGTTACTAGAGGAAAAAATGGAGATTTAAAACGTGTTCTGACATCTGTGGGAGATTTAAATAATTTGCCTGATAAGTTAAAAAAGCAGGATATTGTTGTTGCTTTGGGAGATAGTAAATATATATATAAAATTCCAGATTACGTCGACTATATAAAAGATTATTATTTACATCCTGATAATATGCCTGAAGAAATTGCATTACCATTTATTCTTAAGTCACAACCACATAGCACATTGCCAATCTCAAAATATATTCATACTAATATGAAATTAACTTCTAAAGCAGAAAAAAAGATAAATGACAGATTAAAAAAATTTGGCTCTTTAAAAGATCTTCAAAAAGGAATCAAAATTTCAAAGACAGATAATGCAAAATTTAGCGAAGAATTTAATTCGGAGATTAAACTAAAGGATTTTTTAAGAGAAAAGAATTCCGAAAAGGATAAAAAAATAGCTTTTTTAACTAAGAAAATAGATCAAATTAATAAAGATGAGTTGAAAGAGTTGGTTATGTCATTATTGAAAACCGAAGATAATTCTTTTTTGACGAAGACTAATACTAGAAAGTTTTTAATGGCATATAGTTTATTAACAGAAAAAATATATCACCAATTACCTTAATTTATTTCATAATAAATCATACTTCTAGCTATAAAGGCTAGGAGTTTTTTGTATATGAGAGAAAATTGATAGTTGCTGATATAATAAAATTATTTGAAAAAAGTTTAGGAGAAATAAGATGGTTGTGGAATCGAAAGCAATGGATCATATACGTAAAGTATTAGAAAAAATTGGGGGGGGTAAATACTTCACTAAAAGCGGTACTTTAAAAAGAAATGCAGTTATTGAAGATCTAGATAACTATGATAAAGAATTGATGTCAGCTATTTTGAAAGATGACTTATTGCATGAAGCATATACTTCTAAGATTGCAGATGTAGAAATATTTGAAATTAATAAGTTTGTTGACATGTTGCGTTACAAGGAATATTGGGAAGATAGTTTTACTAAGTACAATAATAAAATAGGTTTGACAGTAGGTGGAAAATATATTGATGATTCTTCTGATGTTGTTTTGGATTTTCCCTACAAAGATTGTGTGTTAAAAGCAGGAATGACTAAAGAAGATGTTGAACATTCTGGGGATGCAAATGAACCTTTCTTGAATGAAACACTTGCCAAACCTGAAATTGATGAATTACTTGAACCTAAGATTTTCGTTAATGCTACTAAGTATGGCAAAAATGAAAAAAATTCTGCAGAGTCTATTTCTACCAAGGATAATTTAGTTATTAAGGGAAATAATTTAATTGCACTTTATAGTTTAGAAGCAAGGTATGCAGGTAAAGTAAAATTGATATTTATTGATCCACCTTACTTTTTTAACAAAAAAGCTAGTGATAGCTTTAGTTATAATTCTAATTTTAAGTTATCATCATGGTTAACTTTTATGAAGAATAGACTTGAAATTTCAAAAAAACTTTTAGAGCAAGATGGATCTATTATTTTAACTGTTGGGTATGAAGGTTCGGCGTATTTAAAGTTACTTTTAGATAAAATTTATGGGTTAGAAAATTTTGTTGGGAAAATTGCTTGGAGAAAAACGGATGGTCAATCAAATACTTCTGATTTTGCCAATGTTGTTGATGATATTTTAATATATAAGAAATTACCTGATTCTAAATTAGGTAGATTACCTCTCACGTCTAAAACAATAAAGAATTATTCTTATGAAGATGAGTATGGAAAATTTAGAAGAGGAAGATTATTGGATAAAACTCGTGGGAAGTTTACGTATAAAATTAAAACCCCTAATGGAAATATATTAAATGGACCATGGAGAATATCTAAAGATGAAATGCAGGATTTAATAAAAAATGGAAAAATATATTGGCCGTCAAATGAGATGCAAACTCCTCAAAGTAAGATATATTTAAAAGATGTAGACGGTAAGGTGGTTAATGATTTTTGGGATACAGAAATGGGTACTAATCAAAGAGGTGCTAATGAACTAGAAGCTCTATTTGGGAAAAGAATTTTCTCGTTTCCAAAACCAGAAAAATTATTACAAAATGTAATTAGTATGGCAACTAAAACTGGAGATGTTGTTTTAGATTTTTTTATGGGTTCGGCTACAACACAAGCTGTTGCTATGAAAATGCATCGGCAGTTTATTGGAATTGAGCAAATGGATTATATTAATACCGTTTCCGTTCCTCGTCTTCAAAAAGTTATTTCAGGTGAACAAGGTGGAATTTCCAAAGAAGTTAATTGGCAGGGTGGAGGCTCTTTCATTTATGCTGAGTTAATGGAAAAGAATCAGATATATTTAAAGGATATTCAAAATTCTCAAGATATGGATGAATTAATGTCTGTATATTCTCTGATGAAACAAAATGGAGATATTGATTTTAGAGTTGATTTAGATAAATTTGAAGCATCCCTTAAAGCAGGTGAATTGCCAACGCTTGATGGGCGAAAGAAAGAACTTATTAAGATTATCGATAAGAACCAGCTTTATTACAATTATAGTGATATTGATGATGGAGATGTAAGAAACTTAATATCTGATACAGATTATAAGTTCAATAAGAGTTTCTATTCTTCTAATGAAATGGGTGAAAAATAATGAAAAAAGAAAATTTAAAACCATTTCCAACCTTAGAGAAGGCTAAAGAAGAAGTAAATAGTTTTCTTAATCAGCTTCCTAATCTTTATTACATAGATGAAAATTTAAAGCATACCTTAAGAAGATATCAACAATCAGCTTTACTTTACCTGAATTGGTCGCAGAAACAAGTAGATGCTAATGAAAAGTACAATCAATTAATGTTTAATATGGCTACTGGATCAGGTAAAACTGATGTTATGGCTGCCGTTATTTTGTATTTATTTAAAGAATTCAAATATACTAATTTCTTGTTTGTCTCCAATACCACTGCCGTAGTAGATAAAACAAAAGAAAACTTTCTTAATACAGTTTCTGCAAAATATCTTTTTTCAGCTCCAATAAATATTGATGGTGAAAGAATAGATATAAAATCTGTTGAATCTTTTCCTATCAACCAAGAACCTAATACAATATATTTAAAACTTTCTACTGTTCAATCTTTATCAAATGAATTGTATGATCCACAAGAAAATGCTTTGACTTTTGATGATCTAAAGAAACATAAAATAGTTATTTTAGCTGATGAAGCTCATCACTTTAATGCTCAAACAAAGAAAAATCAAAGAGAAGAAACTTCTTGGGAAAATTTACTTGATCAAATAAGAAGATCAAATAAATTAAACCGTCAATTAGAATTTACAGCTACAATTGATGTTGATAAAGAAGATGTTTACGAAAAGTATAAAGATAAAATAATTTATAAGTATGACCTTAGTAAATTTATGGAAGAAGGATATTCTAAGAATGTTTTTCGTTTACAGGCAAATAATGATAATATGCAAAAATTGCTTAATGCCGTTTTGCTTAGTCAATATCGTAAACGAATAGCTCAAAAATTAGAAATTCCAAATTTTAAGCCAATTTTATTGGTTAAATCTAATCGAATTAAGACATCACAAACAGTAAAAGATGATTTCTTATCTATGATTGAGAATTTATCTACAGAATCATTAAATGAATTCCTTTTAACCAATCAAAAGCTAAACTTAAGTAGTATGGCTTTGAGCTTAACCTATAAATACTGGCTATCTCAAGATCTAGTTAAAGCAGTATCAGAAATCAAGCAGGATTTTAATATTAATACTACGATTAACGTTAATGAAGGTGGAACAAAGGGACTTCTTTCCGATAATGTTGACTTTAGAAATTTGAATTCTTTGGAAGATATTGATAACCCATTTAGAATTATTTTTGCTGTTGCAAAGTTAACTGAAGGCTGGGATGTTTTAAATCTCTATGATATTGTTAGAGTTTCCGAAGAAAAGGAATCGAGTACGCTTAAGCAAACTAACTCAGAAGCACAATTAATTGGACGTGGAGCAAGGTATT
This sequence comes from uncultured Lactobacillus sp., assembly GCA_947575965.1. Classification (GTDB taxonomy): domain Bacteria; phylum Bacillota; class Bacilli; order Lactobacillales; family Lactobacillaceae; genus Lactobacillus. Next base: position 1,526 of record CANPPJ010000015.1, on the reverse strand, counting down.
ATCCTTTTGTTTATAAAGGTGATAAATCATATACAAGACGATTTGATAATGGTTCATCTAATGAAAAAAGACTACTGGAAACTCTTTATTACCATACTATTAATGATTCAAAGTATATCGATAATTTGAACAAATCATTTGATAAAATAGATCTTATTGTTAATCAAGATGCAGACTATCAAACATTTAGTGCTAAGGTAAAGTCCAAATTTAAGCAAACAAGTTTCTATAAGAATGGTAGTTTGTTTTATAACAAGACAGAAGAAGTGCCGGACTCTGAATATAAAAACATTGGTGATTACGGTATTGATAATTTTACGATGGTTATCGATTATAATTTATCAACAACTGAAAATAGACTAAGAGATGATATTTTTCAAATTAACGATTCAAATACCAGATATGACAATGTCGTAGAATTTTATAATAACGATGACTATCGATTGATAAAGAAGGCAATTGCAAGAAATAAATTTTATCGTTTCGATAATATGAAGAGATATTTACCCATGTTAAGTTCAATCAAAGAATTTATTAAATCTCAAAAGTGGTTAGGAAACTTAAAAGTTATGGCACGAGTACCAGATCAATATAATGTTGACCTTTCATTAATGGAAAAACTGGCTGTTTTAGATATTGCTTTACGTAGGATACAAACAAATATTGTAAAAAATTATCGTAAAGAACGTGGTACAAATAAATTTATTTCTATAGCTGTAAGAGATGCAGTAAAAGATTATAGTAAAATAGTACCTCAACCTTCTAATAAAAAAGTAGTAAATGAACTTATTCAACCAAATAAGATGAATGATGCGGATTGGTTTCCTTATGACTATGCAATTACTGACCAACTAGAGTCATCTTTAATTAATCTAATTAGTAGTATGGTTGATGAATTTAAACGAAAATATCAGAATGTTTACTTAATTAGAAATGAAGAGACCATTTCAAGTTGGAAATTACATGAATTCGAAAATAAAGTTACTAAACATTATGAAGGATATATGCCAGACTTCATTCTTGTTCTAGATAATGGGAAAATTATGTATCAAGTTTATGTTGAGCCGAAAGGAGAACAGCTTTTAGAAAAAGATGCATGGAAAGAAGAGCTTCTAGAAAGCATTAGACCGGAAAACATTGATATAATTGGTGAAAATAAAGATGTTAAGCTATATGGAGTTAAATTTTATACTCATGGTGATGGTCGTAACATAGTGGATGAGTTGCATAATTTGAATATCTTGGACTAATTTAATACTATGGCTGAATAAATAAAAATATTTGAAAAAATAATAGAAATTAAAGAAGCCTATTAAATCTTGGTATTGATGAACCATGATTTAATAGGCTTTTATAGTATTTAATTAAACTCAAGATTATTTGCTTCATCGATCTTAGTTAGGAAAGATGAAACATCGGTAATAATATCATTGGTGTATGAAACATTAATCAGATTAACCCAATTTTTTCTAAGAAAATAGTCGTCAATGTCGTATCTAACTTTAGTTAAGTATTTATAACTAATA
>CANPPJ010000014.1:0-28076 GCA_947575965.1 uncultured Lactobacillus sp. | reverse complement strand
GGATCAGTTAGGTCCTGATTAGTAATTACATGAATGGGAAAATTTATTTTCTTTAAGGCCTCTTCAACTTCTCTCGCCTTATTTTTATTGTTAGTTGCAAATAATAAAGTATCCATTTTTAATCCTCAGCATCTACATGACGACCAACTATCGTGTCATCATTCATCCATTGACGGGTAATCTCAGTAAATTTCTTTGCTTCTCCAGTTGTATAGTAATCATGTTTTACTGGCGCAGTACTTTCAGCAAATAAATCATCACGTCGCAAAACATTATATGTATATTGTGCCACTTGATCAGCTGGATCTACAATTTTTTTATCTTGACCCACCACAGCCACAATTTCGTCTCTCAATAAAGGATAATGTGTGCAGCCCAAAACTAAGGTATCATAATCAGCATTTTTCAATGGAGTTAAACTTTCGCTAACCACTGCATTCTTAGTATCTTCATCGGGATCTTCTTCAGCTAGTGGGGCCAATTTAGGCTGAGCAAATTCACTGACCTTAATTTCTGGATCACGATACTGAATTTCTTTTAAATAAGAATGACTAGCCACAGTAGCCTTAGTACCAATTACAGCTACATTTTTAGTCTCTGTAGTTCTTGCTGCAGCTAAAGCACCAGATTGAACAACACCAATTATCTGTAGTGGTATTTCTTTCTGAATAGTTGACATTGCTACAGCGGTTGCTGTGTTACAGCCAAAAATAATAATTTTTACATCTTTACTTAATAAGAAGTTTACACTATCGCGAGTTAGAGAAATAATCTCTTCTCTTGAGCGATCCCCATACGGCATATTAGCCTGATCACCAATAAAAATTGTTGACTCATTAGGCATCTTTTCAATTACTTTTTTTAAAACGGTTAAGCCGCCTAATCCCGAATCTAAAACTCCAATTGGTCGATTATCCATTAAAAAAACTCCTTTAAACAAATGATGATTAAATTCTCTTTTCTACTCCACCTATTTTAAGTTAAAATGATATAGAAAACAAAAGGAAATGAAAGCATGGAACATACAAACGAACATCTTTATTTTTTAAATTCATTATATCGTGATTTTATCCTACCTACCATTTTAGGCAGCGAAGATAAAGAAATTCTTTACTGGGCCGGAAAACATGTTAGTCGTAAATATGATTTATCAGATATCGATGATTTAATCGAATTTTTTGATATGGCTCAATTTGGAACTTTAAAAGTACTAAAAGATCGCAAGCATACCGCAGTTTTTGAATTATCTGGCCAGGTCGTAACTGATAGACTGGATAGCCAGAGTGATGAATTTTCACTTGAAAGTGGAATTATTGCGGAATGTTTAGAGCGCCAAAATGGTACTCCAACTGAAGCTTCAGCTACTGTTACTAAAAAGCATGTAGTTCAAATCACTGCGCAATCTGACTAACTATTAACCAAGTAAGAGAATAGTAATAATAAAAAACCGGGTAAGTCTCAATACAGAGGCTTACCCGGTTTTTGTTATTTATATTAGTCAGTATATTGATCTAAAATTTGTTCAAGCTTTTCCTTAGGAGTATAACCAGTTAAACGATCAACAATCTTACCATCTTTCTTAATTAATAAAGTTGGGATTGCCATAATACCTAAGTTACGAGCAGTTTCTTGGTTTTGATCAACATCCATTTTGGTGAATTTTACATCATCCATTTCTTCAGAAAGTTGGTCAATAACTGGTGATTGCATCTTACATGGACCACACCAAGTTGCCCAAAAATCAATTAAAACAACACCTTCGCTAGTTTCTTCTTCAAAAGTTGCATCTGTAATTTCATCAACCATTGTTATTACCTCACAAATAAATTTTTTAAATTACAAGTATAGTTTAGTAGAACCACTTACTTTTTGCAAGTATATTGCTTACTGTAAATGAACGATTGTCGCTCCAGTTCCACCCTGGTTAGCAGGCGCATAACTATAGCTCTTTACATGCCGATTTCGCTTCAAGTATTGTTGAACACCATTTCTAATTGCCCCAGTTCCAATTCCATGGATAATTGTGACGGTATTTAAACCAGCTAAGAGGGAAGAATCGATGTAGCGATCTAAGTTAGTTAGAGCTTCTTCATAGCGTTGTCCCCTTAAGTCAAGCTCACTACTTGCACGCGTAGAACGAAGACCACGACTTGAACGAACAGCTCTTTCTGCCTTCTTAGGAGCAGCTTGTGTACTAATCTTTTCAACATCCCGATCAGTGACTTTAACTTTCAAAATACCAATTTGAACTTCGAATTCATGATCAGCAAGTTTTTTCGTAATTACACCTTGTTGTCCATAAGATAGAACTTTCACAGTATCACCAACACTTACATCATGCCGCCGCTTTTCACGTTGCAAGACCTTGTTCTGAGCCAAGTTTTGATTTTCACGCTCAAGTTTATTTAAAGCACCTTTAGCTTCAATAACTTTATTGGTTCTAACTTGACCACCGGCTCTTCTTTGTTCTTCAAGATCATTGATGATCTTATCAGCTTTCTGACGCTTTTTAGCAAGCATTTCATCAGCTTTTTCTTGAGCTTTTTCAAGTTGCTTTTGTACTTGTTGATTATACCAGTCAAGACCATTCTGGAGTTGACGCTTAAGAGTGACACTTTGGTCAACATTTTGCTTTAAAGTTTCATGAAGTTGCTCAGCAGCCTTAGTCTGCTCAGTCAATCGTTCAATCATCTTATTAATATCACTATCTTCGTCATTCATCAAACTTCTAGCCTTGTCGACTACAACTTCATTCATCCCTAATTGATGTGCAATGGCAAAGGCATTACTTTGTCCAGGGATACCAATTCTCAAACGATACGTTGGAGCAAGTTTCTTTAAGTCAAATTCCATTGAGGCATTGGTAGTTCTTGCACGATTATAGCCATAGAGCTTTAATTCCGGATAGTGTGTAGTAATCGCAATTTTAGCTTGTGCTCCCCGCAAATCATCTAAAATAGCGATCGCTAAACTAGCTCCTTCTTCAGGATCAGTTCCGGCTCCCAATTCATCAATTAAAACCAAATCATCCTCAGTTACATCTTTCATTATTTTTATAATTTGGTCCATATGTGATGAGAAAGTACTTAATGACTGTTCAATAGATTGCTCATCCCCAATATCGGCGTAAATTTCATTAAAAACAGTTAATTGACTGCCTTCTTCAGCTGTGATGAATAATCCTGCTTGAGCCATCAATTGTAGCAGCCCTAAAGTCTTCAGCGTGATTGTCTTACCACCTGTGTTAGGTCCTGTAATTAGCATGGTATCAAAGCTAGTTCCTAATTCAATATTATTAGGAACAACTTTTTTAGGATCAATTAATGGGTGTTGAGCCTTTCTCAACTTAATGACATGATCTTGATTTAATACTGGTTCTGTAGCTTTCATTGCTTTAGCTAATTTGCTTTTAGCACTTAAAAAGTCTAATTGTGTTAATGCATCCGCATTATTCTTTATTTCTTTTTGATACATACCAGCAAGTTCTGACAATTCAATTAAGATACGGTGGATTTCCTGACGCTCTTGAGCCATTAAATTTTGCTGTCGGTTATTAAGAACTAAAACTGCTTGTGGCTCAACAAATAAAGTCTGTCCACTGGCACTTTGATCATGAACAACTCCACCGAATTTATTCTTATATTCTTGTTTTACAGGTAATACATAGCGACCATCTCTGATAGTTACGATATTTTCTGACAAATAGTGTGTATGCTTTCCACTGATGTAATTATTCATGTGATTTTTAATATCAGTTTCATTGCTTTGAATATCATGTCGCAGCTGCATTAACTTAGAAGAAGCTGTATCCTTAACAGTTCCGTCATATTCAATTGCCTGATTCAACTTCTTGAATAAGTCTTCTGGAATTGCTAAATTTTTAAGAGTTTTTTCAATCGGTCGGGTATCAATTTCACGCTCTTCTAAGTCAGCAGTAAACTGAGAAACATCTTTAGCTAAGCTAAGAATTAAAAAAACATTACCTAATTCTTCACCATTTAAATTTGCCTTGACCTTCAAACGCTTCAAACTAGCTCTAACATCTTTAAAGTCAGTTATCGGCATTGGTCCTTTAACTCGTAAAATATTAGAAAGGACCCTAGTTTGATCAATTGATTTTTTTACTTCATCAAAATTACTACTTGGCATTAACGTTAAAGCCTGCTCTTTTGCAGGTGCTGTAATAGCCAAATCACTTAATTGTTTAATTATGCGATTATATTCTAATTTTTCAATAATTTTAGAGTTCATATATTCCACCTAGCAAAAAGGCCCCAGAGTTGGGACCATTTTTATATTGTTGTAATGAATAAATTTATAAAAAATTGGGAAATTCCAGGAGAAAAATGCAAGATACCACTTGCTAAAATAGAATGCCCCAACATATTTTGCAAACCATCATTAGGAATTGTGGCTAAAATAAACAAAAGCAAATAAACACTAATCTGTGTCACAATAAAAGAAATAATTAAACTTCCCCAGAGATTTAGGTTAGAGTTTACCGTAACATATCTTAATTGATTAAACCCTAGCATCACAAAACGCCATAAGCAACAAACAATCAACAAAATAATTGAAAAAGCAATTGCTGCATAAAATGATTTATCTAAGGTTAATCCCGTAGTTTTATCAAAGAAAGCAAAGCTGCTTCGATCATTTGCGGATGGATATGGAACCCACAAATTTAAAAAGTTACTAAATGGTTTATACAGTATAGTGGCTAAAATTAGCCCGATTACATATCCACCAGCTGCTAGGCCTTCATATACTACACCACGCCGATAGCCTACATAACAACAATAGATAAAAATTAATAAAATGAAAAAAGAAATCATTGCTCATCCTTGATTAAGCAAAAAAGACTAGCTTCAATCGCCAGTCTTTTTTGAAGATTATTCGCCGCTTAAGCGATCGTCTGACAAAAATGTATTTAAAACTCCTTGTACCATGTTCCACTCATCATCATCTGTGATTTCATGTAAGTCAGAACTAGTTACATCGCCATCTGCATCCGCATCATAGCTGAAAGCTTGTACTTCAACATCATCATCGTCACTAACAGCTGCTGGATACAGTAAAACGTAAGATTTACCATAATCTTCAGATGTAAAAGTAAATAAGATTTCAAATAATTCTTCATTACCGTGTTCGTCAACTAAAGTAATTTGACGATCATTATCTTGGTTAGCGTTAATTTTTTCACTCATTTTAATTATCCTTTCTGGTTGCTTCTAAGTAGTTTTGCAAGATTAAAACAGCAGCCATTTGGTCAATAACTTTTTTTCGTTCAATACGATCATGGACGCCAGCTTCCTCGACTAAAATTCGATCAGCTTGTACTGTTGTAAGACGTTCATCTATGTAATAAACAGGTAGGTCAAATTTCTCTTTTAAGCGCTTACCATACTGTTTACTTCTTTCTACTGAATGTCCGCTACTACCATCCATATTTTTAGGTAAGCCTAAAACAAAGCCTTCAACATCATATTTACGTACAATTCTTCTAATCTGACGCAGACCAAAGCTAAACTTGCTTTCGTCAATCTTAATTGTTTCAAGCTCTTGAGCGGTAATTCCCAAAGGGTCACTGATTGCAACACCAACAGTCTTAGAGCCAACATCAAGTCCAAGTAATCGCATTATTTATTTTTACCTAAATAACTCTTAACCAATTCCTCAATAATTTCATCACGTTCATGTTTCAAGATCAAATTACGGGCATCATTATGCCGAGGAATATATGCAGGGTCGCCTGAAAGTAAGTAACCAACAATTTGATTAATTGGGCTATAGCCTTTCTCCTCAAGTGCATTGTATACGTCTTGTAGAGTATCGTATACATTCTTACCCTTATTTTGGTTAAAGTCAAAATGCATTGTTTTATCTAGCGAACTCATAATAAAATTCCTCCTATTCTTCTTAATTTTACTTGAAATATCGAACGAACTCAATTAATTTTGTTTTTCTTCAACTTCTTGTAACACTTTAGCGATAGCATCTTTTAATCCTGCTGGATTCTTACCACCAGCTTGTGCCATATTTGGACGGCCACCACCGCCACCACCAAAGATTGGAGCAGCAGTTTTAATCAAATCGCCAGCCTTAAGTCCTGCTTTAATAGCCTTATCATCTAGGCTAATTACCATATTAGCTTTACCATTCACTTCAGCAGCTAAGACTAAAACATCAGATTTATTGCTGCTCTTCCAGTTGTCAGCAAGTTCACGCAAATCATTCATGCCTTCAACATCAGCTTGTGCAGCAATTACAGTTAAATCTTTAACTTGCTTAATGTCATTAAAGAGATCGCCAGCTTTTGCCTTATTAATTTGAGCCTTTAATTGTTCAGCTTCTTTTTGGCTTGCACGTAGATCATCTTCGATAGAAGAAATCTTATTAACCACGTCTTCAGCCTTAGTTGCCTTAACTTCATCTTGAACTTCTTTTAAGATTTCGTCACGATCTGTTACATACTTGTAAGCTTCTGGACCGGTAACAGCGATAATTCTACGAGTACCAGCACCGACAGCAGACTCAGAAACAATCTTAAGCATACCGATTTGATCAGTATTTTCACAGTGTGTACCACCACAAAATTCAGTGGAGAAGTCATCGATTTGAACAACACGAACTGTGTCACCATATTTTTCACCAAATAATGCTAAAGCGCCCATCTTTAAACCAGTATCTGGGTCAGTAACAGTGGTCTTGACTGGAATTTCTTCCCAAATCTTTTCGTTAACTAACTTTTCAACACTAGCAATTTCTTTCTTAGTCATTGGCTCTAAGCTTGTAAAGTCAAAACGTAAGTAATCTGGTTCAACTAAAGAGCCAGCTTGGTGAGTATGAGTACCTAAAACTTCACGTAAAGCTGCATGCAATAAGTGAGTAGCAGTATGGTTATGCTTTAAGCCACGACGACGTTTTTGATCAACTTTCAAGACATATTCTTGTCCCTTTTCAAGTGGCAAAATAACATCTACAAAGTGCAAGTTTTGATCATTTGGTGCATGCTGTACATCAGTTACACGAGCAACTAATTCACCATTTTGGTTCAAAATTTCACCGTGGTCAGCAACTTGTCCACCACGCTCTGCGTAAAATGGAGTTTTATCAAAGATTAAAGTTGCATGTTCACCATCTGCCTTATCAACTAACTTGTCATCAACAACAATATCAATTAATTTGGCATTCTTTTCTTCTAAAGTACCATATTCAAATTCACTCTTATCTTTGATATTCATCAAAGTAACATCTTGTGAACCCATTGATTGCAAGTTACCACGAGCTTTACGAGCACGTTCCTTTTGAGCTTTCATTTCTTCATCAAAGCCCTTTTTATCAATCTTAAGACCTGCATCTTGAGCAGCTTCAAAAGTTAGTTCATATGGGAAGCCGTAAGTATCGAATAACTTGAAGGCATCTTTACCAGAAATAGTCTTATCATCACTCTTCTTAGCTTCAGCAATGATGTTATCAAGCAAGTTTAGACCAGATGAAAGAGTTACTTGGAATCTTTCTTCTTCATTCTTAATTACTTTTTGAATGAATGCTTGTTGGTCGACAACTTCTGGATAGTGGCTCTTCATAATTTCACCAACTACAGGCACTAATTTGTACAAGAATGCACCCTTAATACCTAAACGTTGGCCGTTTAAGTCAGCACGTCTAATTAAACGACGTAAAACATATCCACGTCCTGAGTTTGAAGGAAGTGCACCATCAGCAATCGCAAAACTTACTGCACGAACATGGTCAGCAATAATCTTAAATGCAATATCATCTTCTTTATTTGTGGCATATTTCTTGCCGTCACTTAACTTTTCAGTTTCCTTAATGATTGGCATAAATAAGTCAGTTTCGAAGTTAGTTGGAGCATCCTGAATAATTGATACTACACGTTCTAATCCCATACCGGTATCAATGTTTTTATGTGGTTGGTCAACATATTTACCATTTGGTAAGTGGTTAAATTGTGAAAATACGATGTTCCAAATTTCAAGGTAGCGAGCATTTTCCCCACCTGGGAAGTTTTCTGGATCATCTTCAGCCACATCGTTGTTTTCTTGACCACGATCGTAGAAAATTTCTGAGTCAGGACCACATGGACCTTCACCAATATCCCAGAAGTTATCTTCTAGCTTAACAATATGATCTTCAGGTAAACCAACAACATCGTGCCACATATGGTATGCTTCAGTATCCTTAGGATAAACAGTTACGTAAAGCTTATCTGGATCAAGACCTAACCATTTTGGACTAGTTAAAAATTCCCAAGCCCAAGGAATAACTTCTTTTTTAAAGTAATCCCCAACTGAGAAGTTACCAAGCATTTCAAAGAAAGTTTGGTGACGAGCGGTTTTACCAACATTCTCAATATCGTTAGTTCTAATTGATTTTTGAGAAGAAGTAATTCGGTGATTCTTAGGCACAACCGAACCATCAAAGTATTTCTTCATTGTAGCAACACCAGAGTTAATCCATAACAAGGTTGGATCATCTTGTGGAATTAATGATGCACTTTGCATAACCATGTGGCCATGCTCTTTAAAAAAGTCCAAGAACATTTGACGTACTTGTGAACTAGTCAATTGTTTCATAAAAAGTTCTCCTACAAATATAAAAAACACTATTGCATAAAACAAGGACGCTCCCAGCGCGGTACCACCTTGATTGCAACAGTGTTTGTTACCTCTTTAAATATTTATTTCTCTAATTATCTTAGGTAGCATTACTAAATATTTTCTAGACCTTCTCACCAGGCAGTCCTCTCTTTGAAGAAAATACTTTAATAATATGTCCTAAACGTGCTTTATTTTACTACAAATTTTCTAGTTGTCAAAATTACTACGTGCTTGCTCACGTTCACGCTTACGTTTACGCTTTGCTTTTCGAATTTGATGACGTTCTTCAAGCTTGCGTTTTTGCTGACGATCTTTTTGAATGGCCTGCTTAATCTTCTTCTTGTAGCCCGGTTTTACTTTTTTCTTGGTTTTCTTAACCATACCGATCATACGGTTATCAAGTTTATGGCTGCGCGTTTGACGATTATCTCTTCGGTGATAGTGAGTTCTTTCAACTAATTCATCATTTCTAAGATCTTTAAAGTCAAAATGAATACCCAATTTTTCTAAGTCTTCAATCTGACTCATTTCATCATCATAGATTAAGGTAATGGCATGTCCTTCAAGTCCGTTTCTGCCTGTTCGACCAATTCGGTGAATTACAAATTCTAAATCTTTTGGAATTTCATAGTTAACAACTAAGCTAACACCGGGTACATCAATTCCGCGAGCAGCTAAGTCACTAGCTACCACATATTGATATTGTCCTTCTCTAACTTGACGAATAATTCTCTTTCGTTCGCGTTCAGTAATTCCACCATGAATTTTTGCCACTTTAAGGCCTTGTTCTTCAAGGTAGTCAGTTAATTCATCAACAGTCTTTTTCGTATTAGCAAAAACAAGGGCTAAATATGGTTGCCCCATTGTTAATAACTTATACAAAATTGATTTCTTATCTCTTGACCCTACGTCAATTAAATCATTTTGAATCGTTGGTGCAATAATTGCCGGATTATCAATAACGATAAATTCTGGCTTTGACATGTACTTTCTTAAAAAGTTTTCGAGCTTAACAGGGATCGTGGCTGAAAATGCACCTAAGACTGCTTTTTTGTCCAGCTTAGACATAATTTCATCCATTTGACCTAAAAAGCCCATGTCTAAAGTCATGTCAGCTTCATCAATAATAAAGGCCTTTACATTCTCCAAGTTAATAAATTTTTTGGATGCAAAATCATGTAAGCGACCTGGTGTTGCAATGATTAATTGCGGAGCTCTGCTTTCTGCCTTCTCAATTTGGCGATTACGGTCATTTCCACCGCCTAAATATTCAATTGAAATATTTAAACCACTAGCATCCCTTAATTGACGTGCAACTTTATACAATTGATTTGCCAATTCACGACTCGGTGCAGTAACGATTGCTTGTGTTACTGGTGCGCTCTCATCAATCATATTCAAAATTGGTATTAAATAAGCATGCGTCTTTCCGGATCCAGTTGCAGCTTGCACTACAACATTCTTTTTATTTAAAAGTGCAGGAATAACCGAAGACTGCACTTTAGTTGGTTTCGTAAAATTAATTTTTTCTAATCCAGCTTGTAATTCTGGCCGGATTTTTTCATTTTTAAATATACTACTTGTTTGTGCCATGTTCTTCTTTATACTTCTTTGTTACTTCTACTACTTCATTAAAGACTTGCTTTACTTCATCCATGTCCTTTGCATTAGCTCCAGATGCTAAGGCATGACCACCACCATCGTGCTGCTCAGCTAAATGGTTAATAACCGGGCCCTTTGAACGATAATGAACGCGGAAAGTTCCATCTGGCTTTTCTACAAATACATTCCAAGCTAAAACATCTTTAATTCGACCAGGAGTTGAAACAGCAACATTTGCTTGATCATCAGTTAATCCCAGTTTCTTCAAATCATCTTGCATCAAAATTGTGTAAGCTGCTCCAACTGGATCAATTTCCATCTTATCCATTGCCCAAGCTTGTAATTTTGCTTCATCAAAAGTAACATCCGCAATTTCTCTAGCAATATCGGTAATATTAATTCCAGTTTTAGTTAATTCAGCTGCAACATCAAAAGTATGAGCTGAAGTTTCAGGATACATAAATCTTCCAGTATCACCTACAATACCTGCATATAAAGCTGCTGCAACTTCCTTAGTAATTGGTAAGTTCTCTGCTTTTAAGAAATCAAAAATAATCTCAGAAGCAGCTGGTGCATCTGGATCAACGTAGCTCATATCTGCGTATGGATCTACATCTGGGTGGTGGTCAATCTTAATTAAAAGATCTCCCTTGTCATAGTTTTTATTAGAAATACGAGGTGTATTTGCAGTATCTGTTGTAATAACTAAAGCACCCTTGTAGTCTTCTGGCTTAACTTCATCCATCTTGTTAATCCAAATTAAGTCACCTTCATCATTTTCACCAGCACAAAGGATCTTTTTATCAGGGAAAGCCAATCTCAAAGATCTAGCCAAACCAGCTTGAGAACCAATTGCGTCTGGATCTGGGCTAGTATGACGGTGCAAAATAATTGTTGGATATTCTTTTATCTTTTCATAAATTTCATCAAAAGTTGCCATTAATTTTCTCTCCTAAATTTTTCTTTTTATTTTATCATTACTCATTATCAAAAATTTCTAGCGATATATTCTCAACGGGATGCTCTTCAAAATCAGTGACCGTAAGGCCTAAAAGCCGGATTCCAGTTGAAAGCATGCTTTTTTCTGTTGCAAACAAAGCACGCCCAGTATCGTAGATAACAATTTTATCATTAGTGCCCTGCTTTAGCTTCCTTCTTTTAGTAATTGTCTTAAAATTAGCATCGCGTACTTTTAAGACGATGCAGTTTGCAAGAAAGTGGCGCTCCTTTAAGCTTTTTTCAAGTTCGCTACTATAAGAACGTAACTTTGTTAAAGCAGTATTTTCATCAAATAGATTTTGATTAAAAGTACGTTCAATACCGATTGACTTTCGATTTCTTTCTGAATCAGTCACGACACTTCTTAAGTCAATACCACAGGCATGCTGAGCCATAAGATAACCCATTCGATTAAATTTTTTAATTAAAATATCGGTTGAAATTTTTCTTAGATCAGCTCCGGTATAAACCTCCATCTCTGCCAGTTTTTCTTGGGTCTTTGGTCCAATACCCGGGAAGTTCTTTATTGGTTGTTTTGCTAAAAAATCGCGAGCACCTTCTGGTTTAATTACAGTTCTCCCAAAAGGTTTGGCATATTCTGAGCCCATCTTAGCTAAAAACTTGTTATAAGATACACCAAATGAACTAGTCAAACCAACTCTTTGATAGATTCGTTCCTGAAGTAAAGCAGCAATACGAACTGGATCGGTTAAATTAAGCTTATTTTCAGTAACATCTAAATATGCTTCATCTAACGCAACAGATTCTACCCGATCAGTTATCTTATGCATCAATTGATGAATTTCAGCTGATACAGCACGATATTTTTCAAAATTTGGTTGAATAATTACCAACTTCTCTGCTGGTATTAATCTTACCGCCTTAGCCGTCGGCATCGCTGAATGAGCTCCATAACGCCGGGCAATATAATTCGCTGTCGCTACAACCCCATGACCCTTATTTTTCTTCGGATCTCCACCAATTAAGACGGCCTTATTTCTAATTGATGGATTATCCCGCATTTCTACTGAAGCATAGAAGGCATCCATATCAATATGAATAATCTTACGACTAGTATTGTTCTTAGGTAGTAAATCCATTAACGGTAAATCCAGTGTTCGCTATCTTTTTCAAAAATATGATTACTTGATTCCGTACCGAACTTACCACTTGGATATTGTTCAAGCTGCTTAACATCTTTATTTTCATCTTGCCAAGCATTTTCAACTGCATCAACGAACTTCCAATATTGCCTCAATTCTGACCAATGAGTAAAGTTAGTTCTATCTGCTACAAACACATCATGAAGCAATCGTTCGTAGCCATCTGGAACTTGCTCCATTTCTTCCTTAGAAAACTTATAGCTAAGGTTTTCTCTTCTTAACCCTTCAGAGATAATCTTCTTTCCATTAATTGTGAAGTAGATTTCACTAATCGGATCAATAATAATTGAGATATTATTTGAATGTGCACTACCATATAAATTATTCATATGGTGAAGAACAATATCAATGCGAGAAACCTTATCCTTCATCTTCTTACCAGTTCTAAAGTAAATTGGTACATCAGCTACTGGACCCTTTTTGAATTTAACTTCTCCAGCCACAAATGTTTCTACTTTAGAATCCGGTGCAACTTGATCAGCCTTTAAATATTCTACTTCATTATCATCAGCCAAATATTGTCCCCGTGAAAAATGCTTTTTAACCATTTCTGGAGTTGGAATTACTAGGCTATCTAATAATTCTTGTTTAGCTTGGTGAATATGGTCTGAATCAAGTCCTTTAGGCTCAGGCATAGCTAAAAGTGTAATAATTTGGAAAATATGGTTTTGAACCATATCACGTAAAGCACCTGATGTTTCGTAGTAACCACCACGAGTTCCTACTCCTAGACTTTCTGCTAAAGTTACTTGCATATTTGCGATATAGTCATTATTCCAGATATTCTTAACAATTGGATTAGTCATTCTTAGAGGCATAATATTTTGAACCATTTCTTTTCCAAGATAGTGGTCAATTCGATATACCGATTCTTCATCAAAACTTTCACCAATTTCTCGGTTTAACTTTTCTGCTGAAGCTAAATCATGACCAAATGGCTTTTCAATTACTAAACGGTTAAAGCCGCCACCAAGCAATTTTTGATCATTAATGTGAGTAGCAATTGTGCCAAAAAATCTTGGTGCCATTGCCATGTAGAAAATTCGATTTCCTTCTGCTTGATATTTTTCATCAAGTTTAGTTGCTAATTCCTTTAAGGCAATGTAGTGGCCAATATCAGTTACATCGTGAGACTGGTAATAAAAATGTGAAGCGAATTCTTTTGCTTCTTTTTCATCAAAGTTATCGCAGCTTTCTTTAACTGCTTCAACTACTTGTTCTTGCAAATATTCATGGCTCCAAGGTCTTCTAGCTGTACCAATTACAGCAAAATGATCATGAATTAAACCTTTTTGATACAAATTAAATAAGGCTGGATAAAGCTTTCTATGAGCTAAATCTCCGGAGCCACCAAAAATAATCATAACAACTGGAATATTTTTCATTCTAACTACCTACTTAATAAAAATTAACTTTACCAATTCTATTTTACAATACTAGTCATGACAATAAAAAAATAAAAAACGTCCTTGCGGACGTTTTTTATTTATCTTCTGAATTAGTGTTTTCAGTTGTATCAGTAGCTTTTTCTTCTGGCTTACTGTCTTTTTCAACAGTCTTTTCTTCAGTTTCAACTTTTTCTTCTTTAGCTTCATTAGACTTAAGGTCTTGTGCAGGAGCTGCAGCAGTTGGAAGAACACGACGAATAGCCATTCTTTCAAATGTTAAAAAGATTCCGTCTGCATCAATAACGACAGTCTTATCACTATCATTAATTGAATCAACTTTACCATGAAGGCCATCAACCATAATTACTTGATCGCCCTTCTTAAGTTCAGACATCATCTTCATACGTTCTTGTTGTTGCTTTTTTTGTGGCTTGATCATTGAGAAATAGAAGAAAACAAAAATTGCAATCATTGCAATGATCATAAAAATATTATTCATACCGGCAGCACTTTGTGCTAAGAAAAATGTATTCAAAGTATTACACCTCATTGTTTTTATTAATTAACTTTCAAGTAATAATTATACCGTATTTTTAGCTTAACTAAAAACTTACTTTTCATCTTTTGGTGGATAACCTAATTGCAGATAAGCTTTTTGTGTAACGCTTCTGCCTCGAGGAGTTCGAGTAATAAAACCTTTTTGCAGTAAGTACGGTTCATATACTTCTTCAATTGTATCTGTATCTTCCCCTACATTAGCTGCAATTGTCTTAATCCCAACTGGACCTCCGCCATAGTTTTCAATCATCATTCTTAAAAGTTTCCGGTCGGTCTGATCTAGTCCTTCATCGTCAACTTCTAATAAATGAAGTGAATGCTTAGTTGTTACTAAAGAAATAGCTTCTTCACCCTTTACTTCAGCAAAATCACGAACACGTTTAAGCAAGCGGTTAGCAACACGAGGCGTTCCTCGAGAGCGACGTGCTAATTCAATTGCAGCTTCAGGATCAATCTTTGTATTAAAGACTACACTAGATCTTTGAATTATTTTTTCCAAATCTTCAACAGAATAATACTGCATGTGTTCAATAATTCCAAAACGATCTCTTAGCGGTGCAGACAATTGACCTGCTCTCGTAGTTGCCCCAATTAAGGTAAAAGGAGGTAGCGGTACATGGACTGCATGCGTTGTTTGACCTTCTCCAACAACAATGTCGATATAAAAATCTTCCATTGCTGAATAGAGAACTTCTTCCACAGGTTTTGCTAAACGGTGAATCTCATCAATGAATAGAACATCTCCCGGATTTAATTCTGAAAGTAGCGCTACTAAGTCACCAGCCTTTTCAATTGCTGGCCCTGATGTACTCTTTAAATGAACTCCCATTTCATTAGCAATTACAAAGGCTAGTGTAGTCTTACCTAATCCAGGAGGTCCATATAAAAGAACATGATCTAAGGCTTCATCACGCTGTTTTGCTGCCTGAATGTAGATTTTCATCTCGCTCTTAACTTTATCTTGCCCAATATATTGAGCAAGTAGTTGCGGACGCAGCGACAATTCGATTGTTTCATCTTCTTCACTGCTTTCTGCTCCTATAATTCGTTCTTCATCATTCACATTTTTCACTTCCCTATCATCAATTAATTTCTAAATTTTATTTCTTAAGTAGTAAAGCTAATGCTTCTTTAACGTAACCATCAGCAGTATTTTCAGGTAATTTTGCTAATTTTGGCGTAATTCGATCAACTTCTTTTTGGGTATAACCAAGTGCTACTAAGGCAAGTAAAGCATCTTGCAAACTTGGAGTAAGATCGGCAGCAGCAGTTGATTTTTTTACATAGTCGCCTAGTTTTCCCTTCAAGTCTAAGACAATCTGGGAAGCAGTCTTTTTTCCTACTCCTGGGAAACGAGTCAGGTATTTTACTTCACCATTTTGAATTGCACTAGCCAAAGAATCAGTATCTTCAGCAGCCATAATTGCCACAGCAGACTTAGGTCCAATTCCTGAAACACTTAATAATTTTAAAAATAATTCTTTATCTTCTAAAGACAAAAAACCATATAGAGTAATTCCCGTATCTCTTACAACTTGCTCAACGTAAATTGTTGCAGGTTGATTTTCATCATAACTATAAGGAGTGGGACAAAGAATCTTATAGCCAACTCCGTTTACATCTAGAACGATATAAGCTGGATCAATTTTTGTTACTATTCCTTTGAGATATTCAAACATTTTACCTACTCATCTTTTTTAAACATCTTGTTAAGATCATTTTCGCTTAACTGGATAATAATTATTCTCCCCTCAAAATCTTGATAAGGATCACTGCTACTTCTTAAATTCTTTAACAACTCTTGTGCTTCAACTGGATTGAGCATTCTTCTTCTAGCACTTTGACGCATAGTTATTTCGCCAGCAATTTGCGCTTTAAGCTTAGAAGTATCATGCTCAGTTTGATTTAAATATAAGTCCAAAATCATCCGGACATTTTTTTCAACATCAGGCTGAAGCCAAATAGGATATGTTCTCAAGATCAGGCTATTTTGACCAAAATCTTCTAAAAATAAACCAAACTCTTGAAGATTTTCTAGATTTTCTTTTAATTTTAAATAATCAACATTGCTAAAGTCCAAAATTAAGGGACTAAGAAGACCTTGCTGAGAAATATTTTCACTATTTAAATCTTGAAGAATTTGATCATAAGCTAAACGGCGATATGCGTTAACCTGATCAATTAAATACAGATCTTCCTCATGGTAAGCAATCAAGTAAGACTTAGTTTGTCCCATATAAGTCAATTCAGGTAGATTATTAGCTAAAATTTCATCCCCAGATGAGATAATACTATCATCTTTTCCTTGAATATCTTTTTCTTCATCAAAAGGACTCAATTGTACTTGCTGATTTACATTGTCATCCCAAGTTGACGTAATCACATATTTATCATCATTACGCACCTGGTTTAAGCTAACAAAATTAGCAGCAGTTTCATGCACTTCGGCACTTTGGTCTGCTTCAACCTGCGGAGTAAATTCAACAGGACGAGTTGTATTAACTACATCTTTATTTAAGTTGAATTTCAATTGATCAATATTAGTCGATTTTTTAGGCGTTAATAAATTATTTAGCCCTGAATCAATCTGATTATTTTGCTCGAGTGCTTCAGAAATACTGGTAGTTAATAGACGCTCTAACTCTTGCTCCTTTGACAAACGCACTTCTTGCTTAGTTGGATGAACATTAACATCAACTAAAAGAGGATCAAGCTCAATTTTTACTACTGCAATTGGATAACGACGCGGTCTTAATTTATTGCCATAGCCAGCCATAATTGCTTGGGTTAAACGGTAGTTTTTGATATACCGTCCATTTAATAATAATGAAATAAAGTTACGGTTTGACCGAGTAGTATTAGGGTCAGAAATTAGACCACTAATCTTAAAGTCTGGACTGTTTCCTTTGAGAACGTCCATCTTTTCAGCAAGCTGACGACCATAAATATTAGCTATGTCTTGCCTTAAATCATCACGTCCATTGGTTTTTAACAAGATTTTTCCATTATTGGTTAACGTAAACGAAACATCTGGATGTCCTAAAGCCAAACGGTTAACAATATCAACAATTTTTAAAATTTCAGTTCTTTCAGAGCGCAAATATTTTAAACGAGCTGGCGTGTTAAAAAATAAGTCGCTAACTGTAATTTTGGTTCCCTTTGGTGAAGCGGCATCTTCTTGAAGCTTCTTTTCACTACCTGAAAAAATTGCACGGACGCCACCTAAATTATCATTGCTTGTAGTTACTTCTACGTGCGAAACTGCTGCAATTGAGGCTAAAGCTTCTCCGCGAAATCCTAAAGTAGAAATATTAAATAGGTCCCGTTCAGTCGCAATCTTACTAGTTGCATGACGAGTAAAGGCTAAATCAATTTGATCTTTAGCAATTCCGCTACCATTATCTTGAACTGTAATTTGTTTTAAACCAGCATCAATAAAGTCAATTCTAATTCGCTTGCTTCCTGCATCAAGAGAATTTTCACATAATTCTTTTACAACACTCGCTGGTCTTTCAATAACTTCACCAGCTGCAATTTGATTAGTTAATTCAGGCGAAAGTTCATGAATTTTACTCATGATTCTCAGTCCTTATCTTTCAATTCCTGCTGCCACTGAGCCACTAATTCCATCACTTGGAGCGGTGTCTTGTCAGCAAGATACACATTTTGAATCTCATCTAATACATCTTTTTCATCATCTGAAATTGCTGGTGCACTCGCTTCTTCAGGAATAAAGAGATCAAGTTGTTCACTAGCTGGTTGCAATTCACTTGCGCCTTGCTTTTCTAACCGCTTAAGCATTGTTGTTGCTTCACGTAAAACCTTGTGTGGTAAGCCTGCTAATTGAGCAACATGAATACCATAAGATTGATCGGCAGGTCCTGGAAGAATCTTGTGTAAGAAAATTAACTTTCCATTTTCTTCTGTTGCTCCTACGTGAATATTCTTCAAGTGCTTGAGAGTTTGATCTAAATCAGTTAATTCATGGTAGTGTGTAGCAAATAAAGCTTTTGCACCAACCTTGTCATGAAGATACTTAACAATTGCACCAGCAAGGGCCATTCCATCATAAGTAGCTGTGCCTCGGCCAATTTCATCAAACAAAACTAGCGACCGCTTAGTTGCATGTTGCAAAGCGTCGTTTGCTTCGCTCATTTCTACCATAAAAGTACTCTGACCAGAAATCAAATCATCTGCTGCACCAATCCGAGTAAAAATTTGGTCAAAAATTGGTAAAGTTGCACTATCAGCTGGAACAAACGAACCAATCTGCGCCATGATTGCAATTAGAGCCATCTGACGCATATAAGTTGATTTACCAGACATATTTGGTCCAGTAATCAAGAAAATATTAGTATCTTGATCCATCTTCACGTCATTTGGGATGTAGCTACCAGCGGTCATAACTTGTTCAACAACTGGGTGGCGTCCATTGACTACATTGATTGCTTGCTTATCAGTCACAAAGTTAGGACGAACATAATTATTTTGTTCACTGACTGTCGCAAAATTAGTTAAAACATCTAGACTTGCGATTTGTTTAGCTAGTTTTTGCAAGGCGGGGATGTACTTTTTAACATCTTCTCTAAGTTTTACAAATAAGTCATATTCTAAACCAGTTGATTTTGCTTCAGCTTCTAAAATTAAAGCTTCATGTTCCTTTAGATCAGGCGTAATGTAACGTTCTGCATTAGTTAGGGTCTGCTTTCTAGTGTAGCGATCAGTTGGCACCTTGCTCTTATTAGAATTTGTAACTTCAATATAGTAGCCAAAAACTTTGTTATAACCAACTTTTAGATTATTGATTCCAGTTACTTCACGTTCATGACTCTCCATTTCAGATAGCCACTTCTTACCATTATTCATGGCGTCTCGATAGC
Organism: uncultured Lactobacillus sp.; assembly: GCA_947575965.1. GTDB lineage: Bacteria > Bacillota > Bacilli > Lactobacillales > Lactobacillaceae > Lactobacillus. Next base: position 8,862 of record CANPPJ010000014.1, on the reverse strand, counting down.
GGTCTAATTGTTCTGAAACGCCTTCTCTAATTAATCCACCTTCAGTCGTTGGAAGCGGTGGATTATCCACAATAGTGTTGACAATTAGGTCATGAATTCCTTTTAGCGGGTCGATCTGTTTTGCAAAATTTTGCAGATGTGGATTATTTGTTTCAAGCAGTGCATTCAAGATTTCAGGAATTGCGCCTAAAGAATGCGCTAATTGGAGCATTTCACGAGCATTAACTGAACCAAAGGCAATTCGACCAGTTAATCGTTCTAAGTCATACACACCTTTTAAGCTGTCGATAACTTTTTCACGGGTAAAGTAATCATCAAGAAGGGCTTGAACCATTTCTTGACGACGCGTAATTTCTGTAACTGAAAGAAGTGGTCGCTCAATCCAAGATTTTAATAATCGTCCACCCATGGCAGTACTAGTCTTATCTAAAAGCCAAAATAAAGAACCCATCTTCTTAGATGTTTTAGCTGACTTAATTAACTCTAAGTTAGTTTGAACCGTGTGAGACATCTGCAAGTATTGCGTTGGTTCGTAGCTTTGAGCAACTTGCAAGTGGGCTAAGCTACGCTTTTGGGTTGAAAGAAGATATGCAACTAATTGCTTAGTAGCTTTAATTTCAGCGTCATCAGTTAAATTCTGAGCTACGTAAGAAATTTCTGCATGTTCACCTTCAACTTCAACAGGTTCAGAAACAGTAATGTTAGCCTTCTTCAAAAAGTCCTTATTTAAGTCAGTTAAGTGGCCGTTATACACAACTTCTCGTGTTTGAAGTGACAATAATTCGTTTGCTACTGCTTCAAAGTCAGCTAGATGAGTGGAAAAAGTTTCCCCAGTGGATAAGTCACTGTAGGCTAAACCGAAGCCAGAATTTGTAGAAATAACAGAAGTTAAATAGTTGCTGTCTTTTGCTTGATCTGGCCGCTCTTGCATCATGGTACCTGGCGTAATTAATTGAATAATTCCGCGCTTAACCATTCCCTTAGCTTTTTTCGGATCTTCAAGTTGTTCACAAAGTGCTACTTTATAGCCTTTTTCTACTAAAGTATTAACGTAAGTATCCACAGCTAGATGAGGCACGCCTGCCATTGGAATTGGATTTTTAGTTTTATTTGAACGATGAGTTAGAGTTAATTCTAGAATTTGTGCACCTTTGATTGCATCATCTTCAAATAATTCATAGAAATCACCCACACGATAAAACAAAAACGCATCGGGATATTGTTCCTTAATTTCGTAATATTGCTTCATCATTGGTGTCGTATCTTTTTTTGCCATTCGTTACCAAATATCCTTTCTTCCAAAAACCTATGTTCTATTATAACGTAAAAATCACTTAAAAATGTTAACTCTTGAGGTGCAAAAAAATTCTCCATGCCTGCTTGCATGAAGAATTTTATACTATTCATCAACTGAGAGTGATATAGATCTTTTTAATTTCACTTTGAAAAAGGAAGTTATAATCACTAAAACTACAGCCAATATTGAAAATAGAATCCAGCTATATAAAGGAGAAAATCCATTTGCTATTCCTAAAAATAATACTTGTCCTATAGGCGCACCAATTAATACTAACATTTGAAAAAGACCATTTGTAGATGCCAACTGCGTATCAGGTACTATCGTCATAATTAAAGCACTGAGGCGAGGATTTATTTTTCCAGCTAAATATCCTGTAATTAAAATAATAATTGCTAATAGCCAAAACGATGTATGTCTAATAAGTACGATAGCTAGTAGTAACAAGGAAAGTGAACAGTAACTTAGCAAACTCTCAATAGAACTTTTCTTAAAAAAATCATTAACAAATAAAGCACCTAAAATAGTACCTACTGAAAATAGAATGTTTATTCCAGCCACAGTATACCCATAATTAAAAAAATATAATGCTTTATATTTTAAAAGTGAGACATTAATTAATGGAATCATGGCTGCACCTAAAAAATTGATGCCAACAGCTAATATTATAATTATTAATAATCTCTTTTTTCTAGTTAAAAGATTAAATGAATTTTTGATAGAGCTATTTGATTCTGCATTGTCAGTATTCAGACTTTTTACCTGACTCTCAGCAACTTGGAGTTGTTGCCTATGAGCAAAAATAATTAGTCCAGCAAGACTAAATGTCACTGCATTAATCAATCCAAAAAGCGGATAATTATAATTAAAACCGACAATTAATGTAGCTCCAATAGCCTGGAAAATTAATTGAATAGTGGTGTTAGAAGCAGTATATAATCCCATGGCTGAGTTTAAATCTTTTTCAGCAACCGAATGCTGCAGGAGCGGAAGCGATAAACCATTTCCAAAATTTCCTAAAATATCTGAAATGATATTAATCAGCAGCAATACTAAAAATAGTCCAAAAGATTTATTCAAACCGATTAAAAATGCGAGTGCCATAAAAAGTAGTGCCTGGCTCAAACGAGTAAGAATCATATAGTTTACTTTTTTAGAAGCTCGATCTGCCCAAACACCAATTATCACTGATAATAAAGCCGGTACTATAGTAGCCATTGAAGCGAGTGAAACAGCAAGAGATTTATTTGGAACAGTACTAGCATAAATGACAAAAACAATATCATATAAGCTATTACCAATTGAATCAATTAAGTCAGAATTTAGAAGGGTACGGTACTTTATATTTTTTAAATATTCGTTCATAGAGTGAGCCCTTTCATATATTTTCTAGTGATTGAATAAAGGATAATATTTGAATACGTCCCACTCATCTTCTTTTCCATTACCACAAGTCGGACATCTTTCTTCATATCTAGGCCATGCAGGATGTTTAAAAGATGTACTATTTGTGTAGTCAACTTCAAACTGGGTTGATAAAGTTAAGGGATTTAAATAACTAGTGAGTACTCTAACTACCTCATCGACTATTGTTGAAGTCAACTGAAATATTGCGGGACCATAGGCTATTGAGCTAGCTTGAAAGTCACTTTTAGCTAATGCTCTAAACTGATTTAAAAATCCTGAATCAGTAATAGAATAATGAATATTTAAACAATCAAAACATCCAGTTACTCCAGGAATAATTGTAAATACTCTTCCATGACTAACTTGGCTTCCAGCAAATACACAGGGTTTATTTCCCCTTACAATAGCTTGGTTAACTATACGCGTTATTAAGAATTGAGGTTCATCTACTGCACAAATAACTATATCAACTTCTTTAACATAAGATTCTATATCGTGTGCATTAGTAATTTTTATGTTGTGGGCTTCAATTTCGATATTAGAATTAATTGCTTGAATAGCTTTTTTGGCAACTTCAGTCTTATTTTTTCCTATATCATCTTCTCTATATAAAAATTGACGGCCCAGATTTTCTTCTTCTACAACATCATAATCAATAATTGTTATTTTTTGTGGCCCTAAACCCGCTAGTAAGGTCAAAATATTAGATCCTCCACCCCCTAATCCTAGTAACAATATTTTTGACTGATTAATAATTTTTTGCGGTTTAAATCTATCTCCACTAGCATCAATAAAATGACTAAAATATTTAATATTAGGTGCATATCGTTCATTAATTGAACATTCTGTTTGGGGTAGAAGTTCTTCAATAAATCCCTCTTTATTTAAAAGATCAATTCCGTCTAAGATATATTGATCCGACATTTGCACATCAGGAAATTTCTTTCTTTCTTTATTAAAGACTTTTTCAATGTCCTGACCATTAAGTAACTTAGCCAATTCCCATAATTGATGGGTAGGATCATTGAATTCTTTGGTTATACCTACTTGTGCACCAATTCTAAACGTATTTGAATCAATTCTATATAAGGGATAAATGGGTTTTATGCGTGGATTTTTATATTGCATTTTATTTCATCTCTCTTCTATAACATAAAAGACACTTTCATTATATTGAAAATGTCTTTTAATACATTTATCTAAAAAACAACCCAAATAGTTGTTTTATCACCTTTAGTGATAGCAGTATTAACTGTTACAACTTTAGTCATAGTCTTCATCTTCTTTCCAATTAATAGTCATTTATTTTAATTCATTAATTAGTCTTAGGTAAAACTGGTAATGTAACTATAATCATCATCCGTTCTCCTCTCTAATTAATATTTAATTTAACTATAATCATTTCTCAGCTATATTTGTTAAAATTTGCAAATTTGCAAATTATTTTGGCAAGTTCATTACGAATATCTCATAACCTGAGAAAGATAACACTTTTAGCAACTCATTAGCTTTTTCTCTATTATTTGTAAATAATGCTTCAAAATATTGACCAAGTAACTTATACATTAATAAATCTGGGATAGCTGACATATTATAAAGAATCAACAAGACTTGACTTAATTGAGTTCTATCATTGTCTTTATAACTTCTTCCTAAATAATTAATACAGATAGAACCTATTCTTCTCTGTCTTTCAAAAGAATATTGATTTATTGTGTTTCCATATCTTTTCACAATTTTCTTCATATACATATTCAATCGATCCATATTAAAGATCATCATTGAACTTCCAAATAGTTGTAGAAAAATCTTATCTGTTGTCCAATCTTCAGCTTCATCTAGTTTTTTTGAAAATTTTTCTATTATTTTTGGATCAAGGTCATCAAGATTATTTTCTAAAATTTTTTCCATCAAAGTAGCGTCTAATAGTAAAGTAGTAAAAGCATCATTTTTCTTAGACTCGTCTTTAATTTGCTTTATCTTATCAAGGTCTCGTTCATAAAATGCAATAGCCAATTCATTTAATTTTTTATCTTCTAGTTCCTTATTATCTCTTTGATCATTTGGATTTAATAAATTAGTAATATTGATATGATTCAACTGTACTATTTTAAAAAATTCACTTGTCCTTAAGTCTTGCTCTCCACTTTCTACACGTGAATACTGGGAAACGGAAACTATTCCACCTAGAAAATTTTTCTGTGTTAAGTGTCTCTTTTTACGTTCTTGATATAAAAATTTGCCTATCTCGGTTCTTTCCATTGTTTCCACCGTATTTTTCCTATTTCTTTATTTACCAATAATTTTAAGTCAATTAGAATTGATCTTCACTCTGTTTTTATACGAAATTATAAAAAAAATTCTCCATGCCCGCTTGCATGAAGAATTCAACGTTTAGTATTTCTATCTTAATCTAAATTTCCTTTTCTTAATTCACGATGAGTTGTAATAGTAGTAAATCTCAGATTTTTCTTCTTATCAACGCGATAGTAAATAACCAACAGATCATCTAATACATGATATTCGTTAAAGCCAGTCCATGGCTCATCTTCTAAAACATGATCATCATATTCATCTGGCAAAACCCCATTCTGTTGAAGTTCTACCATAGAATACTTGATTGCTTCAGTAGCTTCTTTTATTTCATCATTAGACAAGAGAAAGTACTTACCCAAATTTGCAAATCTTTTATCAAATAATTTTGTCGTTTTAATATTGTACATTTTTTAGATACCCAGATCTTTAAAATACTTATCAAGACTTTTAACGTCTTTATCGGTATCTTCTATTAAGCCATTCTCTACTGCCAAGACTCGTATCATTTCTTTTTTACTTTCCTCATCCAAATCTAGCTCCTCTTTGTCAGGAACCACTTTTACATCAAATGGAACAGCCTGTTCTCTTGCTACTCTAGTAACAAATAAATTGAGCAAGGAAGAGGTAGTAAGGCCTAATTTTTTTGCAACTTGATTAAATTTTTCTTTAGTTGTCCTATCTGTTTTAAAATTCATAGATGCCGTTGTCATATTTATCACCTCATATAGATATAGTATTACTTTTACCACTATTTGTAACACCAACTGGATAATATTTAAATTAATTTAAACAATAAGGATATAAATCTACTTTTTACAATCAAAAAATTCCCCATGCCTAATTGCATGAAGAATTTTTCTAACATTAAATATATGCATTTTTCTGTAAGTTATACATTTCTTGATATTTTGCATTTTTATGCAATAAATTAGCATGAGTATCAAAGCCACTAACTTTTCCACTATCAAGAAAGAGTACTTTATCAGCAAACTTAACTGCAGATAGTCTGTGCGTAACAAAGAATATCGTTTTTTGGTTATTTTCTCTTAAAAAGCGCTGATAAATTTCTGCTTCACTCTTAGCATCTAACGCTGCTGTTGGTTCATCTAAAAATTCAATTTTACCATTTGCGTATAAGTCTCGTGCTAAAGCAATCTTCTGCCATTGACCACCAGACAAGTCAGTCCCATTTTTAAAATCTTTAGCTAGAATCGTACTTAGGTGCAGATGATCATTAGCCAGCAAATTCTCTAGGCCTGCTGCTTTCAAAACATTATTTACTCGCTCTTTGTTAAATGAATATCCCGTAATCACGTTTTCTTTAAGCGTTAACTTAAAACGAGAAAAATCTTGAAAAGTAGCTGATAAATTTTTATGTAAGTCAAAAATATTAAAATCTTTTAAATTATCATCATCAATCGAAATAGCTCCAGTAGTCGGGTCATAAAATCGCATTAACAACTTTACTAAGGTAGATTTTCCTGATCCATTTTCACCAACAATTGCGATCTTTTCACCACTATTTACTGAAAAACTAACCTTGTGTAAAACTTCATCATCAGAAAATGGGTATGTAAATGAAAGATCCTTAACTTCAATCTTCTTAAACTCATCTGGAAATTCTTGCCTTCCATTTTCAAAATCATCGTGATATTCAAGAAAATTAAAGTACTTTTCAATCCACAGTAAAGAATCATAGAGCAGACTGCTATCTTCCACCACGCGTGCCATACTTGTAGAAATATAGCCAATCACAGAAACAAACATTAACAAAACGCCAACTTCTAGAGCACCAGTTCTCACCGAGTTAGTAAACCAATAAAAACCGTAACCAAACACTCCAACAGTTAGAAGAACAAATACTGAACTAACAGCAAGTTGCTTTTTCCGAATTTGATTTACATCCCTTTTAGTCTGTTCAAATAAAGTCGTATACTTTTCAATAATTTTAGGAAACATATTAAAAAGTCGAACTTCTTTAGCATCCCTGCGGTCTAACAACAAACTACTATAGTAATGTAGATATCTTGCATTCTTGCTTCTTTCAACCATTGTTTCAAATGATTGCTGCTGAATACGGTAGTAAGAAATACTCTGCGGCACCATTACAACTAATAATAAAAGCGCCAGCCACCAATTATAACGAGCCAAGTACACTAACATAAAAGCTAACGTTAGAAACGACTGCAAAACTGATACTCCAAAAACAATTAAGTTAACTGGACGCCAGCTTGCATCATCTCGAAGCATTTGTAAATCATCAAAGTATTTACTGTCGTCAAAAATCCTAATTGACTGTAGATCTTCAGATTTCTTCATCAAACTAATGTTAATAAAACCTGTTAATTTATCAGTTAAAATTCCCTGCACCATTGTTGATAAAGATGGTAAAAATTGTTGAAACGCAGTTGCTACAATCCATACAATGATCATTTCCATAAAGGGTGAATGATTAGTAACCTGATCAATTACCTTTTGTCCAGCTGCCACGGCAATTAACGGAACTACCGCTTGCAAGGGTGCTAACAATAAAACGCAAATCGCAATTAGAGGTGCTGATTTAAAGAATAAATGATAAGTTCTAGCTAATTCTTTGAAGTACTGATTTAATTTTTTAACGTGATTCATTTACTTTTCCTCCAATTGTCAAGTGCCAAAGCCTACCGCCAATTTACTGGATTAACAAAATAACTATATATTTTATTAATTTCCAAATTTGTCATTTCTCTTTGTTTAATTACACTGTACCTATTTCTCATAGGTGTATTTTTATCTTTCTTCAATTCTGTTACTATAAGTTCACCGGAAATAAACAATGGAAATTTTTTACCAGATTCATCATATTCATAAATTACGGTTTCTTCATCTAGTCCATAGTATGCATCTACATCGTCAGAAACATTCATAATCAATAAATTAATGCCTGGCTTAATGTCGTTATAACAACTAGTACGATATTTACCACCATCTACAAACTCATTATTTGAGGTTCCAAAGATATATACTTTGCCATAATAAACTGGTACTACTCCTGCAATCGTTCGTTCAATACTAAATTCACTATTTTTGTCTAATCTAAATGTAATACCAGATGAAGCTCTAATTTCAAGTCTTTGATTATTAGTCTCTAACAATCCTCCTTCTGAGATTGCCATTCCTGATCTAAGTTTATGTACAACTCCATTCAAATCCGTAAAAATTGCTTCCTTACCATAATTATTTGATACAAAAGTTACTGCATATGATACATTTTAGCTTTGATGTCCTAATTTTTTATGTTGATCATGTGTATTAAACTCTGTTTTATCTTGATATTTTAATAATAAACTCATGTTGATATACCTCCAAAACTATTATCATAAAAAGCTAATTCTCAAAAGGGAAACAATGGATACATGACTATCACCTCATATTTTTTATTTTTAATTTAATTTATTTTTTATATTTATAATTATATTCACATTAATAAACAAAAGAAAAAAGTGTCTAAATTGACACTTTTAAAACTTCAGCAATTTTGTTCATATCATTATTACTCAAAAAAGATAATATATCTTGTATCTTTTTCTTATCTTGCTCTAAATATGCTTGATAAAAATTCTTCATGATTTTATTAAAACAATTAGCGGGTTCAATAGGTAAGCGATCTAACAAATTAAATATCTCACCTATAAATTCTACATTTTGAGAGGAAGACCTAATCATGTGAGATAAATAATTGACCATAATAGAAGAAACCAAAACTTGAGTTGAACGAGGAAAGTTCTCAATATTATTATATTTTTTGATAAACGTAAATTGCAATAATAAATTGAACACTTAAGCTGCTCGATAGATGTGAT
>CANPPJ010000013.1:0-28453 GCA_947575965.1 uncultured Lactobacillus sp. | reverse complement strand
TTAGACATAATAAAAACCTCGAAATTCTTGTCCGAATTTCGGGGTTCATATCATTAGATTGCTACTTATCAGTCCTTTTTTGTTTTGCAAAATATTCAAGATGAGAGATAAGATAGAAAATTAATTTTTTATTTAAAAAATATTTACTTTTTTCATAAAATGGTGTTTAATAAAACTCATCTTAATTTAATGAAAAATATTTTTGGAGGGGACAATATGAAAGTTAAAAAAGTATTTGCAGCGGTTTGTACTGCTACGCTTGCCGCTGTTGCCCTAACTGCTTGTGGTAAAAAGGATAATAGTGCTTCAGGTGATCAAGCATTAACTTGGATGGAAAAAACTGAACTTCAAACTATGGATATTTCTAAAGCTACGGATGAAACTAGTTTTAATCAATTAAATAATGTTTATGAAGGATTATATCGTTTAGGAAAAAATTCTAAGGTAGAAAATGCTTTAGCTACAAAAACTGAGGAAAGTAAAGATGGAAAACGTTGGACCTTTACTTTGAGAAAAGGTGCAAAGTGGTCAAACGGTGATCCAGTAACTGCTAAAGATTTTGTTTATTCTTGGCAAAGAACTGTTGATCCAAAAACTGGATCCCAATATACTTCTCTATTTTCTGGAATTGAAAATGCAGATGAAATTACGAAAGGAAAGAAATCTCCAAGTTCTTTAGGAATCAAGGCTGTTGGTAATTATAAATTAGAAGTGAACCTTGAACACCGGATTCCGTACTTTAAATTATTGATGGGCTTCCCATTATTCTTCCCGCAAAATCAAAAAACTGTTGAAAAATCAGGTAGTAGCTATGGTACTGCTTCTAAGTATCAAGTTTATAATGGACCATTTGTTCAAAAAGGATGGACTGGTTCAAACTTGAAATGGAAGTTAGTTAAAAACGACTCATACTGGGATAAAAAAGATGTTAAGTTGAAGAGCATCGATTACTCAATTCAAAAGACACCTACTACGGCATATAACTTATATCAATCAGGTAAATTAGATGCTGCAGTCCTTGATGCACAGGGAACTAAGCAATTGAAGAATCAAACTGGATATACTATTCGAAAGAAAGCAAGTACACAATACTTAAGCTACAATATGGCTAAGAGACCAGAATTTAAAAATACTAAGTTACGTCAGGCTATTTCAATGGCAATTGACCGTAAAGCTTTAGCTAATGCACTTGGTGGTGCAAACCAAGCAGCTAAAACTTTTACTGCACCAGGAATTGTAGATGTTAATGGAAAAGATTATGTAGATTACGTTGAAACTCCAAAGGCCGAAGCGTATATGAAACATAATCCTAAGAAAGCACGCGAATTGTATAAAGAAGCCCTTAAAGAGCTTGGCAAGAGCAGTTTGACCTTTAACTTACTTGGATACGATGATGATACAAGTAAGAAGGCTACAGAAACCCTTCAAAGTCAGTTAGAGGATAGCTTGAAAGACGTAAATGTACATGTTCAAAATATTCCTAAGAAGACTGCAATTGATAGAATGGTTTCCGGTAATTTTGATGTTTCGTTCTCTGGTTGGAGTGGAGACTTTGCTGATCCTATTACTTTCTTAGATCTTGAAACACCTGATAATGCAATGAACTTTGGTAAGTGGAATAATGAAAAATATAATGACTTATTAGCTGATTCTAAGACTACCGGTGATGTGAATAAGCGTAATAAAGACTTAGAAAATGCAGAAAAGATTTTACTAGAAGAGCAAGGCGTAAGTCCTTTATTCCATCAACAAGAAGCATGGATGGTAAAACCATCAGTTAAAGGTGTTATCTACAATGGAGCTGGAGCATCTTATAACTTTAAGCATGCATACGTTGCAAAATAAGTAATAAAAAATCGAAGATTATAAAATCTCCGATTTTTTTATTAAATATAGGATTAAAAAAGTATGAGTTAATGAAAGGCAAAAGATGAGTAAATATATTTTAAAACGTGTCTTTTATATGATCTTAACTTTGTTTATTGTGGCAACGGCAACTTTCTTTTTAATGAAAGCCATGCCGGGGTCGCCTTATGCAAATGAAGCAAAAATGACACCAACTCAAATTAAAATCATGAATGAACAATATGGTTTGAATAAACCTATTTTTGTTCAGTATTTAATCTATTTGGGTGGAATGTTCAAAGGAGATTTTGGAACTTCTTTCCAGTATGCAAACCAATCAGTGACTAGTTTGATTTTGCCACGTTTGGCAGTTTCTATGCAATTGGGCTTACAAGCCATGGTTGTAGGAGTGGTATTTGGTGTATTACTTGGAACTTTAGCTGCTGTAAAACAAGGAACCTGGGTGGATTCTACTTCAACTGTTTTAGCCATTATTGGGAGATCAGTTCCTAACTTCGTTTTGGCTGTTATTCTTCAGTATTATATCGCCTTAAAATTGGGGTGGTTTTCAATTGCGGGTTGGGGTTCATTTTCTCAATCTGTTTTACCTACTATCGCTTTAGCAGTTGCTCCAATGGCTGAAACAGAACGTTTTGTTAGAACTAGTATGGTAGATAACATGAATCAAGATTACGTTGAGCTAGGGCGTGCTAAGGGATTGAGTAAGATGGAAGTTGTGCGTGGACATGTTATGCGTAATAGCATGATTCCAATTGTAACCCTTCTTGGACCGTATACTGTTGCCTTAATGACGGGTTCCATGGTTATTGAAAATATTTTTAATATTCCTGGTATTGGAGAACAATTTGTTAAATCAATTTTGACTAATGATTATCCAACAATTATGGGTGTAACTATGATTTATTCAATTGGTCTAGTAGTAGTATTACTGATTACTGATATTATTTATGGTTTGATTGATCCACGGATTAGATTACAAGGAAAGGAAGTATAAAGAATGAACGAAGAATTTAATGTAAGTCCTGCGGACTTCGAAAAATTAACTCCTGATGAAGTTCAAAAAAATGAGAATATTTCAGGACCTTCCTTATCCTTTGGTCAAAATGTTTGGCTACAATTAAAGAAAAAGAAATCAGCAATCATTTCGGCAATAATTATTATTTTGATGGTAGTTATCTCATTTGGATCGACGCCATTCATTAATAATAAAACTTTAGTAAAATCTCATCCTCAATATGCTAACTTACCAGCACGTGTGCCAGGAATGAGTGCAATTAATGGTTTGAATGGAAAACTAAAGCAGGGAGATAAATGGGTAGATGTCTATGAACAAAATCATATTCCCAAAGATAAATATTTCTTTGCCGGTACAGATTATTTAGGACGACCTTTAGGGCAGAGAATTATTTATGGAACTAAAATTTCATTAACTGTAGCTTTTGTGGCAGCTCTATTCGATTTAACAATTGGGGTTTTATATGGAATTATTTCGGGATGGAAAGGTGGCGGCGTGGATAACGCCATGCAACGAATTATTGAAATAATTTCTTCGATTCCTAATCTTGTTATTGTTGTTTTGATGTTGGTTGTATTGAAGCCAGGAATGATGTCAATTATTTTGGCAATCGCTATTTCTTCTTGGACTACCATGGCACGACAAATCCGAGCTGAAACTTTAACTTTAAAAAACCAAGAGTATGTTTTAGCTGCACGAAATTTGGGTCAATCATCTTGGAAAATTGCACTAAAGCATCTAATTCCTAATTTATCTAGTTTGATTATCATTCAAATGATGTATACCATTCCGACCGCTATTTTCTTTGAAGCATTTTTAAGTTTTATTGGAATTGGTATTTCTGCTCCTCAAACTTCTCTTGGCGTCTTGCTTAATGAGGGACAGAAGAATTTTCAATTTTTACCATATCAAATGTGGTTTCCAGCAATTGTTTTATGCGTTTTGATGATTGCCTTTAACTTATTAGGTGATGGATTAAGAGATGCATTAGATCCCAAGAGTAGAAGGTAGAAAAATGACAGAAAAAGTTTTAGATGTTAAAAATTTAGAAATTGATTTTCATACGTACGCTGGAGATGTAAAAGCAATTCGAAATGTATCTTTTCATTTGAACAGAGGGGAAACGCTAGCGATTGTAGGTGAATCTGGTTCTGGTAAGTCAGTAACTACGCGAACAATAATTGGATTACTAGCTCAAAATGCTGAGATAGTTGGTGGGGAAATTGATTTTCATAATAAAAATTTGCTGAAAATCAAAGAAAGAGATTGGCGTAAGATTCGTGGAAATGAAATATCTATGATTTTTCAAGATCCAATGACTTCATTAGATCCAACAATGAAAATTGGTCAGCAAATTGCTGAACCGTTAATTAAACATAAGGGAGCAGGCAAAAAAGAAGCTTGGAAAAAAGCTCTCGAAATGATGAAAGCTGTAGGAATTCCTGATGCAGAAAAAAGAATTAACCAATATCCGCATCAGTTTTCTGGAGGAATGCGTCAGAGAATCGTAATTGCAATAGCTTTAATCTGTGAACCTGAAATTTTACTAGCGGATGAGCCAACAACTGCGTTAGATGTAACAGTTCAAGCAGAAATTTTGGATTTAATGAAAGATTTGCAAAAGAAAATTGGTACATCAATTATTTTCATTACCCATGATTTGGGAGTGGTTGCAGGAATGGCTGATCGCGTATCTGTAATGTATGCCGGAGAAATATTGGAGTATGGGTCAGTGGATGATATTTTTTATAATCCACAACATCCATATACTTGGGGATTAATTAATTCAATGCCTACGCTGAAAAGCGAAAAATTAGAATCAATTCCAGGTACTCCACCCAATTTGTTAGATCCTCCTAAAGGAGACCCTTTTGCTCCCCGCAATAAATATGCAATGAAAATTGATCTAGAAAGAAAGCCACCTTTCTTTAAAGTATCGGATGGTCATTACGCTGCTACATGGTTATTGCATCCAAGTGCTCCTAAAGTTACTCCTCCAGCAGAGATTATTCGTAGACAGAAAAAATTTTCAGAAATGAACAAAAAATAGATAGGAAAAAGCGATGACAGAAAAAAATAAGATTTTAGAAGTTAAGAATTTAAAACAATACTTTAAAGTAGGTCGATCAACTGTCAAAGCTGTAGATGATGTCAGTTTTGATATCTATGAAGGTGAAACTTTTGGTTTAGTAGGAGAATCAGGCTCTGGTAAGACGACTACTGGACGCAGTATTTTGCATTTGTATGAACCTACTTCCGGTGAAATTATTTTTAAAGGAAAAGATATCAACAAATTAAAAGGTAGAAAAGAAAAAATGCAATTTCGCCGTGATGCTCAAATGATTTTTCAAGACCCATATGCTTCCTTAAATCCGAGAATGACTGTCGAAGATATTATTGCAGAAGGATTAGATATTCACAAAGAAGTTAAAAACAAAGCTGATAGAAAAAAACGGGTTTATGAGTTATTGGATTTAGTAGGTTTAAACAAAGAACATGCATCACGTTTTCCTCATGAATTCTCTGGTGGGCAGCGACAAAGAATAGGAATTGCACGAGCTTTAGCAATTAATCCTAAGTTTGTTGTAGCTGATGAACCCATTTCTGCATTAGATGTGTCAATTCAAGCACAAGTGGTTAATTTAATGAAAGAATTGCAAGAGAAGAAGAAATTAACATATTTGTTTATTGCTCATGATCTTTCAATGGTTAAATTTATTTCTGATAGAATTGGGGTTATGCGATTCGGAAAGCTATTAGAGGTAGGAACTGCAGATGAAGTATATAATCGTCCATTACATGATTACACAAAAAGCTTGATATCTGCTGTTCCAATTCCCGATCCCGACATTGAACGTCAAAGACAGAGAATTAAATATGATGATTCTAAGGTTGAATCGAGGAAAGACCGTTCTTTACATGAAATTGAGCCGGGACACTTTGTGAGATGTGCTGACGATGAAGTGGATTACTACTTAAAAGTAGCAAAAAGTTATGTATAAATTAAAGATCTATTGGATAAAAGTATCTGGTAGATCTTTTTCTTATGTTTGTTAAAATTGAATTAATTAAAGAAGAAGGTGCAGCATGAACATCGAATTAGTTAAGCAATTTACTAAAGATCACCTAAAAGGTGAAAAAACAGGACATGATTACTATCATGGACAAAGAGTGGCAAATTTAGCTACAGAGATGTATCTAAGTGATTATCCGGATGCACATAAAGACAGCAGAATAGTAGCTATTATTCAGACAGGAAGTTATTTGCATGATACAATCGATGAAAAGATTTGTGACAATCCTGATGAAGTTATAAAAGAAATCAAGGCATTATTGCCTAATGGTGGCTTTTCTTCTTTAGAAGTAGAAGATATTTTGTTTACTATTCAACACATGTCTTTTTCAGCTAATATTGAGCACCACTATCAACTTCCTTTGAGTGGACAATATGTGCAAGATGCTGATCGGATTGAAAGCTTAGGTGCAATTGGAATTGCTAGAGCGTTTACTTATGGTGGTAAGCATGGAAATAAGATTTATGATCCTAAAATTAAGCCTGAGAAGCTAATAAGTCATGATCAATATCGCAACCATGTAGAAACCACAATTAATCATTTTTATGAAAAGTTATTTGATTTAGAAGACCTAATGAATACGCCTGCTGCTAAAAAAGAAGCACATCGGAGAACTGAATATATGCGTGCGTTTGTTCAAGAATTTATGGATGAATGGAATGTGTAGTTGAAGAAAAAGAGATTTGTACCTGTATTGATACAAATCTCTTTTTGATATATATATTTTATTTTTACTAAGCTAGTGAATCCCAAGCAGGAAGTGGAGTTGGCTTGCTTTCAGCAAGTTTCTTTTGATCGTCAGTTAAGAATTCTTTTCTAACAACTACTTCATAAACAAATTCATCGAACCACTTATCGCTCATTGTGAAGTAACCCTTACGACCGGATTTTTCACTCCATGAATTTTCAACTTTCCACTTGCGGATTTCACCCTTATCTAAGTCAACACCAACTAAAGTCATAGCGTGGCTAACTTCGCCTTCACCAGTAGCCAATCTTTCTGCCTTAGTCATATAAGTATCAACATCAAATAATTCATCGGTCTTGTATAATTCAGTATCTAGGTAACCAGTCTTACGATCCATTTCTTTCAAGACATCATTACCAAACCAAACACTTTCACCATCTTTTAATTGCTTAATAGCAGCGTCTTTTAAGTATTCAATTGGAACATTTAAGAAAGTAATAGGGATACCACCATTGACATTGTCTTCAAATGGAAGAGAGTAAAGTTTGCCATATTCATGATCTGGAGCATTAGTTAAGCAAACATAATCATTGAAATTAATATCCCAGTACCTATTGAAAAATTCAACTGGAGTTAAATTTTTATCCAAGTGAAGTTTTTTCTCATCATCGCGGTACTCTAAGTCAAAAGTCTTAGGAGGTTCGCCGACAGCAATTGCAGTCATACGGTAGATTTCGCTTAGAAATTCTTTGCGTTTCCTTTCGACTTCTTCAGTTTTACCTTCTTGAACTAATTTGCGTAAAACTAAAGCATCTTTTCTTTCTTTACGAGCGAGTGCATCTGCTAAACCAGCAGTGTGGTTAGTATTGAAACTTTCAGGCATTGCATTGGTTGGGACAACACCATATTTCTTTACTAAGGAAGCAGCCATTGCCCATTGACCACCATCTGCACCAGCAAAATTCATATATGCTTTAACTGTACGATCATCTAATGGCTTATCTGCAGAATCAATAATTGCATCATAGAAAATATTAGCACGTTCAATCTTATCCCAGAAGAAGTTATATGCTTGAGATAAGGTAAAGTTTTTAGCCTTATATTTTTTACCAAAATCATGCCGTAAAGTATTTAAGGTCGCAAATAACCAGCAACGACCTGATTGCATTTGGTTGGTAACATTATCAGTTTCTACTTCGACAGAGAATACATCGTTTAGACGGTTAGTAACTGCTGGATTAAATGAAGCTTCTAACACACCAGATCGCATTGCTGCGCGAGAAACTACTTGATTACGTGAATTATCAAAGTCACTACGGAATTGATCAATTTCTTGTAGGGTTAATTCGTGAGACATAGATTACACTCCTTTAATTTTTTTATCATGTTTTTCATTATATTTACTATACAGCAAATCACAAGTTAATACACTAATTTTATTGAATGAAAGTGACTTTCATGAGTATTTAAGGGATGATTCTGAAGTATAATATTGATAACAATATCGGAGGAAAGAACTATGAAAAAGAATATTTTTGTATCAGGAATTACCCTAATGACAATGCTTTTAGCTGTAGGTTGTAGTAATAACGCAAGCCAGTCTAACACTAATAATGAAGCTAAAAGCACTAATACGAGCCATAAAAAGAGCCACAAAGCTAAAAAACATACAACTAAGAAAGATAAAACTGATATAGATACTGATAATTCAGAAACTACTAACTCAGATAAAAAGACTGATAAGAGCAGTGAAAGTTCCAAGAGTAGTACTAGTGAGAAAGCTAGCCAGAATGGATCAGCTAACTCGACTACGTCTTCTAATTCAAATGAATCAGAAAAATCAAATAATTCAAAAGGATCATCAAATTCTTCAGCATCTAATACTCAAAATAATAGTGGTCAAAGTGCTGCATCAGCTAATAACTCTTCAGATACCATGTTTAACAAGATGGTTTCTAATACTATTAAAGAAAATGGATATTCAAGTAGTTATGGACCAGATAATTTTACGTTAATTGATGGTGGTAATGGACAATATTCTTTAGCTGAGAAGTCAACTGGAACAATTGTTGGTCATTATTCTGTAAAGAATGGTGAGCTTTACAAGCAAGATGTGATTAGTGGAAATGATGTTAAGGTTAAATAATGGTTTATTATCAGAAAATGACGCCTGAAGGCTATCAAGAAATTAAAGACGAGATAGCTCGTTTAAAGAAAGATCGGCCACGGAGAATTAAAATCTTACAAGAAGCTCGTAGTATGGGAGACTTATCAGAAAATTCTGAATATACTACAGCTAAGATGGAATTAGGGCATTTACAAAGTCGCTTACGCTATTTAGATAAGCAATTAAGATATTCAGAAATTATTCAAAAAGATGAAAGTGGAACTATTGATTTAGGATCAAATGTTACTTTACTTTTTGATGGTGACGATGAAGCTGAAAAGTATCGGATTGTTGGTAGAATGGAAGCAGATTTAGCTAAGGGAAAGATTTCCTTTGATTCGCCTTTAGGGCAAGCCTTAATGAAACAAAAAGCTGGTGCAACAGTAACTGTTGAAGCGCCAGCTGGAAACTACAATGTTAAAATTATTGATGTAGATTAAAAGACATCTCGCTTATGCGGGATGTCTTTTTCTTAATCTAAATATTTATTCAATATTAATTGTATTTTCCTTATCTTCTTC
Organism: uncultured Lactobacillus sp.; assembly: GCA_947575965.1. Classification (GTDB taxonomy): domain Bacteria; phylum Bacillota; class Bacilli; order Lactobacillales; family Lactobacillaceae; genus Lactobacillus. The sequence goes on along the minus strand of CANPPJ010000013.1, from coordinate 19,122 downwards.
GGTTAGTTTTGGTAGGGTAATGGTTAAAACGCCATTGACGTCTTTTGCAGAAATGTCTTTAGAGTCAACATCAGGAATACGATAACTTCTTTGAATATGACCAACGCTTCTTTCACGGTGAAGAACGTTACCGTTATTATTGTCTAAGTTATCGAATGAATCCCGGCTACCTGAAACGTTTAGAACACCATCTTTATATGAAACTTTGATGTCTTTCTTATCCATTCCTGGCATGTCAACTTTAACAATATAGTCCTTATCAGTTTCTGCTACATCAGATTGCATAATGTTCTTGATGGAACTGTCGTCAAAAAAGTCTTTTGGAAAACTAAACCAATCACTTAATTGATCCATCATATTATCGTTGTTACGATTTTTCATTATTTCGTTTGCCATAATAAAACTTCCTTCCATTACGCTCTCTACAATCTCTATTGTAGTAGGTCCGTAGGGAAAGTAAAATATTTAGCACTCTAATTAGAGTGGTGCTAATAAAAAATGAAAAAATAGGATTTAGAAGCACTCTAAATCCTATTTTTAATGATTAGTCTAAATCTTTACCGTTAGATTCAATAACTTTCTTATACCAGTTAAATGAATCCTTCTTTGAGCGTTCTAGCGTTCCTTCACCCTTGTCATTCTTGTCAACATAGATGAAGCCATAACGCTTATCCATTTGACCCGTTCCAGCTGAAACTAGGTCAATGCATCCCCAAGGAAGATAACCCATCAAGTCAACGCCATCTAACACAACGGCCTTTTCCATTTGTTCAATGTGTTTTCTCAAGTAATCGATTCGATATGGATCATGAACTGAACCGTCAGCTTCGCGCTTATCGTAAGCACCGAGACCATTTTCAACGATAAATAGTGGCTTGTGGTAACGGTCAGTTAAGTGGTTAAGAGAGATTCTCAAACCTTCTGGATCAATTTCCCAACCCCAGTCACTACGCTCTAAAGTAGGGTTTTCTACGATCGCTTCTTGTAAGTCGGTTAATTCATCTGGTTTAACTTTCTTACTTGAAACAGTAGTGGATTGATAGTAGGAGAAGCCAACGTAGCCTACTGTACCTTCTTTTAAGGCAATTTTATCTTCTTCAGTGATATCTGGACGGTAGCCATTTCTTTCAATGTAATCTTCAACAGCGTTAGGGTATTCACCGTTAACGTGCACATCGGAGAAGAAGTCACGTCTTTGTTCAAATTTGTCAGCGAGTAAAACATCATCTGATGATGGAGTTAAAGGACGAACAGGTGAGTAGTTAATCATACAACCAATTTGGAAGTCTGGATTAATCTTATGGCCTTCTTTAACTGCTAAAGCAGAAGCAACTAATTCATAGTGGGCAGCTTGATACATAGCAGCTTCTTTTTCTTTATCGCCCATTCCATTCTTAAACAAGATACCAGAGTTAGTGGCCATTAAGAAGTCATTGTTAAAACTAGATTGATTATCAATTTCGTTGAAAGTCATCCAATACTTAACTTTATTTTTATAGCGCTTAAAGCAAACTCGAGCAAAGCGAACGAAGTAGTTAATCAATTTACGGTTAGTAAAACCACCATATTCTTTGACTAAGTGATAAGGAATTTCAAAGTGAGAAAGGGTAATTACAGGTTGAATTCCATACTTATGACATTCATCAAATAAGTCATCGTAGAACTTAAGGCCTGCTTCATTAGGTTCTTCCTCATCGCCTTTAGGAAAAATTCTAGTCCAAGCTATTGAAGTACGAAAAGCTTTAAAGCCCATTTCAGCCATTAACTTAATATCACCCTTGTAGTGATGGTAAAAATCAATGGCCTCATGATTAGGATAGTTTTTACCAGGAATAACGCCATCAGTAATTTTACGTGGCTTAGTAGCTGATCCTACTGTCATAACATCCGCTACAGACATTCCCTTTCCATCTTCATCCCATGCACCTTCAAGTTGGTGGGCAGCAACAGCGCCGCCCCATAAAAAGCCCTTAGGCATAGTATATCCAGTCATATTCAAATACGTCCTTTCTGAAGTAAGCGTTTTCGGAATTCATTCTACAAATTAAAAACTTGATTGTAAAGCTTAAAAGTATAGAATTTTATTTTTTATAAGAAAACAGTAATAATTATTGCAAACGGTTTCATTTTGGAGTATTATACAGGTGTTGTCTGAATTGTTCAGGAACAATATTGAAAGGGCAGATACAATAATGACTAAAAAAGATCAGAGTTTAGAACAAAAGAAACATGACATGAGTGTGAGATCTATAAATTTTAGCCGCTATTTAATGATTCGTTATTTTTCTGCGGCGTTCTTATTCACTAATCTCTTTTGGTTAGTTTTTGCAATTTGCTACTACGATATTGTTGCTTCGATAATTTCAGGATTATTATTTGTTTTATTATTAATAGCTTCAGTAGAGCAGGTAAGTAAGTGGAATGTCAGAAATACTGACTTGAAATTTACAAAACTGTATTATCAACTGCAGCTAGGTGCAAATGTAATCTTTGCTATCAGTTGCTATTTACCGTTTGGAAAGACTGTATTTCCTTTTATGGCTACAAATGATGTCGCAAATGTGATCTTTACAATTTTAATTATTGGAATATTAGGATCCATCTTAATCTTAAGAAGAATTAGCAACATTCAAAATGGTCGCGACAAATACGCAGGAGCAATTAAGACATTTGAAAGTAATAGACAGTAGGACAAATTGAGGGGGATGTACTATGTCTGACACTGCGCAACCATCGTTTAAAGATAAAATGATGAAGGCTTTAGGTAAGTTCTCAGGTTCACGTTTTGTACGTGCAATTATGGGGGCAGGTTATTCCATTATTGCCTTTTCTATCATTGGATCTATGTTTTTGGTTCTAACAATTTTACCACAGGTTATTACTGCTAAAGGATTTGTCGATTTCTATAATAATACTATTGGTCGCTTTAACAATATGTATACAGTTATATACAATGCGACTATGGGAATCATAGCGATTTTCTTTGCTGGATCATTTGCTTATAACTATGCCGATATTTATCGCAAAGAAGAAAATTTATTGCTTGATCCATTAAACGCTGTTTTCTTAACTTTAATGGGCCTATTCATTACCGTTCCACAATTAGTTTGGAAAAGCGGTAGTACTATTTTTATAAATGTGTTAAAGAACAACAACGTAATCGCTGGTGGTTATGGCGTATCAGGATCAGGACTAACAAGAATTGGTGCAACAGGAATTTTTACTGGATTAGTTGTTGCCTGGCTAACAGTTCAAATTTACCGTCTCTGCATTAAACACAATTGGCGTATTAAGATGCCAGCATCTGTTCCGTCTGGTGTTGCTAATTCATTTTCAGCTTTAATTCCAGGTTTTGTTGTCGCATTTACAATTGGAATTATTGATATTATTCTTATTGTTTTAGGTACTGATATTTTCCAAGTATTATATATTCCATTTTCATTTATTTCTGCAATTGCTGATACTTGGTGGGGATTTTTGATTATCATCTTCTTTATTCACTTTTTATGGTGGTTTGGTATCCATGGTGCTACTATTACATCAAGTTTTTACCAAGCAATTGTTTTAGCAAATATGGCAGATAACGTAAAAGGTGGATTTCATGTATTTGCTGGGGATCCAATTAATGCATTTGTTACGATTGGTGGGTCTGGAGCAACTTTAGGTATGGCGATCTTTATTGCATTTATGGCTAGATCAAAGCAACTGAAAGAATTAGGTAAACTTGAATTGATCCCAGCAATATTTAATATTAATGAGCCTTTAATCTTTGGTTTGCCAATTGTTTATAATGTTGGACTATTTATACCATTTATTTGTGCTCCACTTGCTTCTGGAGCAGTAGCTTATGTTGCTCTTGCTACGCACATAGTACCAAAAATTATTGTTCAACAACCATGGCCAACTCCTGTTGGACTAAGTGGTATGCTTGCTACAGCTAGTTGGCAAGGATTTGTTCTTTCCGTTGTATGTGCAATCGTTGCATTTTTGATATGGTTCCCATTCATTAGACACTATGACAGTCAATTGCTGAAGAAAGAACAAGCAGATGCTACTAAAGCTTAATTAAAAAGTATAGACTTTCAAAATCTTCGTAGTTTAAAATATAACTATGAAGATTTTTATTTTAAGGACATAGTAATGAAAAAATATGAATTAGTTGCGGATAAAATAAAAGCTTACATCACTAAAAATAAACTTCATCATGGAGATAAATTACCAACAATTACCGAATTGATGAAAGAATATCAAGTTGGTAAATCTACTATTTTACAGGCGATTACTTTGTTAACTCAACAAGGAATAGTTTATAAAGTTCAAGGTTCTGGCGTTTTTGTCAGGTCTACAGGGCGAGCTGGTTATATGTCACTTACTGATAACGCCGGCTTTGCCCATGTTTTAAAAGATCCTACGACTGAAGTAATTGAGTTTGCTGAGAGAAGGCCTCCTAAGCCTTTATGTGACTATCTGCATTCTGATGAAGTATGTTACTTTATAAAAAGATTGCGTAAACAAGAAGGTAAGCCGTTTGTTTTAGAAGAATCATATTATCCTAAGAGCATTATTCCTTTTATGAGTAAGGAAATTGCTGAAGGATCGATTTTTGACTATATTAAAGATGGTCTAAAGAAAGAGATTCGTTTCTCTGATAAATATATGCGCGTTAGAAAGTTAAGAGCAGACGAAGCAAAATATTTAGAACTAGAAGAAGGAGATCCCTGTTTAGAAGTTTATGATACTTTCTATTTAGCCAATGGCACACCATTTAATAGTTCTAAATTGGTATACAACTATCAAAATTCTAAATTCTATGATCAAAGTTCTGATGACATTATTTAAAAAATAGTCCTAGGCTCAAAATATAAATTATTTGAGCCTAGGACTATTTTTATTTTGTATAGCCTAAAACATTATTTTTCATTTGTTTTAATTGTTTTTTGCGCCTTGCTTTAACTGCCAGTTATAAAGCCAAGTACCGATATTAAAATGTTTCTTTTCATCATAACTGAGAACACCTTCTTTAAAAATAATCTGACAACCTTGAGGTGTATCAGTTAAATAGTAACCAATTTTAACGAGTAAGTCATTACCACGAGCTTTTTTGATTGCTTGAGTAAGGTGTCCATCTATCTTGTCAAAAAAATAGAGCCTAGAAATGCTAGGTTCTATTTTATATTTAGTCTAAATCTTTTCCGTGGGATGCAATGACTTTTTTATACCAGTTAAAGGAATCCTTAGGATATCTCTTTAAAGATCCATTTCCTTTGTCATCACGATCGACGTAAACAAAGCCATAGCGCTTCTTCATTTCACCAGTACCATTTGAGACTAAGTCTATAGCTGACCACATAGTATAACCCATCAAAGGAATACCATCTTCATTAACTGCTTCTTCCATTGATTTGATTTGGGCACGAAGATAATCAATTCGATAGTTATCATGAATTTTATGATCTTCAGTTAATTCATCACTCCAGCCAAGACCATTTTCAACGATAAAGAGAGGCTTATGGTATCGATCCCAAAGGTCATTTAAGGCAATTCGTAATACATCTGGGTCAGTTGCCCATCCCCAGGCGTTGTAATCAAGATAAGGGTTCTTAACGCCGCCTGCAGAAACATTACCATTAGCTTTTGCATCCGCTTCATGTATAGTAAGAACATTAGAAGTGTAGCAAGAAAAGCTGAGAAAGTCTGCTGGATAGTTTTTAATTAACTCATAGTCTTCTGGCTTGTCATCAAGTTTAATGCCATCACGCTCATATTGTTTTAAACGATATTCGGGATAACGACCTCCAGTTTGAACATCTGAGTAGAAGAGCATCTCTTGTTTAGCTTTCATAACTAAAATTTGATCAGCTGGATCAGCAGTATAAGGATAGTAAGCAGAGTAGGCAAGCATTTGACCTACTTGATTGTTTTTATCGATTTCATGAGCTAGCTTAACTACTTTGCTACTTGCTACAAATTGATTATGAGCCCCTTGAGCACGATTTTGTTCACTGCCATCAATTAACCCACCGCCCATATAAGGCGCCATGTCCATAGCATTAATTTCGTTAAATGTTAGCCAGTATTTAACTTTTCCTTTGTAGTGATTCATTACAATATCAGCATAGTGAACAAAAATGTCAATCATTTTTCGGTCTTTCCAGCCACCAAAACGATTAACTAAAGATAAAGGGGTTTCATAGTGGGAGAGAGTTACTAAAGGTTCAATGCCATATTTAGCACATTCATCAAAGACCTTATCATAGAAGGCTAATCCTTCTTTATTTGGTTCGTCATCGTCGCCATTTGGTAAGATACGTGACCAATTTAGTGATAGACGGAACATATTAAAGCCCATGTCAGCCATATATTTAATATCTTCTTTATAGTGGTGATAGAAGTCTGTTCCCTCATGGCTTGGATAGTAATAATCAGCTAAAGGAGCTGGTTTTGCTCCTTCGGGAAGTTTAAACTCTTTTCCCCAAACCATTGGAGTAGATCCAGTTTTGCCATCAGCAGTTTTCCAGGTGACTTTTCTTGGTTCATTAGCAGAACCATTTGTTAGTACATCAACGGCATTTAATCCTTTTCCACCGTCTTTATAGCCACCTTCATACTGGTTTGCGGCACTAGCGCCGCCCCAGTAAAAATTTTTTGGCATTGAATAGGTTTTAGTCATATTTTTTCCTTTCTTAATTTGTTTAAATTTATAAAAAAAGTTCTAGAACTGCTCTAGAACTTTTACTTAAAAGCTATTTGTCTCTAAAACGACATAATTTCGTTCATCGTAGCGATTACGGCTTGTTGAATATTCAACTGGTTGACCATTGTTTAACCACACGATTTGCTCAAGCTCTAAGATTGGATCGTCTTTTTTAGCTTGAAGATATTGTTGATCCCAGTCATCAGCTTTAGCAGCTTTGATTTTACGATAGGCAACACCAAACTTAAGTTTTAGATTATGATGAAGATAGTTATAGATAGAATTATGTAGGACATCTTCATTTAGATCTGGAACCAAGTTAACTGGCATAAAGGTATGTTCAAGAATCAGAGGCTTACCTTCAAGACGTCTTAGGCGCCGAATATTGTAAACTGGATCGCTAGATTTTAATTTTAAGTAATGTTGAATATCCTCATTGGGAAATTCAACATTAAATTCAATGATATCGCTAGTGACCTCATCAGATCCTAGTAGATTAGCTAGGCCGCTAAAAGCATTCGCTGGTGAATCAAATTTATCCTGAATTGGAACTGGTCCTAAGACAAAGGTACCAAGACCTGATTCTTTATAGACTAGTCCTTTTCTTTGTAGACCATCTAAGGCCTTCTTAACAGTTAAACGGCTTACGTGTAATTCTTCTGCAAGTGTTTTTTGGTCAGGAAGGGGAGTTTGAGGTTTATAGATCCCATCTTCAATTCTTTTTTGTAGAATTCGAGCAACTTTTAAGTACTTTGCTTCAGCAGTCATTACTTTTCAGCCATTTTTTTGTAGACAGCTACTACTTCTTTAGCTAAATCAATAAAAGTAATAGCTGTCATTAAGTGGTCTTGAGCATGAACCATGTAAAGGTCAACTTTTACATGGTTACCTTGTGCTTCTTGGGTTAACATATCGGTTTGAACATTGTGGGCATTTACTAAGCCTTCGTTTGCTTGCTTAATAAATTCATCAGCCTTTTCAAAGTCGCCTTTTTTAGCAGCTTGGATGGCTTGCATAGCAGCAGCTTTTGCATTACCGGCTTGCATAATAATTCCCATTACAACTTGCATATTATCGCTATTTTCTTGTGCCATAATTTAATTCTCCTAGATAGTATTTTTAAAATAAAAGATGCTCCTGACAATTATTTATTTTACTATGTCAGCAAGCATCTCCCATAAATTATTTTTGTTTTAATTCTTGGATTCCTTGATCAATTACTGAATCACAATCAATTGGTAGTTGTAGTAGCATTTGTCCGTCTATCTCAAGACCTTTAGGGACTTGGATAATACCTGGAAAATGATAGCCATGATGAGCTTTAGTTTCATTATCTAAATAAATAGAAACTTGTCTATCTGCGCTGACACCAATTTTAAAGTGATGACCGTTGCGATCAAATTCATTAACAATTTTTACTTCGTCATTCATTGACTATTTGTCGCCCATTAATTCTTGAGCAGTTTCAAGAACATGTTCACCGTTCATCATACCGTAGTCTTGCATGTTAATAACTGCTAATGGGATGCCTGCTTCATCAGTAATCTTTTTAACACTATCTTCCATGTATTGAACTTGAGGTCCAAGCAGTAATACGTCTGGGTGTTCCTTATCAATTTCATCTTGAATACCTGATGCTGCAGTAGCAAAGATCTTGTAGTCTTTACCTTTTTCTTTAGCTGCGTTTTGCATCTTTGATACTAAAAGTGAAGTGGACATACCTGCTGAACAAGCTAACATAATAGTTTTATCTGCCATAATAATTATCTCCTTTGTAAATCTAATTAAGTGTTTTTTCAATGTTTGAGTGTTGATCTATAAATTAAATGTATGCACTTTCATTATTGAAAGCATTTACATTATAGCATGATTTTAATCATAAGTGTTAATTAATATCTAAAAAAATTATTTACCTTCAGCTTCGTCTTTTTTAAGCGCTGCAGCTTCTCTTTTGACTAAGATCTTGTCGTACTTTTTAGCAAATGGCCAGTAGATCAAAGTTGAAATAACTAATGTACATGCCTGCCAAATTGCCATCTTCCAGCCACCAATTAGGAAACCGGAGATAACAGCTGGCATTGTCCATGGACAAGCAAAACCATTAAGAGGAGGAATAATACCAGTTCTAATTACGAAGTAAGTTGAGATAGCTACTACAACGGGAGTTAAGAAGAACGGAATTGCCAAGAATGGGTTCATAACAATAGGTAAACCAAATAGGAATGGTTCATTAATATTAAAGATACCAGGAACTAACTCAACTTTACCGATTGAACGTAATTGTGCTGATTTGGCAGCAATTAAAATAAAGATAATTAAACCAATAGTGATACCTGAACCAGTTAAGTTAATAAAGTTGTTGTAGAATTCGTTAGTAACACCGTGAGCACCGTTGGCAATAGTTAATTTACCGGCTTTGTATAATTGAGCATTATCAAAAGAGTTAGCCTGAAGCATAGGGCCAGCAAGAGAACCAACAATTAAACCGCCGTGAACACCGAAGAACCAGAAGAATGGTACTAAGAACCCAATGGCGATAGCACCGCCAAGTGAATCAGAGATGCCTTGAAGTGGAATTTGAAGAGTTTGGTAGGTCCATTGTAGGAAGTCTGAACCAGTAGTTAACTTAAAGCCTGCGTAAATAAGCATAGTACCAATTAAGATAATTCCTGATGGAATCATGGCAGTAAATTGGTTAGAAACAGCAGCGGGAACTTGTTCAGGTAACTTAATAGTCCAGCCTTTTTTCATGATAGCGGAGTAAATCCAGCCAACTAATAAACCGACAATGATTGCGGCGATCATTCCGTCGCCACCAAGCCAGGTAATGTTGAAGACACCTGTAACTGGTGATTCTAGGAATGTTTGTAAAGCGTGTGGTAACTTATCAATATTTTCAGTTACTGCTTTTGCACTCATTCCACCGTCAATACCTTTAGCCATAGCATTCTTTAATGGACTGTCAATAGTTAAAGTTTGAAGCATTAAGAATGCAGCTAATGAAGTAAGACCAGGTGCTAATGGCTCATAGCCTTCATTTTTAACATAAATATAGGCAATACCAACTGATGCCCACATAGCCATGATACTGAAAGTAGTAGTGTAGGCTTGGTTGAAGAATGCTCCCCAACCAGAAGCATTAATTGCATTAGCTACAGCTGGAATAGGAATATTTCCTAAAATTAAGAAAATAGATCCAATAAGAATAAATGGTAAAGTATAAATCATACCATTTTGTAAGGCTTGAATAGCCTTAGTATTAACAAATTTCATTACTGGAGGCAGTATGTGTTTATTAACAAACATACTAAAGCCCGATTGTTTTTGTTCGCTCATTATATTTCGTCTCCATTATCTTTTAATACTTTTTGGAACCAATAAAATGATTTCTTTGGAACACGTTTTAAATCTTTTAAGTCATGATTTGAACGGTTAACATAAACAGCACCGTAACGCTTTTCCATGTCAGCATGTGAACTTGGAATATCGATTAATCCCCAACCTAAATAACCTAAAACTTTAGCTCCATCTAAGAACATTGCATCTTTCATAGCCTTAATATGTTCTTCGTGGTAAGCAATACGTTCATCATCTTCGATCATATGTTTACCATCCCAAGTTTCTTTTATACCGATTCCGTTTTCAATTGGGAAGACTGGAATCTTGTAATGGTTGTACATAGTGGTAAGGGCGTTTCTAAAACCAAGTGGATCAATAGTCCAGCCCCAAACATTTGTCTTGAGATATTTGTTTTCTACACCGCCATAATTCATGTAACGGTTAGGAGCAACGTCGGCAGGAATTTTATCAGCTGAAACTGTCCAAGAAGAATAGTAACTAAAAGCTAAAAAGTCAGCCTTTGCTTTTTTCATTTCTTCTTTATCATCTTCAGTTATATCCCAATTAATATTGTGGTCTTTAGCATATTGCAGTACTTCCGGTGAATAACCGCGGCCCGTATCTGCATCATAAATATTGAAGTTCAAAAATTCTTGAATTTGTTTTGCTGCCCAAACATCTGTAGACTTCGAAGTTTCAGGATAAATTTGTTGGAAGGCAAGCATTCCGCCAATTTTAACATCATCATATTTTTCATGGATGTAATTAGCTAATCGAATATGACTGATCATGGTGTGGTGAAAGATGGTATATATATCATCTAAAGTTTTGTCACCTTTTTCGTAACCAGAGATATTAAATACTTCGTCTTGGAAGTAAAGATTATGTTCATTGAAAACAATCCAGTATTTAACCCGATCTGAAAAATGATCAATCATCTTTTTGCCGAATCTAACAAAAGCATTAACAACATGCCATGACATAAAACCGTTGTATTCTTTAGCTAGGTGTAGGGGCATGTCAAAGTGATAAAGACAAATCATTGGCTCGATTCCGCGATCAAGCATGGCATTTACTAATTTGTCGTAAAATTCAATTCCCTTAGGATTAAAATCACCGTCTCCTTCAGGACAAACTCTTGACCATGAAATTTGAATACGATACATATTCATATTCATTTCTTTCATTAGGTCTAAATCCTCATCATAACGATGGTATTCATCAATCGCGGTGTGCCAGTCTGTAGTATTTTCTGTAGCAGGTCGTACATCGTAAACTGATAAGCCTTTACCGTCTTCATCCCAGGCACCTTCAGTTTGCATACTTGAAACTGAATTGCCCCAGAAGAAGTTTTTAGGCATTTTGTGCTTATTCATAATATTCCTTCTTTGCAATCGCTTACATATTTTACATGTATAAATATAAGCTTATTTATAATAAAAGTAAAGCGCTTTAATTTAAAAATATATACTTTTGCTTAATTAGATAACAAAAAAGGACTGAGATAGTTTCCTCAGTCCTTTTTCATGATGCTTTCAAACACATTTATTTAATAATAAAAAAGTGTCTATATAAAATTTAATGCTCTTTTTCAAAATCTGCAACCGCTCCACGCAAATTTGCTTCATTTTTTAACGTACAAATATCCAAAATTGGTTTAATTGTCGTAACTTTGATCTTATTTCTTAATTTGGCAATCTCATCATCAAGTAGTGGAACTAATTCGGGATTTTGTGAAATTCCACCACCAATAATAATTTTTTCAGGATCAAAACTATGTTGAATATTAAAAATTGCAACAGCAAGAGCATGGAGGAACTTTTCACGTTCTTCTTGAGCAATCGAATCATCAGTGTCAGCAAGCTCAAAAACGGTCTTACCATCAAAATCTTTTCCAGTTTTTTTATTATAACGCTTAGCCATGACAACAGGTGAAGCTAGATCGCTTAACTGCTTACCATCAATAATCATAAAACCAAATTCACCACCGTAGAGATGAGCACCATGCCAAATTTGATTGTTAATAATGATACTTCCGCCAACACCGGTACCAATAACTAAAAATGCCATGCTCTTGCATCCTTTAGCTGCTCCGTCAGCTATTTCGGCAAGAGCTGCACAATTTGCATCATTTTCGATACTTACTGGTAGACCAAATCTTTTTTCTAATTCAGGTACAATTTTAAAGTTATGAATATAAGGTAGGGCACTTGCTCCTTCAATTACTCCAGTAGCTTTATTAACAGCACCAGGAGAAGAAATTGCTACACCATCAATTTTATGATCGGCTTTTATTTCATTAACTGCATCAGTCAATTCCTCATAAAAAGTATCTAAATTATCTGGTGTATCAATCGTAAATATCATTTTTAATTTTTGATTTATCCAAGTAGCGATTTTAATAGTTGTGCCACCAATATCAATTGCGATTAAGTTCATTAGTATTACCTCTCTTTTTATCTTATCTTTCATGTTAATCATCAGTGTAAGCGCTGTCAATAAGTATATATTTTTCCTGAAGTATAACTAATAGTAAATGCTTTGCTATAATTGGAAGTAATTGATATAAAGGGGAAAAGACATGAATACACCGTCGTCCAGACAAGGAAATTTGACTAGATATATTGTTTATTTGGTCTTATATTTAATTGTAATTGGAGTTAAAAAATTAGCTCTGTTAAATGATCATGTAAATAAAATAGGGTACTTTTTTTTCTTGCTTTGTGCCTTGTTTACTTTATATTTTTATATTCGACAATTTAATCGAGAACAAAGATTTTTTGAAAAAAAAACCATGATGCCTTTATTAGCAGATTATGGATTTATAGTTGGTGTATCTATCTTGGTCATTTTAGGACGCGTTTTTATTTCCTATCTTCAAGCCAAGGGAAGTGTTCCTTTAATGTCTTTTCAAATAATTTATCAAAAGGCTGAATGTAATCTTTTATTTTGGTTTCTTATATTTTCTACTGGTCTTTTGCTGCCAGCGATGCAAGTATATTTAACAACAGGATTTTTCTTTAATTATGGATTTAGAGCCCAGAATATGGCTAGCGGAATAGCGGGAATTATTTGCTCAGGCTTTTTCTATGGAATACTTAATTTTCAAGCTTCATTTAGTTTATTTATTCTCAATAGCCTTTACGGAATGCTTTTTGCTTGGTCTTACTTATACTCACAAAGAATAGTAATGCCGATTTATCTAGCAATCTTAAATGGAATTTTTATGGTGATTTTAGCCTAACAAAAAAAGAGGAACTTTATGAAGTTCCTCTTTTTTAATATAAGCGGATAGCGTGAATCGAACCCGCATCTTCAGCTTGGGAAGCTGACATTTTACCATTAAACTATACCCGCATAAGCAAAATGATTATATCATTTTGCTAACGATGTGGCAACTGATGTCTGTCTAGATTATATTCTGACCGGTCAAGTAGAGAAGTAAAGTTTTGAAAGAGCCAACGACGTAATTCAGATGGCTTTAATACTAATGGCATTCTTTCATGGACTGGAAGAACAGTATCATTAGAAGCAGTAGTAACCATTGAAAAATCATCACCTTTATAAATGCCAGCAATTAATGCCATCGGTTCATCTTTTGCAGTAAAAGATGAGTGCTCATGATAGGTTTTGTTATTTGAAGCAACGTAAGTTTGCTTGCTGCTTTCCCAGAATTCATTAGCTAAAATAATACAACGCTGACGAGCAAATGAATCATCCCACATTGATGGCTTTTCTTCATAAAAACGCTCTACCCGAGCATTATAAATTACTCGATTCTTTTTAAATGGACTAGGATAGCCCCATTTCTTTTCGACTAACTTTAGTTCGTCATCGCTATATAGCATAACTAAAGATGAAGATTTAGGATAAATTTGAGTAACAGATTCAAATTTGTCTTCAATGTTTTTTGATACAACTAGCGGTAATTTTAAATCAGTTTTTAGATATGTCTTAATTTCTTTAAGTGACGGCATTTCATAATGACTACACATCCTTATTCATCCTTTCTTTATATAATTTTTCTCTCAATTTAATTTTAGCAAGTTTTAGGTAAGTTTAAACAAATAAGTTTTTTTGCTAGAATTGGAGGTAAAGCTAAAGATTACAGATATATTGGAGAAAAAATATGACAAAGGAAATTTTATTAACTGGAGACAGACCAACCGGAAAGCTTCATATTGGTCACTATATTGGCTCCTTAAAAAACCGTGTAAAATTACAAAATGAGGGTAAATATGAACCTTATATTATGATTGCCGATACTCAAGCATTAACTGATAATGCTAGAGATCCTGAAAAAATTAAGAATAGTTTAATTCAAGTGGCTTTGGACTACTTAGCTGTTGGGTTAGATCCTGAAAAGTCTACCATTTATGTGCAATCACAAATCCCTGCTCTTTTTGAATTAACTGCTTATTACATGGATTTGGTAACAGTTGCCCGTCTAGAAAGAAACCCAACTGTTAAAACTGAAATTAAGCAAAAAAACTTTAAGGATTCAATTCCAGTTGGTTTCTTAAACTACCCAGTTTCTCAAGCAGCAGACATTACTGCTTTTAAAGCAACAGTAGTTCCAGTTGGGGATGATCAAGAACCAATGCTTGAGCAAACTAGAGAAATTGTTCGTACTTTTAATAGAGTTTATAATACTGATATTTTAGTTGAACCAAAGGGTTATTTTCCACCAAAGGGACAAGGTAGACTTCCAGGTTTAGATGGAAATGCAAAAATGTCTAAATCACTTGGAAATGCAATTTACTTGTCTGATGATGCAAAAACTGTACAAAAGAAAGTTATGTCAATGTACACAGATCCTAACCATATTCATGTTGAAGATCCTGGTCAAGTAGAAGGAAATACTGTCTTTACCTATCTTGATGTTTTTGCACCAGATAAAGATAAGGTGTCTGAGCTTAAGGAACAATACCAAAAAGGTGGCTTAGGGGACGTTAAAATTAAGCGTTACTTGAATAAGGTTCTTGAAGAAGAACTCGGGCCAATTAGAGAGCGTCGAGAAAAGTTTGCTCAAGATCCAGATGCTGTATACGAAATGTTACTAGAGGGATCAAAAAAGGCAAATGAAGTTGCTAACCAAACTTTGCAAGAAGTTAGAGAAGCAATTGGTTTAAATTATTTTGATAGATTAAATAAATAATTTAAAGAGGGTAAGACTGATGACGAGAGACAGGATTCCGTGGAAGCAATATTTTATGATGCAGGCGTTAGTTATTGCACAGCGCTCAACTTGTGATCGTGCCCTAGTGGGAAGTGTGCTAGTTAAGGACGATAGGATGATTGCCACTGGCTATAATGGAAGTGTTTCTGGACAGCCTCATTGTGATGACGTTGGGCATTTAATGGTTGATGGACACTGTGTTAGAACTATTCACTCGGAAATGAATGCCTTAATCCAGTGTGCAAAAAACGGCATTTCAACTGAAGGTACTGAAATCTATGTGACTTATTTTCCTTGCTTTAATTGCAGCAAATGCTTAGTTCAAGCTGGTATTAAGAAAATTAACTATTATTATGATTATCATGATAATCCCTTAGCACTCAAATTACTACGAGAAAAGGGTGTGGCGATTGAACAAGTAACGCTAGATCATAAATATGTTCAAAGCTTAGCTGATAGGTTAGAGAAGGCGGATAATGAAAAATAAGTTTATCAGTTTTGGAGTACTCTTAATTTCTTTTTTACTATTTACTGCTAGTACAACTTCTTTTGTTAGTGATCCGCAAAATTTATTTAATAACCAGACTAAAGAATTAGTAACTCAAAAAAATAAAGAATACCAAAAAACAAAAAGTAAGCCTGAGATTCGACTTTTAAGTCTAAAAAATAGTAATGATATAAATAAAATTAGACCGATGAAAAATCAGGTAATTATTGTAGCCGCATTACAAAATAAAAGAAAAAATGTTCAAATTCTTGTTGGTAAAAATTACCAAGATGTTTTGACACAAAATAAGTGTAGCAACATTATTCGGTATGCCGGCGATAAATTAAGAAGTGAGAAAAAATCAAACTTCAATTCAGGAATTCGATTAGTTTTTAATGCCTGTGCAACTTTAATTGCACAAAAAGATAAATTATCTTATGATAAAAATTCTTTGACTCAAGAAGAGTTACAAAAAATTGACCATCCACAAAGTGTAAGTTTAGTTTGGGGATTAGTGATTGCAGCTTTAATTAGTTTTGGATTAGTTTTATTCAAAAGCACGCGAAAGCCACATTAGGGCTTGACTAAAAGCTAGTTAGCCGTTAAAGTATCAATAGAAATTAAATATTAGAGCAAATAAACTGTTAGGTGAGACTCCTACGTGAACACATGCTGTCGCCCAGCAACATCCAGAGATGCCAACGGGTCAAACAGGGATTGTCGATATAAGGCCCTCCCCAGCCAGCTAGTTATATTTTTATAACCTTACGTCACGTAGTGTTAAAACTGAACGACGAGTATAAAAATCGCTTGGATTTAAGCCGATGCAGTTTTTGCATCGGCTTTTTGTTTGTTTGCTAGGTTCTTAAGAAAGGATGTTGAAGATGTTAAAAATCAACACTTCCGGCAAAAGACATACTACAGACACCAAGCTGGTGCGCCGGATTGCATGCGAAGACAAATTTGCAACACTGCAACGATTAAAAACCTCAATTAGTGGCCTTCAAACTAAAGATGCGAGGCAACGCTTAGCAAAAAATGGTCCTAACGAAATTATAAATAAACCTAAAAATACTAGACTTCAATTTTTATGTGAAGCATTTATGACGCCTTTTACAAGTATTCTTTTAGGCTTAGCAATTGTATCTATTGTGCTTAACTATAAATTGAAAGTGCATAATTTAGATACACCTGTTTTAATTGTTTTAGTTTTGATTATTTCTGGAATATTAAGTTTCATTCAAAATATCAAGATTAGAGCGGCTATTCAAAATTTACTACATAAAATATCGCCTACTACTAAAGTTATGCGTGACTGTATGCCACAGGAGTTGGCAACTAAAGAGTTAGTAGTTGGGGATATTATCTTGTTACAAGCTGGAGAAGTAGTTCCGGCAGATGTAAGAATTTTAAAGAATAATAATATTATTTGTTCAGCTGATTTCTTTATGGATGAAGATAATCCAATATATAAGAGTGAAATTACTTCTTTAGGTCAGAGAAACAATCATGGTTATGTAGACTATGCCAATATTTTATACGCAGGTACAAGAATTCTCGCGGGTTCTGGAGTTGGAGTAGTATTTGCGACTGGAAAAGAGACTGTTTTTGGAAAATTAGCTCAAAATATTTCCAAAATGGAATTAAAGAAACACGTATTTAATTTAGATACCAGAAATTTAACAAGAGTATTTTTGATTCTAGCTGCAGTTATTGTGCCCTTGTTTTTAGTAATTAGTAGTATGATGCATGGTAATTGGGAAAATACTTTAGTATTTGCACTTGCCGTAGTTGTAGGATTAACCTCTGATGCAGTTCCTATTTCTATCACTAGCCAATTGCTAAAAAACTCAATTCACCATCCGAGTAATAATATGGTAATGAAAAAACAAAATCAATCTAACTAGGAATTTCTAAAAAAGAAATTCCTTTTTTAGTACACAAATTTATGTAGGCATGCTATGTTATACTAGCAATTAAAAGACTTATGAGAGGAAGAATAAAGATGGCTGAAAAGAAAACTTTCTATATTACTACACCTATTTACTATCCATCTGGAAAATTAACTATCGGTAATGCGTACACGACTATTGCTGCCGATACCATGACTCGTTATAAAAAATCTCGCGGTTTTGATACATTCTTCTTAACTGGAACTGATGAACATGGACTTAAGATTGAGCAAAAAGCTGAAGCACAAGGTATTAAGCCACAAGAATTTGTAGATAAAATGGCTAATTCTTATAAGGATTTATGGAAAATGTTAGATGTTTCCTACGATCGCTTTATTAGAACGACTGATGAAGATCACGTTAAAGCTGTGCAAAAGATTTTTGAAAGATTATTAAAACAAGGCGATATTTACTTAGGCGAGTACACTGGTTGGTATTCTGTAGAAGATGAAGAATATTTCACTGAATCACAACTTGCTGAAGTATATAAAGATGATGATGGTAATGTTATTGGCGGAAAGGCCCCATCAGGACATGAAGTACGCTTAGTTAAGGAACCATCATATTTCTTTAGAATGAGTAAATATGCTGATCGTTTACTTCAATACTATAAAGATCACCCAGACTTTATTTTGCCTCACTCTCGTGAAAAAGAAATGGTAAATAACTTTATTAAGCCAGGCTTAGAAGATTTATCTGTTACTCGTACGACAGTTGATTGGGGAATCCCTGTACCTAGCGATCCTAAGCATGTTGTTTATGTTTGGATTGATGCTCTTTCTAACTATATTACTGCTTTAGGATATGGCTCAGACGATGATTCATTATTTAAGAAATATTGGCCAGCTGACGTACATTTAGTTGGTAAAGAAATTGTTCGCTTCCACACTATTTACTGGCCAATTATGTTAATGGCACTTGATCTCCCTCTTCCAAAGCAAATCTTTGGTCATGGTTGGGTATTGATGAAAGACGGTAAAATGTCTAAATCAAAGGGTAATGCTGTTTACCCAGAAATGATTGTTAAACGTTATGGTTTAGATGCTCTTCGTTATTACTTGATGCGTGCAATTCCATTTGGTTCAGATGGTATTTTTACTCCTGAAGATTTTGTTGAAAGAGTTAACTTTGATTTAGCTAATGATCTAGGTAACTTGTTAAATAGAACTGTTTCAATGATTAATCAATATCAAGAAGGGCAAGTTGCTCCAGTTGCTTCAGAACAAGATGAATTTGCCAAAGATTTAATTAAAACAGCTAATGAAACAATCGCTGAATATCAAAAACAAATGGATGCACTCCACTTCTCCCAAGCTTTAGATAGCGTTTGGAAGCTTATTTCTCGTGCAAATAAATATATTGATGAAACTACACCTTGGACTTTAAACAAAGAGGGCAAGAGTGAAGAATTAGCTAAAGTGATGACTAACTTGGCTGAAAGTTTACGTTTAATTGCAATTTTAATTGCACC
>CANPPJ010000012.1:0-28979 GCA_947575965.1 uncultured Lactobacillus sp. | reverse complement strand
AAGCGCTATCTAAAATTTGAATAACACTTACCCGCATATTTAACGAAAATTGTAAACTCTTGTTTTCAATTTATTAACTACTATACTAGATACAGATGCTTTTTTGAGAAAAATGCGGATAAGGCACAATATATTGTGTGACCTAATATAAAGAAAGAGGAGTTAATAAATGGACAATTCCACATCATTACAAGAAGATCATAAAGAAAGAAAGGATAACTATTTCGTTTGGCTATTTAAGCAATTGCACGGATGGCCAGTTCAAAATTATATGCTTTGGTTCTTTGCTTTCGGTTTCCAATTAGCTATTTTGATTCAAAATAAAATCACTGCTTTAACCGTTATTACTTTTATTGGTACATTGCTTGGAACTTTATGTGTTTTAGCCATTAATGCAACTAAAGCAATTAATGGATGGTTAGGCTTGATTTCTGCAGCTTGTTTTATTTATGCAGGACTAGCTGCTAAGAATTATCTTTCAATTTTTGAACAAATTGCTTATATTTTAACTTTAGATTTACCAGTTATTATTTCAGTTAGATCTTGGAATGACGATACTAAGAATCACTTACGTAAGTTTGGTGCTAAAGAATGGATTGTTGCTATTGTTGGTACATTAGTTGTTTATGCAGTATCTGGTTATTTAATTGGTAAGTTTACTAACGATCCACGTCCTTGGATCGATGCTATTAGCTTTGCAATTTCATTAACTGCTGGTATTATGTGTTTTTTACGCTACAATAACCAATATTTCTGGTGGACTGCTAGTGGAATTTTCCAATTAATTCTTTGGGGTGTCACTTATGCACAGGGAGATGCAACTTTAGCAATGGCTGTTAACTCCTTAATTTACGTTGTTAATGACGTTTTAGCCTTTACTGTTTCACCATGGTTCAACATGGGAAGAAAGCGTGAAGGGTTAAAAGCTATTAAAGACTAAATGTAATTAAATACGTTAAAATTAGCATGTCGAGTTCGACATGCTTTTTTTATTTGTGAGGTATCAAAAATGAATGAAAATTGGACTAAAAATTATAAAAAAGCTGCACAAGGTAATGACTATGTAAAGTTAAATGCGGGACTAATGAAAGTAAAAGACCTCGATAATTATCTTTCTTCGTTTCCCAGCAATTTGCTTAGTTTTAATAAGACTGGAGAATTTACATATTATAAACAATTACCAGGGATGAATTATAATCCGCCAGAACTTGGAGAAAATATTACGTCTCTTGGCCAAACAGAGAGTGAAAAGAAGCAATTAACAGAAGTATTCCACAAGTTAAGCACAGGTGAAGCAAAAGAATTGCATTTTGTAGATCAAACTAATACTCAAAAAAGATTTATGGTAGACACATATCGGGCTATTTTTGATAAAGACCATCATTTTGCTGGAATTAATGAAACTGTTCAAGATATTTATCCACTTGTGGAATACTACTTAAAAGAAACTGGACAAAAATTGGTTGATGATTCCAATAACCCTAAAGGAGATATTTATCGTAAAAATCAGAAAATTGATGCAGAAAGTGGAGCATCTGAACTATAGTGAATTGACAGAAAACTATTTTTTCTTAAAATATAATTAAAAATAGTTTGGGGATGGTAAAAATGCCTGAAATCGATCAAAAATATATTCAAGATAAATTTATAGAATACTGTAAAGTAAATACTCGTTCAGATGAACAAAGTACAGCTGTGCCGACGACTGCCGGTCAAGTTGACTTGTTGAAGATTATTGAGAAAGAATTAGAAAAACTAGGCTTAGAAGATATCTCTTTTTCAGAAGAAGATTCATATTTAGTAGGAAAACTAAAAAAGACAACTAATAAAGAAGTAACTCCAATTGGTTTTGTAGCACATGTAGATACGGCTGATTTTAATGCAGAAAATATTAAGCCATTAATACATCAAAACTATGATGGAAAGGATATTTTCTTAAAAGAAAGACGTGTCTTATCCACAAGTGAATTTCCTAGCTTAAAAAAACATTTAGGTGAAACTTTGATTACCGCTGATGGCACTACATTACTTGGTGCAGATGATAAGGCGGGAATTGCTGGATTACTAGGAATGCTCAAATCTTTAAAGGAAAATCCTGATCTTGAACATGGAGATATTTGGGTTGCTTTTGGTCCGGATGAAGAAATTGGTAAGGGAGCTGCTCGTTTTAACGTGGAACGTTTTCCTGTTGAATTTGCTTATACATTAGATAATGGCGATTCAGGAGATATTGCCTTTGAAACTTTCAATGCTGCCGCTGCTACGATTGATTTTCATGGGACAGTAGTTCATCCTGGGGAGGCATACGGGCTTATGGTTAATGCAGCGTTGATGGCTAGTGAATTTATTCAAGCTTTACCAGCAAGTGAGGTGCCTGAAAATAGTAAAGATTTTGATGGCTATTTTATGATTTTATCCAATAATGGGAATGTGGATCATGCAAAAATTCGGTTGATTATTCGAGATTTTGATACTGATGGTTTTGAACAAAAGAAAAAGTTAATCACAAGTACAGTAGATAAATTGAATAAAAAATATGGAGCAAATCGAGTAACTTTTGAAATGCATGATCAATATCGCAGTCCGGGAGATTTGATTAAGGAGCATCCCTATGTAGTAAATCTAGTTTTACATGCCTATAAGTCCCTTGGACTGGAGCCAAAAATTATCCCGTTTCGGGGAGGAACAGATGGTGATTTTATTTCGGAAAAGGGAATACCTACACCTAACTTATTTAATGGTGGGGCAAATTTCCATGGACCATATGAATATGTAACAACTGAAAGTATGGCTCTTTTAGCTAAAACATTAATTGAAATTACGAAGCAGCATGTTTTATTAAATGATAAACGTGACGAAAGTCCATTAAAGAGAAAGTACTAGATTTAAATGAATTTCTATACGATAAATTACATTCAGAATCATCAAAATACAGATCGAACAGCTTTATATATTTTAATGATTGTTGCTGCTAGTGCGATGATTATTTTTACAATTTTATATTTACGTGATCGTTTTAATACAAGATACAGAGATTTAGGAATAATTGCTCTTTTATTCTTATTACTATTTGCTGGCACACAATATGAAAAGTATGTGCAAAATAATGAACAGAAATCAAAAGCTGCTCAAATCGTTCCCTTTATTAAATCAGTTGCTGATGATGAAAACGTTAAAGAAAGCGATGTAATGGTCAGTTCGATGAGTCTACAGGATGGAATGATTGTTCGAATTGATTCAAAGAATGAAGACTATCAATTGAATTTAAACGAAGACAATAATAGTTATATCTTAAATCAGGCGCATGTGATTGATCATCATGTATATGTACAAAAGTAGGTAAGAGATGGATTATACACAATTATTTATTAAGTTTTCTCTAGGAATGTTAACCCTGATCATTCAAATTAATGTTTTTGGAAAAAGTAATTTAGCTCCAACAACAGCTTTGGATCAACTGCAAAATTATGTACTGGGCGGTATTATCGGTGGTTTAATATATAATCAAAGTATTACCGTTCTTCAATTTTTATTGGTGTTAATTGTTTGGACTTTAGTAGTTTTTATTTTGAAATTTGGGCGCGAGCGCAGTAATTGGATTCGTAATTTGATTGATGGAAAACCGGTTCAAGTAATTAAAAATGGTCATGTGTTGGTCGGAAATTGTATGAAAGCTGGTATTTCTGCCAATGAATTAATGTTTAGACTTAGAAGTCGCGGAATTTATTCAGTTGAAAAAGTGAAAAATTGTATTTTTGAACAAAATGGCCAATTAACGATAATTGAAAATGATGAAGATAATATTCGCTTTCCGATTATTAGTGATGGGCAAATAAATGAAGACGTTTTAGATTTAATTCATAAATCTAATGCTTGGCTTGAACAGGAAGTAACTAAAGCTGGTTATAATAGTCCTGATGATGTCTTTTTAGGAGAGTATATTAATGGACAGTTACGTCTGATAGGATATTCTGAAAAATAAAAAGGAAGAAATGATCATGAAAGATTTTAAAGAAATAAAAAAATGGTTAGCGGATGCCGATGCGGTTATTGTGACTGCAGGTAATGGGTTTGCGCAAATGGAAGGCCTTGATATGTTTGACAATTTGGCTTTTCCGATTGAATATAAAAATATAAGTGAAAAATATCATGTAAAAACAATTGCGGATGCTCTAGATAAAGATTTTGATTCTTGGGATGAAAAGTGGCAATTCTGGAGTCAACTAATTAATGAGTATTCAGTTGAATACGAACCAAGTAAAGCAATGAAGCAATTAAAGGAACTTTTAAATGGAAAGAATTACTTTATTGCTACTAGTACTTTTGGCCATTTCTTTGAAAAGACTGGTTTTGATCAAGAAAAAATCTTTAATATTTTTGGTGACTGGACAATGATGCAGTGTTCTAGTGGTTTAAATCACGGTACACGTTCTGATTTGTCAACAGTGAAGAGATACGTTAATGGCCAAGGTGAGGTGCCAAGATGTGAGGATTGTAATTCACCAATGGAACCTCATATGCCGTTAAATGCTCACTTCTTTCCAGATGAAGATGCAAATACGAGATTTCGTTGGTTTTTAACAAGAAATCAGACTAAGAAGGTCGTAGTGCTTGAACTAGGAGTTGATCCAACTAGTCCTCAGCTTCTTGATCCAATGATAAAACTAATTGAACAGTTCAAAGATTGGCATTATATAGCAGCAGACTTAAGTCAAGAGGAATTGCCGGACGATATCCAAACAAGAAGTGCCGCCCTAGAAATGTCCCTTCCTGAAGCAATTGAAAAGATTTCAAAATAATGAAAGGTAAAAAATGAGTATTTCAGTTATTCAAGGTGTTTTACGAATTCCAGCAGCTCAAGAAAAAATACGTCAAAAAGGCATTGAAAAGCCCGGTTTTCCTGATAACTATACCTTAATTGATGTGGAAACTACCGGTCTTAGTCCATATCGTGATCGGATTACAGAGATGGGTGGTTTAAAGGTTCGTCATGGAGAAGTAGTTGCAACTTTTTCAGAATTGGTGAAGTTTCCTGATAACAATAAAGTGCCTGCTTTTATTACCAAATTAAATGGAATTGATGAAGCGACAATTGAAGAAAAGGGCCTACCTGTTCAAGAGGCAATAAAGAAGTATCGTGAATTTATTGGTAGTGATCCAATTGTTGGATATAATGTTAATTTTGATTTGAATTTTGTCTATGATCTAGCTGAAAAATATCACTTAACTGTCTTAAATAATGACTATGTTGATGTTTATCGTTTAGCTCGTAGTTTTTATCCACAAGAACAACACAATCGTCTTTTAGATTGCATGCACCGATTAGATATCGCAGAAACGCAAGAGCATCGCGGTTTAGATGACTGCCTAGATACAAAAAAGGTTTTTGACGAATTTCATAAGTTGTTTAAGCAAGAACATATGCTTAGAGCACAAGAAATGGTTAAAACACTAGATCTAACTAGTGAATGGCCTGAGATTGTTAAACAAAGCCAAACTTTTCGCAGTCCTTTTGCTCATAAGAATGTTGTAATTGCTGGTGACTTAGATGTAGATGAATATGAACTAGCTAATGCTGTAAAGAATTTAGGTGGCTTTATTCGGGATGAAGTTGGTCAAGATACAGACTACATTTTAGTTGGAGACCATGATTTCTTTAGGAGTGATATTGTTGAATTAAATAAGGCGAGAGCATTAAAGAAGCAAGGACAAAATATTAGAATTTGGTCGGAACAATTTTTCTTAAATGTTCTTGATAATTGGGCACGTAGTTAAAATAATTTTTATATTAAAAAAGGAATCCTAGAGCAGGATTCCCTTTTTAATATGGGGAAAATTTACATGTACGAGCCAGCTAATATTAATTGAAACAATAATAAAAGTGAGAATAGTAATAACTTCAAAGCTTGACCAGATGAGACAAGAAATAGTTCCAATTGAAGTTGTACTAATAAAAAGAAAAATAGTTGATTTTTTTAACTTAAATTGCAGTTTATTATAATAAGTCGAAAATAATAGTCCTAAATAGAATAACCCAATTCCACAATATAAACATAAAACAGCAAACCATGAGTTAGCATCCGATTCATGAATGAATTTTATACTTACAGTAATTAAACTAATGCCAAAGATGATTAAATAGTGAAGATAGATTAGTATATTACCCGTTACATCTTCTTGATCTTCATTAATTAATTTATCGAATTGTAGTGCATACGTGAAAAAGAGCAAGGCAACAGTTAGAAAAATAAGGATAGAATAGAAGGAAAAAGTTTTAGGTTGAAAGTAATCCGCAATACCAATAATTGTTTCACCGAAGATAATAATTACTAGGAGATTCAGTCGTTCAAGTAAATGAGGAAAAATAATTGGATGCCTAAGGGTATATTTTGTAGTGAGAAGCGGCATTAACCAGCTTAATATGATGCCAATAACAGCTAAAATAAAGCCAAAAATATTATCTAAAATTCCCCCGATAATTAAGGTAAGGGCTCTAAAAATCAAAATCATGAAAAATGCCCGGGAAATATTTTGATCGACGGGATTTTTAACCTGAAAATAATTAATTAAATAGTGGCTGGCTAGAGTAAGAGATAGTAATCCAGCAGAAATAAATAGAACTTTCATCTCTGTTAGATTATTAGTATCAAAAGAATTAGACATGTAAAGTAAGATCATCATATCAATAAAGTAAAAAGCAATGTCAGCCCAACTACCGATACCATATCTATTAGTAAAGACAGTCTGAATCATCCATGAATTAATAAAAATAATTACAATCAATGCAAAAAGAGCAAAAGAGGTAGGTGAAACTAATCCATGCTCTAGATGATGAAGAATCTCGGTTGTTTTAGATATCATGTAGACAAAAACAAGGTCATAAAACAAGGCAATTTTTGAGACTCGCTTATTTAATATATTTTGCATCCAGCCTACCTACTTTCTAAAATTCCTCATGTTCATTAGGATCAAATCTTCTTGCAGAAATTTTATCTAAATTGATAAGCTTTTGAACTTCTTCAGGAGTTAATTTGAAATCAAAAATATCTAAATTACTAATTTGATGTTCATAGGAACTAGCTTTAGGAATAGGAATAACATTAAGTTGAGTTTCCCATCGTAAAATTATTTGAGCTGGTGACTTATGGTATTTTTGAGCTAACTCAATAATTTCTTTTTCTTGAAAGGCTTCACCAGCACGCTGCAGGGGACTCCATGCTTCGGTAATGATATTATGTTTATCATCATACTCACGAATTGTCTTGCTGGACCAGTAGGGATGAAGCTCAACTTGGTTAATAGTGGGCATAACGCCTGTTTCACGGTATAAATGTTCAATATGTGTTGGTTCAAAGTTAGAAACGCCTACTGAGCGAATTAAGCCAAATCTTTGGGCATCTAGCATGGCTTGCCAGGCTTCAAGATAATGATTCTCCTTTGGATTTGGCCAATGAATAAGATAGAGATCATAATAATCAAGGTTAGCCGCATAAAGGGATTCCTGAATTTGTTCTATAGCTTCCTGGTATTTATGATGACGACCTGGTAATTTAGATGTTATAAAAATATCATCACGATTTATACCGCTATTTTTAATAGCACGACCTACTGCTCCTTCGTTTTCATAATTAACAGCAGAATCAAGTAGACGATAACCATTCTTTAATGCGGCTTGAATAGTAAAAACTCCACGAGAACCATTTAATTTATAGGTTCCGAAACCAATCTTAGGAATTCGATTTCCATCATTTAAATTAAAGTATTCCATTCTTAATCTTCTTTCTGTTTTCAATATACTTATTACGTTTATTGTAACAGTCTGAATAAACAAAAACTTATTAATTGCATTGCAAACGTACGTTCAAATATCTATACTGAAAGAAATAATGTTAGGGGAAAAATAAATGGCAAAGAGAAGAAGATATCGAAAAAAACAGACAAATACAATAGCAAACTGGATTATAGCGCTAGTAATTATTATTTGGGGTGGTTGGTTTAAGCTTAATTCTTCTAATCAAGTAGCGAATCAAAATCAAAACCAAGATAATTCCCAGCAAGTAGTAAAGAATGCTACAACAGCGGATACCAACTATGGCGGATTGTCCAGTACTGACTATCAAAAATTAGCTAATTTAGACTTTAAGAGCGGGGACAAGGCCTATGTCTATGTAAATAATAATAAGTCAACTTTGATCAAGAATGCCTGGAAGGTTAATAAAGTAATCTATTCTAATTTAGATAATTTGAATAGAACTTCCCATTCAAATACTGCCTTCTTAGAGCCAAGAAATGTGGCAAATGATTCTTTACGTGTAAGACAGTTCATTAATCCAACTGCATGGCATTCTAATCGTGAGAATGGGACTCAAATTTATAATCGTGGACACTTAATTGCTTATTCAGTTTCTGCAGGAATTGATCAAGATGGAAATTATAATCCTAATAATCAATCAGGCGATCAAAATAATCCCAAAAACCTATTTACGCAAACAGCTTTTTCTAACCAGAAAATTCAGACTATGTTTGAGGGAAAAGTACGTAATGCCTTAAAACAAGGAAATAAGGTTATTTTTCAGGCAACGCCAATTTTTAGGGGAAATGAATTAATGGCACGCGGTATTAATTTGCAGGCTATAAGTTTAAATAATAATTTAGATTTTAACGTCTATATCTATAATGTGCAGCCTGATTATGTATTTGATTATAATAATGGTAGGGCTAAAATAGATCGTGATATGGTAGTTAATCAATAGTTAATTTTTATATTTATATGGGAGCTGATTAACTGTTAACAAAAATATAAAAATTTATAGAAGAAAATGGAAAAATTAGCTTATTTAGAAAGTTAAACATGGAAAATAAGCTTTAATTCAATACTTACTTGTTTTGCTTTTCTCCTTTAGGTAAACTTATGTTTGCATTCTGGGAGGTGAAGCAATGATTAAAACACAAGTAGTAAAGCTAAAAGTTAATAAAACCATGCAAAAGCATCTCGATGCTTTATGCGACTATCGCCGATACTGCTGGAATAAAGGCTTAGAAACTTGGCAATTAATGTATGAAGCCCATAGCTTGAACAAGCAAGATAATCCAAGTCCCAATGAACGCAGAGTCCGTGATGAACTAGTTGCTAATAAAGCTGACTGGCAATATGATTTGTCTGCTAGATGTTTACAATTAGCTGTTAAAGATTTAGCTAATGCTTGGAAGAACTTCTTTGATAAAGCTCAGTCTGATTGGGGTAAACCTAAATTTAGATCTAAGAAAGCACCTAGACAAGGCTTTAAAACTGACAGAGCTAAGATTGTTAATGGCAACCTTTGCCTTGATAAACCAAGAAGCATCTCAAAAGAGTCTTGGTTTGATCTAGTAAGTTATGAGTCTTTAAAGATGAGTGAAGTCAAAGTAGTAAGTATCTTCAAAGAAAAAGGGAGCTATTATGCGGCTTTGACTTATGAAGAAGAGATTTCAAGTAAAGCTAAAACTCATCAAAAGACAGCAGTTGATATTAATGTTGGTCATTTTAACTATACCGAGGGGCAAATCAATGTTTTGCCAGCTAAATTGCAAAAACTGTATAAGCGCATTAAGCATTATCAAAGAATGTTGGCACGTAAAAGAGAAGTTAACGGTAAATTGGCTACCAAATCAAATAATTACTTTGCGGTGAGAACCAAACTGCAAAGGGATTATCGTAAAGTGGCTAATATCCAAAATGATCTTTTACAAAAGTTCACTACTAAGCTTATAGATAATTACGACCAAATTGTAATTGAAGACTTAGCGGTTAAAGAAATGATGATGACGCACGTAGCCTCCAAAGGAATGCAGAGATCGTTATTTAGCAAATTTAGGCTGATATTAACTTATAAGTGTGATTGGTATGGCAAAGAATTAATCTTAGCTAATAAAACATACCCATCAACTCAAAGATGCGCTCAGTGCGGTTATGTCAAAAAAGGTGATGAAAAAATCACTTTGCAAGGCAATCAAAAGCATGGTACAAAGCATAATGAGTATATTTGTTATCAGTGCGGCTATAGTAATGATCGAGATGAAAATGCAGTTTTAAACCTTTTAGCTTTAGCAGAATAAAAAAGATAAATGATAACGGGGCTGGCTAAGCCCTTAAACTGTAAGAGCTGGTCAATGTGATTACTCCTATTTGGAATATCAGAATACTAGTGCAGACGACAGTAAATGAAACAAAGAAGGGAAAAATATATCTTTCTGATATGTAGAAAATTCGTATTCTTCTACATATTTCCATGTTTTATATAGCAGAAAACAATGAACAAAAGCAAGGATAACTGTACGGCAATGATTGTCGGAAAAAAGGCTACAATTGATGGTTCAACCATTATTGCTCGTGATGAAGACGGTTATGGCGGCATTAATGAAAAGACTTTTGTTGTCCATGAAGCAAAAGATTATGATGAAGAATATGTTTCAAAATATAATGGTTTAAAGCTTCATTTAAAGGGACATGGTTGTAAGTGGACTGCCACTCCAACAGCTGATGAATCAGAAGGTCGCTGGGATGAACAAGGAATTAATGAATATAACGTTGCTATGTCGGCTACTGAAACGGAGGCCACAAATGCACGTTGCTTAGGTCATGATCCATTAGTAGAAAATGGAATAGATGAAGATTCGATGGTTTACCTGGTCTTACCGTTTGTTAAAACTGCACGTGAAGGGGTAGAGCGTTTAGGTAAATTAATTGAAAAATATGGTACTGGTGAAAGTAACGGTATCGCTTTTTCTGACCACGATGAAGTTTGGTATTTTGAAACTGGTGCTGGCCATCAATGGGTAGCTCAAAGAATTCCTGAAGATTCCTATGCAATTTGTCCTAATATCATGGTGATTCAAGATATTGATTTTGATGATCATGATAATTTTATGTATGCATCAACTATTCGAGATTTTGTAGAAAAGAATCACTTAAATCCAAGTACTGATGGTAAATGGAGTTTTAGAGATATTTTTGGTACTAAAGCAGAAGCAGATAGTTACTATAACACTCCAAGAACTTGGTATGGGCAAAAGCTTTTTAATCCAAGTATTGAGCAAGATCCGTTAAGTCAAGAAATGCCATTTATTAGAAAGCCAGAAAAGAAGATTGGCGTTGAAGATGTAGAATTTTTCTTATCTAGTCACTATAACGGTACTGAATACGATCCAATGGGATCTTTTGCTTCAGGGGATGATAAGAAGCAAAAGATGTTTAGATCAATTGCTTTCGACAGAAATCAATCTAGTTGTATTCTTCAAATTAGAAATGATGTTCCTAAAAAAATAGCAGGTATTCAATGGGTTAACTTTGGTTTTTATGCCTATAGTCCTTATGTACCTTTCTATACAAATATTGATGACACACCATTAAATTATCAAACGGCTAGTCATATGGTTACTCCAGAGTCTAGTGCATATTGGTTGTATAAGAGTTTGCAAGTTTTGGTAGAGCCAAGATATCATCAGTTTATTTACCAAGTTGAGAACTTTAGAGATGAATGTCAAAGTTACGCTGTTAGCCGCATTTCAGCAACCGATGAGAAAGCAGGAGAATTGTCTGGAAAAGAACAAACTAAATATTTAACTGCTGCTAATGCTGAAACTGCTGCGTATATTACTAATGAAACCAAGAAATTGATAAGTGATTTGACGAGACAAGCACTAAATTCTTCTAAATTTCAATTTGAACGTGGCGACAATTTGTAATTTTTGAAAAACACTGCACAAGATGTAGTGTTTTTTTATTGTTCGACTTTCTCTATCTTGTATGTTGGTAAAATAGATCCCAAGGGCACATCTAAAAAAATGCAAGATGTAAAATACGATTTATTTTTACTTTTATAGAAAAATTGTTCCTGAAGTAATATTATTATCCACATCTTATCCACAAAAAAGCAACAAAAATTCACAAAGTACGAATTATTTATTGAAAAAATATTTGTGATTTTGTTGCTTTTATCATAAAATTTGTGATGTAATATGATTTAAATCTAAATGTAGTAGTGAGAGATATATGAACGAAGATAAATTCATTCAGGTAAATAACCTAGAAAAAACTTATGAGAATGGTTACCAAGCGATTAAGTCTGTTAGCTTTTCTGTAAAAAAGGGCGACTTAGTGTGCTTGTTGGGTCCTAGTGGTTGTGGAAAAACTACAACTTTAAATATGATTGCCGGACTATTGAATCCGACCGGTGGAGATATCATTGTAAATGGTAAGTCTCTTCTTAATGTTGCGCCAAAAGATCGTAATATTGGCTATGTATTCCAAAATTATGCCTTATACCCACATATGACTGTTTTACAAAATGTAATGTTTCCAATGACAGTGGGAAAGAGCAAGAAGCCAAAAGATGAAGCTGAAAAGATTGCTCAAAAATTTATGAAGTTAACCCATATTGAGGAATTAGCGGATCAAAAACCAGGCAATCTTTCTGGTGGACAACAGCAGCGTGTTTCGATTGCACGTGCACTAGTGCAAGAACCACAAATTTTGTTAATGGATGAACCATTAAGTAACCTAGATGCCCGCTTACGTTTAAAGATTCGTGAAGAAATTCGTAATTTGGTTAAGGAAGTAGGAATTACTACTTTATTCGTTACCCACGATCAAGAAGAAGCACTCTCAATTGGTGATAAGATTATTCTTTTCCATAATGGAGTGATTCAACAAGATGATAAGGGTCAAGACCTTTATCTTGAACCTAATAATCAATTTGTTGCTAACTTTATTGGTAATCCAGTAATTGATAATTTTGATGTAAAGGTAGCAGACAATAAGATTGTTGGGACAGACTTTGAGATTCCAGTTGAAAAATTAGATAGTGCAAAATTTAGAGGCGACTTAGTAGCCGGAGACTATACATTGAGTATTCGTCCTGAAAACTTAAAATTAAGTGATGAAGGCGAACTTTCCGAAGTAATTGATGATGTCGAATTGATTGGACGCGAACGAGTATTGAAATTTACTCATGCTGGAACAAATCAACGTGCATTGATTAATTTAGAGCAAGAAATAAAACCTGGAGATAGCGTAAAATTCAAGATGAACTTAGACCGCGTTTACTTATTTAAGCCAGATGGGGAGCGAATCTATTAATGAAAGATAATCAGAAAAAAGCTTGGTTATTTTTAGCACCGGCCATTATTTGTGTGACGGTATTTAGTATTTGGCCAATTCTACGTGCTTTTACGATGAGTTTTCAGGGTGGACCATTAATTGACCTACAATTTAATGGCCTTTCTAACTATCAGTATATTTTTAGCGATCCAGAATTCTGGCGTGCAATTATGAATACGGCTATTTATGCATTTTTAGCCGTGCCCATTGCCTTAATAATTTCTGTTGCGTTAGCATGGTTTATCTTTTCAAAGATTAAACATACTGCCTTCTTTGAAACTATGTTTTTTATGCCATATGTTACCAGTACAATCGCAATTGGAATTGTATTTCGCTATATCTTTAATGGTGAATACGGTTTATTGAACTTCTTATTAAAACTTGTTCATTTACCACAACCTGATTGGTTAGATAATCCGAGTCTAAGTCTTGTTTCATTGAT
This sequence comes from uncultured Lactobacillus sp., assembly GCA_947575965.1. Taxonomy (GTDB): domain Bacteria; phylum Bacillota; class Bacilli; order Lactobacillales; family Lactobacillaceae; genus Lactobacillus. The sequence goes on along the minus strand of CANPPJ010000012.1, from coordinate 15,399 downwards.
TATCTTTGGTGTTTGGTCATCTTTGGCATTTAATATCGTTATCTTGATGGGTGCGTTAAGAAACATTGAACCAAATTACTATGTTTTAGCTGATATGTATGGTGCAACAAGTAGGGAAAAGTTCTGGCGCATAACCGTGCCACAGTTAGTTCCAACTTTAGCATTTCTTTTAACTGTAAACTTAATTGGGGCATTTAAGATCTATACCCAAGTTTATGCATTATTTAATGGACAAGCTGGTGTAGGTAATTCGGCAATGACGGCAGTTTACTATATCTATAATAAATTCCAAATTGTTGGTACGCCTGGTGTAGCAATGGCTGCAACAGTAGTCTTGTTCCTATTTATATTGTTCGTAACTTTCTTACAAAGAAAATTAATGAAAAAGGTGAACAGTTAGAATGAAGAAGAAAAAACTACGTTGGGGAATGATTTTTGTCTATCTATTCATTGGAATTTTTGGCATTATAACTGTTTTCCCATTTATTTATATGATCTTAGGTGGATTGATGTCCTATCAAGAAACTACTACTATTCCACCAACTTTAATCCCAAAGACTTTGAGGTGGAGTAACTATCAAAAAGTATTTGAGCAAGCACCATTTGCAAGATACTTCTTAAACACATTTATTACAGCGGCAACTACAACAATTGTTACATTGTTTACTTCAATTCTCGGTGCATTTGCAATGACCAACTTAAAATTTAAGGGAAAAGGATTTATTCAGTTAATTTTTCTTTCACTCTTAATGGTTCCGGGAGAAGCAATAATTTTTACTAACTACAATACAATTGCTCATTTAGGCTTATTGAATACATATTTAGGATTGGTTTTACCGTTCTTAACATCTATCTTTTATATGTACTATTTACAAAGCTACTTTACAGCAATTTCACCAACAATCTATAAAGCAGCCATGATTGACGGAGCTTCTGACTGGGAATATATTTGGAAAATTCTAGTTCCAATGTCTAAAGGTGGATTAATTACTGTTGCGTTGCTTAGTTTTATTTCAGGATGGAACTCCTTCTTATGGCCATTATTGGTAACAAATGAAGACAAGATGCGCTTATTGAATAATGGTTTAGCTGCTTTTGCTTCTGATGCGGGTGCTCAAACGCAACTTCAACTAGCAGCAGCGACTTTAACAGTAGTACCTGTTTTAATTGTTTACTTCATTTTTAGAAAGCAAATTATTCGAGGAGTAGTACGTAATGACCTCAAAGCCTAAAACTACAGTTACTTTTTATAATGGGTTAACGACTATTGGCGGCCCAATGATTGAAGTAGCTTATGATAAGTCACATGTATTATTTGATTTAGGAGAAGTGTACCGTCCAGAACTGGGACTAAAAATGGAAGATGAAGATTTTTCAACTCTTCTTAAATATCAATTGATTGGTGATGTACCGAATTTCTATGATCCAAAGATTACGGGAAAAGAAATAGATCATGAACGTTGGCAACACAGCGCAGCTTATATTTCTCACCTTCATCTAGATCATAGTAAAGCTATGAATCTTTTAGCGCCAGAGATTCCATTATATGCTGGTCCATTAACTGCGGCATTGTTACCAGTGTTGAATCGGGATGGGGAATTTTTATTACCAGCAGCTGATAAACCAAAGAATTATACTCGTCCTATAATTGCAGCTAAATTAAACCAACCAATTAAAGTTGGAGATATAACTTTAACAGTTGTTCCGAGTGACCATGATGCTTACGGAGCAACTGGGTTAATCGTCGAAACACCTGATAAAACAATCGTTCATACTGGAGATATTCGTTTGCATGGTTATCATCCCGATTGGGTGCGTCAATTTATGGCGACGGGTAAAGGATGTGATATGCTAATTATCGAAGGTACTGGTGTTTCATGGCCAGAACGTAGTGAAGGGGATAGTGAAGAGTTTAAAGGCGTTAAGAATGAGGTTGAGCTTACTGAAAGAGTAGTTAAATACCAAAAAGATAATCCAAAGCGTCAGTTGACTTTTAATACTTATCCTACAAATGTAGAGCGAATTTTGAGAATTATTTCAGATTCTCCTCGAAAAGTAGTCCTTCATGCTAAACGTGCTGAATTATTAAAATTGGCATTACAGCAGGATGTTCCTTACTACTACTTGCCAGAAGATGAAAAGATTGATGCGCTCGATCCAAATCTTGAAATCAGTTATCAAGATCTTCTAAAAGACGATCATCAATATTTCTGGCAAGTAGTGGGTCATTATGATCAACTACAAAAAGGTGGCTTATACATTCATAGCAATGCTGAGCCTCTTGGAGATTTTGATCCAGCTTATGCTCCGTTTATTGAAAATATTGAAAAGCGTGGAATTGAATTGATAACTCTACGTTGCTCAGGACATGCGGACGTAGCTGAATTAAAAGAGATTATTGCGGGTTTTGAGCCAAAAATTTTGGCTCCTGTGCACACATTGCATCCAGAATTAGAAGAAAACCCATTTGGAGAAAGGATTTTACCTAAGCGCGGAGAGGTATTTACGCTTAGTTAAAATTAAAATTTTATTTTGTTGTTTGTTTTATTGGGAGGAACATATGAAGTTCACTAAAAAATTTGCAGCAGTCGCAGTTGCTGCTTTAGCCCTTGTAGGCACTACTGCTTGCTCAAATTCTAAGAGTAATGATAGCTCAAGTAGTAAGTCAGCTGATATTCCAACTAAGATTACCAAGAAAACTACTGTAGTTTTCTGGCATGGTATGACTGGAACTCAAGAAAAGACTTTACAAAGCTTGACTAAGGATTTTGAAAAGAAGAATCCTAACATTACTGTTAAGCTTGAAAACCAAGGTAAGTATAATGACTTACAAGCAAAGATTAACTCAACTTTGCAATCACCAAATAACTTGCCTACAATTACTCAAGCTTATCCTGGCTGGCTTTTAAATGCCGCTAATAGCAAACGTTTAGTTGACATGACGCCTTACATCAACAATAGTAAGATTGGTTGGGGTTCAGCTAAAAAGAGTGACATCCGTGAAGAATTATTAAAGGGTGCACAAATTAAGGGGACTCAATATGGTATTCCATTTAATAAATCTGTTGAAATGTTAACTTATAACAAAGATTTATTAGATAAATATGGTGTTAAAGTACCAAAGACAATGGCTGAATTAAAAGCAGCATCTAAGAAGATTTACGAAAAAAGTAACCACAAGGTTGTTGGTGCTGGATTCGACTCACTTTCAAACTACTACGTTTTAGGTATGAAGGATGAAGGCGTAAACTTCTCTAAGAACATCAACTTTACTGGTTCTAAATCTAAGAAAGTAATCAACTACTACGCTGATGGTATTAAGGCTGGTTACTTCAAGACTGCTGGTTCAGCTGGTTACCTTTCTGGTGACTTCTCTAACCAAAAGGTTGCAATGTTTGTAGGTACTAGTGCTGGTGAAGGATTTGTTAAGATGGGTGTTGGTAATAAGTTCCAATACGGCGTTGCACCTCGTCCTTCTAAGTACAACATGCAACAAGGTACTGATATCTACATGTTCAACAAGGGTACTGCAGAGCAAAAGGCAGCTGCCTTCATGTACATTAAGTACTTGTTAGGTAAGAATCAACAATTGACTTGGGCTGATCAAACTGGATACATCCCTGTAACTAACAATGTAATTAACTCTAGTGCTTACAAGGACTCAACTAAGTCTAAGGTTCCTGCTCAATTAGATAAGGCAATGAAGAACTTATACAGTGTTCCTGTAGTTAAGAACAGTAATGCCGCATACACTCAGTTGAATTCAATTATGCAAAACATCTTTGCACAAGCAAAGAAGGGCCAAAACTGGAATTCACAAATTGATGCTGGTAAGACTAAGTTCGAAAGTGCTTGGAATCAATAAAAACAGAATATTAAGTAAAAAATGAGGACTGTCATTATGACAATCCTCATTTTTTATAGATTTTTTAGAAGAAAAGTAGAATGAAGGCAATTAATGCAGGTAGCATTTGAACAATAAAAATCTTTTTACTTGCTGTAAAACCACCAAAAATAGCAACAACTACAACAAAGGCAAGTAACAGTTGCCATACAGTAATTAAAGTTGGCATTCTGAAAAAGAAAAATACAATTAAGATTAAAAGGCCTAGCATTCCATTATAGATACCTTGATTAGCTAAAGCTGTTTTTGCGGCAGGCTGTTTAACAAAATCTACATCCATGTCAAATGACTTAGCTTGTAAATCGGGCTTACCAAAAATTTCTAACCACATAATTCCAATATGCTCGATTCCAACAATAATTGTTAGAAGAATTCCAATATTTCTTAAAATCATTTTATAAGCTCCTTTATTTAACTATTCAGATAGATTTTACTTATTGTTAACATAGAAATCAAATAGAGTAATAATCATTTTTATTATTGTCGCATTTGCAACAATAGTCACATATACTAGAACAAATAGGAGGGATAGACATAAAGATGGCAGAAGATATTTTGAGAGAAATTGGTTCAATTTCACGAGCCTTGGATTCGATTGCTAATATTGAGTTTAAAGATTTGGAATTAAATCGTGGTCAATACTTATATTTAACTCGCGTTTTTGAACACCCAGGTATTATTTCTGATCACTTAGCTACATCATTAAATATTGATCGTACAACGACTGCTCGTGGAATTAGAAAATTTGAACGAGCGGGACTTATTTTTAAAGAAGATGATGAAACTAATAAGAAAATCAAACATTTATTTGTAACCGACACAGGTAAAAAAATTAGCTAAAGAAATAGAAAGAGAAAATGTCTATTCAAATACGTTAGTAACAAAAGGCTTAACTAAAGTTGAACAGGCTCGGTTACAAAAATATCTAAGTGTTCTCGAGAAAAATGCACGTGAAAATTGGAATTTTGTAAAGAATGGTGGAAAGAGGAAATATTAATATAACAGTAAAATATGAGATTAAAGAAGTACTAGCAGATAATAGTAGAGAATTACGAGAAATTTCAAGGCAAACATTTTTAGAAACGTTTGGATCACAAAATAGTACCGAAAATATGAGAGAATTTTTGGATACAGCATATGCAGAAGAAAAATTAAAAGATGAAGTTGAAAATGGGAATAGTAGTTTTTACTTTTTAACTGTAGATAATAAAGTGGCTGGCTATCTAAAGGTGAATGAGGGAGATGCGCAAACAGAGCAGGTGGTTCCTAATGCTTTAGAAGTCGAAAAAATATACTTGAAGCAAGATTCTCAACATCAAGGTTTAGGATTAGTGCTAATCAAATTAGCTGAGAAAATAGCTAAAGAAAAAGAGAAGGACAATATGTGGCTTGGAGTTTGGGAGAAAAATTATCAGGCTCAGGCTTTCTATGAAAAAGATGGTTTTAAAAGAGTTAGTCAACACACTTTTGTAATTGGAGAAGATCCACAGACGGATTTGATTTTAGTTAAGAGGTTGAAGTAATGAAATTTTGTTTTAAGACAATTGATGAAATGACTGGATATGAGGCTTTTTGCGTCGAAAGGCTAAGAAATGAAGTTTTTGTTAGTGAACAAAAAATTACCTTACCTGAAATAGATGATGAAGATTTTCATGCAATTCATGTTTTTAGTTTAAATGACGGAAAAGATGATGCTTTAGCTACTTGTCGAATTTTTAAAGATGAAAATGGAGATTGGTATTTAGGTCGAGTTGTGGTCTCAAAAGATGCACGGGGAATGCATCTTGGAAGTAAAATGATAAAAGAAGTTCATGAGTATCTAAAAGAAAAAGATATTAATAGGTTATACTGCCATGCGCAAATGACGGCCAAGCCTTTCTATGATCATCTTGGTTATCAAGTTAAAGGCGAGACATTTGATGAGGGGGGTATAGAACACGTATTAATGTATAAGGATCTATAGATAAAAAAAGCACCTCGGAGATCGAGGTGCTTTTATAGTGTTTAATTTAATTATTCATCATCGTTATGATTAGTGAAGTAGCGGTAATCTTTGCTCTTATCAAAAATTACACCACGTGCGTTTTCACCGTTTGAAACGCTAAATACTGCGTCTGGGTATTTTTCTTTAACTTCTGCTTCCATGTATGAACGCATCATAGCGTTGTTTGAAAGAACTGAACCAGTTAAAGCAACGCGCATTGGCTTAGGATCTTCATAACGGTCTAAGCACATGATAATGTCACGAGCCAAAAGATGTGCTTGATCTGCAATGATCTTACGAGCATCTTCATCACCGTTATCTGCTAACTTAGCAACTTTAACAGCTTTTGAAGCAACTTCTGGACTAGTTAAGTTGTAGAATTTAGCAGGAACTTCGCCCATGTTATCAACATTGAATTCTTTAACGAATAAATCAATTAAAGAATTCTTTTCACGCTTGTCCCAGCTAAGAAGAGCGGATTGAAGAGCAGCCTTGGTAATAGCATAACCACTACCTTCGTCTCCAAGTAAAGAACCGTAACCACCAACAGCGATTAAAGAGCCATTTTGACGGCCGTTAACAACGGATCCAGTACCTGCAATAACTAAAGCCCCATCTGCTCCTTCAAGACCATTGTAAAGGGCAAGAAGTGAGTCAGTAATAGCACGAGTTGGAATGTTACCAACCATTGAAGAAATAGTTGCTGCAACTTCTGGTGCATTACCAACAACAGATAAACCAGCAATTCCGGCTAAAACCTTAATACAATCGCCATCAATCTTGTCACGCAATTCATTAACTGCTTGAGCAATATTTTTGATACCGAGTTCGTAGTCATTGTTGATTTGACCTGGGCCAGATTCAGCACGACCTAATTCTTTACCATTTTCGTCATAAGCGATTGCCGTAGAGTGTGTACCACCTGCGTCAATACCGATCATATATTTCAACATAAATAATAATCCCTCACTGTAAATATTAATACTGGAATTATTGTACTAAAAAAAGAACAATTTGTGAACGCATTCAGCAAATCCTATATAAAGAAAAGATAATCTTAAAAAATAGAATAATCCTTAGTCTTTAAACTTTTTTAGGTATTAGCATGATAAAATAAAAAATATGTGATTAAGGAGATTTTTAATGAAAAATAAAATATTTTTAGGAGCGATTTTATCCTCTTTTTGTGCATTAGCTTTTTATATGACTAGTATTAATCGTATGAAGACACAAACTTTAGAAATTTATGGAAACTCAACAGCCAAAGTAGCTCAAAAAAGTAAAATGAAAGAGGGCACTAAACAAACTCGTATTACTAGTGGAGAAAACGAGATTGGAGAGGCCGCTATTTCAAAAAATAGTAATAAGAATTTGGCTAAAGCCATTGTTAAAGCTAGTTCAAATGTTCAAGGAAGTTATCAAGTGAGTGTAAAAGACTTGAATAATCCTAAAATATTTGTTGATTTAACAAATACTAGTCAAGATAATTTAAATGCTGGGAATGTTTTAAAGTTATTTGTGCTGCTGGCTTATTACAAGGCAGTTCAAGATAAAAGCTTAAACTCGGCAACTCCTTATAAAGTTAAATCAAGTGACTTAAGTGGTGGAGATAAGGTATTAAAGACTGATATGGCTTATTCCTACACCTATTTACTTGATTTAATGATGCGTCAGCAAAATAATAATGCGGCTAATATTATTTTAAATAAAATTGGAAAAGAAAAAGTAAATCAAACTGCAAAAGAATTTGGTGCAACCCATACAGAGATTACTGAGAATTTTGGTAAAGATTTTGTTGGAAAAACCAGTAGTAGTGATTTAGTTAATACTATGCAAAAGATTTATCAGGGAAAAATTTTAGGAACTAATGTGGATAATCAAATTTTAGGACAATTAGCTAATTTTCCTGAAAAAGGCTTAGCGAAAAATATTAATGGTGTGGTTTATAAAATAGCTGATAAAAAACAAGGAGCAGCTATAATTCAAGAAGATGGGAAGACTTATACTATGGCAATGGTTAGTGAAGAAGATGTCGATCTAGCCAAAATTGGGGATTCAATTAATAATTGGATGATTAAACAAAAATAGATTTAAAGGAGTTTTATAGCTCCTTTTTATTTTTTTCAAAAAGTAGATAAATTTCTACACATTGTAGATTGTTTTCTACACATTGACGTGTTAAAGTATATGAGTACACAAAAAGAAGGTGATTATCTTGGCTAAAAAAAGAGCTTTGGACCGCTCAAAAGTAATTGATCAAGCTATAACAATTATTAGTGAAAAAGGATTAAGTGAATTAACAATGCCAGCTTTAGCTAAAGCTTTAGGGATTAGATCTCAATCTTTGTATCACTATGTTGCTAATCGTAATGATTTATTAGTTTTAGTTTGTGTTAATAGACTGCAAGTTTTGCGTCAGCACTTAACAAAGAAGATAATAGGCCATTCAGGTCTTGATGCTTTGTTTAGATTTGCAGATGAAATACGAGACTTTTTACTACATGATAAGGCTATTTCTAGTATTTATTATGGACTAAATGAATATGTTCAAAATGAACAAATTCGTGAAGAGGTTTTAAAGATAGTAGATCTAGGAGAAAAGCTCGATGTAGGCAAGAAGAATGTTGTCTCTTTGCATAGTTTACTTGGAGCTGTTTTGGGTTATGTTTTCTTAGATCGATATGTAATCGATGAAACAGAAAAGGAAGCTGACGATAATTACCATGAGATGCTTTTAAGACTTGTAGCACCAAAACTTCAAGTTGAAGGTACAAAATAAGGGGAAAGGAAAGTAGCGCATGAAATTGCTGAAAAATCATCTTGGTGCTTTGATAGCATGGATAGCAATTTTATTAATTGCTGTCTTCTCGTTGCCAAATGTGGATGCATTGACACGTCAGCATTCAGAAATTTCACTTCCTAAAGATGTTCAAAGTTCTATTGCAACGAATATCGAGAGTAAGTGGGGGCATGGACAAGATAATACCTATGTTGTAGGGGTAGTTTTTAATAAAAAACACGGGAAACTAACCTCAAGTGATAAGGAGAAAATTAACGATACAATTCGCTTTTTAAAGGACAATAAGAAAAAGCTGGGTATCAAGTCAATGATGACTCCTAATGACAACTATGCAACAAAAGCACAATTAATTTCTAAAGATAAAACAACAGAAATTGTGCAATTAAATATTGCTAATGATCATTCGACTGTTTCTAACGTTAATAAGACTTTAACAAAGGCTGTTAAAACCCCAGGAGTTAGAACATATGTAACTGGGGTTAGAATTCTTGAAGATGATTTCTCTGCTTCTGTTCAAGATGGTATTAAAAAGACTGAATTAATTACTATCTTCTTTATTTTCATTGTTTTAGTAATTGTATTTAAGTCGCCAATTGTGCCAATAATTTCATTATTAACAGTTGGTGTTTCATTTATTACTTCATTCTCAATTGTTACTAATTTAGTAGAGAAATTTAACTTTCCATTTTCAAACTTTACACAAGTTTTCATGGTTATTGTTTTGTTTGGTATTGGTACTGACTACAATATCCTGCTGTATGATAAATTTAAAGAGAACTTGAGTAAGGGGATGTCGAACCATGAGGCAACAAATGATGCGTTGCGTAAAGCTAGTAAGACAATTCTTTACTCTGGATCTTCAATCTTAATTGGATTTAGTGCATTAGGTTTAGCTAACTTCTCAATTTACCGTTCAGCTGTTGGGGTCGCTGTTGGGGTTGCTGTATTATTAGTAGTACTTTTGACTTTAAACCCGTTCTTTATGGCTGTCTTAGGTAAGAAATTATTCTGGCCAGTTAAGAAGTTTGAAGGTGAAAGCAACTCTAAATTATGGCATGCTCTTTCAAAAGGGAGCTTGACTCATCCAATTATTTACTTAGTTGTAATGGCAGTTGCAGTATTGCCATTTGCCTTATTCTATTCAAATAATTTGAATTATGATGATGCAGATGAAATTTCTAATTCTACACCATCAAAAGCTGGATTATTAGTTTTACAAGATCATTTCTCAATTGGTACTCCTGAATATTCAACTTTATATATTCAGAGCAAAAATAAGCTTGATAATGAAAAAAGCTTAAAAGAAATCGATCAGATTGTTAAAAAGATTCAAGCAGATCCAGATGTTAAATTTGCATCTTCTGTAACTGAACCAAATGGTAAATCAATTAAACGTCTTTACGTTGACAACCAATTAGGCACTGTTAACTCAGGTGTGAATACTGCTAGAAATGGTTTAGGAACTTTAAGTAACGGTAGTAAACAAATTACTAATGGTGCTGTTCAACTACAAAATGGTGCAAATCAACTTTCTAACGGAACTGGCCGTCTGCAAGCTGGTGCAAATCAATTAGCTAGCGGAACTACACGTCTTCAAAATGGTGCAGAAGCTCTGAGATCAGGAACTATGCGGTTAGCAACTGGTGCTGGTCGTTTAGAGAGTGGTACTTTGAACTTACAACAAGGTGCTGTACAACTTGAAAACGGAACTATTAAGTTGGCTAATGGGGCTGCAAGTTTACAAAGTGGTACTCAGAGTTTGCAGGATGGTACTCAAGCCTTAGTAAATGGTTTGAATACGATGAGTGCACAATTATCTGGACAAATGAATAGTGCTACTAAGGCACAATTAGAGGCTCTTCAAAAGGGATTGCCTCAAATTAACAATGGTATTCAACAATTGAATCAAGCATTGGGTCAGTCATCAAGTTCTGTAGATACTGCTGGCCTAAAAGCTAATTTAACTGATGTTGGTACTCAAGCCAAAACTATAGGCGGTAATTTAACTCAAGCAGGGAACACTTTAAAAGGGTTACAAAGCTCAGGTGCTGGTCTTAGCGATAGTGAAAAAGCTGAATTAACACAAGCTTATGCTCAAGCTATGGATAGCGCTAAGTTAAATGACCAACAAAAGCAGGCTATGAGTGCAGCCTTTAGCCAAATTTTAGGTAAAGTAGAATCTGCTTCTACTCAAAAAACTCAGAATCTTACATCAAGCTTACAAAGTGTAGCTGGTAATATTCAAGCAGCTGGTGAAGCAGATAAGAAACTTGGAGAATCAGCAACTAATGTAGGAAATACTTTACAAACCCTTCAAGGTTTAATGGGTCAAGTTGATAACTTGAAACAACAAGTAAATACTTTAGCTACTGCATCAAACACTGCTTTACCAGGCGCAACTACTGCTTTGAACCAATTAAGCTCAGGCTTAACTCAAGTTCAAGGTGCTGTAGCTCAAGGCGCAGCAGGTGCTAGTCGCTTAAATGATGGCGCAGCTCGCTTAAACAGTGGGGCAGGCCAACTTGCAAGTGGCTTACAAGCAGGGGTAGCTGGTTCTAGTCAGCTTGCAAATGGTGCCGGTCAATTAGCAAACGGTGCTGGTCAATTAAACACTGGTTTACAATCTGGTTTAAACGGCACTAACCAATTGGCAAATGGTATTGGTCAATTAAACAGTGGTGCTGGTCAATTAAGTTCAGGTATTGGTCAACTTAATGGCGGTGCAAACCAATTAGCAAATGGTGCTGGTCAAATTGCATCAAATAATCCTAAGATTACTGCCGGAATTGACAAAGTAAATAACGGTTTAGGTGCTGGTCAAGAATACTTAACTGGCTTAGCTGATTCAGCAGCTGGTAAGACTTTCTACATCCCAGCAAACATGATTCACTCATCTAGCTTTAAACCTGCTCTTGATAACTACATGAGTTCAGACCTTAAATCTACTAAGATCATCATCATTCTAAAGATGAACCCTGCTTCAACTGAAGGAGCAAAGAAGGCTCATGAAATTAGTAACATGGTTAAGAAATCAGTTAAGGGTACAAGTCTTGCTGGTTCAACAGTTGCTATGGGTGGACAATCTGAAAAGATTTACGATACTCAAGAAACTGCAAGTAGCGACTTCTTAAGAACTGCAATTATTATGTTAGTAGGTATTGGTATTGCTTTGATCTTTGTTACTAGATCAGTATTGCAACCAATGTTTATCCTAGGTACTTTAGTAATTGCATACCTAACTTCTTTATCAATTAATCAATGGATCGTTAAGGCCGTTTTAGGTAGATCATTATTGGCTTGGAACACCCCATTCTTCAGTTTCATCATGATTGTTGCTTTGGGTGTTGACTATTCAATCTTCCTAATGATGCGTTATCGTGAATTGGGAGAAGTAAATCCTGGCTGGAGTACAAGTAAACGAATGCTTGAAGCCTGCGATATTATCGGAACAGTTGTAATATCAGCAGCTATTATTCTTGGTGGTACTTTCGCCGCCTTAATCCCATCTGGTGTACCAACTTTAATTGAAGTTGCATTATGTGTGGATATTGGATTATTACTTTTGGTATTCTTACTTCCAATTAATATGTCTGCTGCTATGAAGATTACTTATGAAGGCTTAGGTAGAAAAAAGAATAAAGAAGAGGCTAAATAATATTTAGTTCTCCGAGACAAAAAAGATTGAAGTTTATCCTTTTGTTAATGAGGATTAAAACTTCAATCTTTTTTAGTTTAGTTAGAAATTTTATTTAATACTGTAGCAATTCCATCGTGATCATTATCAAGAGTTATTGGAATGGATAAGCTCGCTTTCAAGTCTTTTGGAGCATTTCCCATTAAAATGGGATGGCCAACTGAATTAAACATTGATTCATCATTGTAATTATCGCCAAAGGCCCAAGCGTTGCTTTTATCCATTGCAAAGCTATCAAGAACAATTTTAACTGCATTTCCTTTATTAACACCCTTAAGAACGACTTCTAAAAGATGGGGTGCTGATTTAACAAAAACTAGGCTAGGAAACTTAGATTCAAGGCTAGGAATAATTTTATCTATAAGAGTAGGTTTGCCGATAATGAGCATCTTATGAACTCCCTTTAATTCTTTTATTTGCTCCGTAGAAACTGGCAAGGATTTAACTCCTATTGTTTCTTCCTCTTTGGCAATTAATGGTTTTTTATTAAGAGAAGAAAACCAGTTATAGCCACTATAGACATTCCAGGCAAGATCATTAGTACCAAGTGCTTCAATTTCTTTAATTAACTTAAGAGCAAGTGAAGCCTCAAAGAATTGTGAATTAAGTGGACGCCCCATTTCATCTAAAACTAGTGCTCCATTATAGGCAATCATTGGACAGAAGTTGGTGATTTTATCTACTACATTCATAATTCCTTTAGGAAAACGGGCAGAAACTGGAATAAATAAATTACCAGCTATAATTTGCTTACGTATTGCTTCGATAGTGTTAGAAGAAATGGTACCCTGAGAAGTAATAAGAGTTCCATCTATATCACTAAAGATAAGTTTTGCGGACATTTTTTCCTCCTTTTGAGATAGCTTTATTTTTACTATTATAATACGATAAAGTATAAGAACGAATGGATAATAATAGTTTTGATAATTGGTTTGAAACGTGAAAAAATATGATTATGTGATATGAATTTAGAATAAATGAGTGAAATAATGACAAAAAAATTGAGAAAAATATTATTTATAATCTGTGGGATTTTAGCAGCAGGAATTTTATTATACTTGCTTTATCGTGACTATCGCCCTGAAATTGATTTGTTAATGCACCCAGGGAAGGATATGAAAACAAAACTACTCTATTTGCTTCGACAACATGAAGTACGGGATGGCTTATTTTTACTAGGACTAATAACCATCTTAAATGCGATTCCGGGAATGTCGAATTCTGTTTTTTGTATTTTAGCCGGCCTTTGTTATGGTCCGTGGATTGGATTAGCCATTAATTGGTGTGGAAATATTCTTGGAAACTGTATCGTAGAAAGTCTAATAAAGAGAGTTAGTTTTTCGCACAAGTTTAAGAAAAATAGATTTCTTAATTGGTTAATGGATCAGAAACATCCCACTTTGGGAATGACTTTAGGTTTCATGGTGCCAATTATACCAAGCGTGTTAGTTGATTATACGGCTGCACGACTAGAAACACCGCCTAATAAGTTTTTGTCAATGGTGATTGTGGGAATGTTTCCTACTTCATTTATCTATGCCTTTGGAGGGGATGCAATCTTCAATGGTGATATCAAAAAATTAGTTGGTGCGTTAATTGGGATCGCCATTTTATTTATTATGGCTTGGTGGTTAGTTAACCGCGCGTCAAGAAAAAAACAGAAAGCAGCATAACGATGCTTTCTGTTTTTTTAGTTTAAGGGTTAGAATGCTATAATAAGCTAAAACAGTTTATGAGGGAATAGAAAATGAAGTGTCCAAATTGTGGAGAAGATGTAAAGACAACTGACAAGCAGTGTCCTAATTGTCACTTTGACCTAGAAAAGTTTAGAAATGAATTCTTTACTGGTCAGAATACTACACGTAATGAAAAAAATGATGATCATCAGAAACAAGAAACACGTTCTGTTAAGAAAGTTGAGCCAAAGAAACAAAATTCTACTATTGCGACTATGATTAATTGGATTCAAGTGAATTCAATGATTGTTTTTGTAGTTGGAATTATTCTTTTGATTTTAACAAGTTTTTCTCCATCTCTAGGATGGTCTTGCTTCTTTGCTTTATTAATTTGGTTATTTATAGTTTCTGATAAAAATAAAGGAAAGAAAACTGAGCAGTATACGGTCGATCAGCGATTGACGGAACACGTTAATAAAGTGGGCTCAGATGTAGTTAATTCTTTTGAAGAAGGAGAAAATAAGGTAAAGGCTCGTCGTCAAAAGATTGATGATAAATTGGGACGGGATCCAGAAGCAATAAAGAAAGTTATTAGGCAAAAAAGAACTGCAACTCAATTAGGCGTAATCTTAATTGCAGTCTTAAATCTTCTATTAGTCTTTAGTGGTCCTTTTTCCTCTGGGATGAATGGCTATCAATCTGCCTCTATTTCTAGGACTTTACTATCAATTGGAAGATTTAATGGAAAATATATTTTTATCGGTTATGGAATGTGGTTGCTTTTAGTGGGAGTACCAATTGCCATCATTATTTTAACTATTAAAAATGGCAAGAATAACAAGAAATTAGTTTTCTTCCTTTCGTTAATTGAATCAATTATTCTAGTTGTGTGTGCTGTCGAATTGATCTTTATGAATGCAGGTTTATCTTTAGGAATTACTAATAATCAAGCGATAAATAGTATGGAGATTCAACGCATTGTAACTAACGCAATTTCTTTTGGAGTTTCGACATATTTATTATTTGTATCAAGTATTCTTTTAACAGTAGTTGCTTTTCGTAGTATGAGACAAAATTAAAAAGGGCTCAGATCATGATATATGATCTAAGCCTTTTTTGTACACTTAAAAACCTATTTTGAAACGTCGATAACTAAATGTTCATTTACAAATGACATCAAGCCAAGTTCACTAAGTTCACGGCCATAACCAGATTTTTTAACACCACCGAATGGCAATTCAGGAGCAGTAATCCAGCGCCCGTTAATAACAGTCATCCCAGTTTCGATTTCACTTGCAACTTCTTGGGCATGAGTTCTATTTTCAGAAATAACACTAGATC
>CANPPJ010000011.1:0-29708 GCA_947575965.1 uncultured Lactobacillus sp. | reverse complement strand
AGGCAATTGCTGACAATAAAGATAATTCTGAAAGTTTAAGAGAAGATGCTCAAACGGCGTATGAAATTGTAGCTGGTACATATCAAAAAGAACCAAGTTGGTATGCCCAACATGTTCATTTAGGTGCTAAAGATGATGCTACAAGTATTGAAGAAATGAAAAATGTTCTTCCATATTTACCTAAGGTAAATGAAGCACGCATAAACCATAATAGGTCTGTTTTGGGCATATCCTTAACAGATATGGCTGTAGCTATGATTGATGCAGACTATCAAACAGGCTGGTTAGACCATCCAGACAGTTTATATCAATCAGAAAATCTTACTACTTATATGCAGGAACCAGTTCAATCTTGGATGCAAGAAGAAGAAACCTGGAATGAAATGGTAAAAGAGCATCCAGAATATGCTGATGTGTTAAATAGCTCATATAATATTTATGCTTTCTTTGCAAATCATTATAATGAATATTTGCAAGTAGGTCACTTTTTGAATTTGATGAATCCAGAGCTTACTCACTTTGGAATGGGCCGTTTAGATGACTCTGCTGTTTCTTGGGATGTAAATGATGTTCTTGATGTTTCAAATCCACTAAGTGTTGAAGCCTATACTGATTTATTTAATAAGTACTCTAAAGATGTATTAAAGGAAGATCAGTTAAACACTCTTAAAGCTAACGTAGCAACTGCAAATCAAAACCTAGTTGCAGCACAAAATGCAGTTAAATCAGCACAAAATAACGTTCAGAGTTTACAAGCTAACCTAGCAGAATTAAACAATGGTTCTGCTAAGATCAATAAGGCAATTTCTGATACGCAAGCTGCTCTTGCTAAGGGCCAAGAAAATCTGGAATTTGAACAAAAACAATTAGATCGAGCAAATCAAAACTTAGCAGATGTTCAAGCTAAAGTTGGTACAAAAGCAAAGGCTTTGGATGATGCTAAAGCTGCCCAAGCTAAAGCAGCAGAAGCTGTAGCTCAAGCACAAAATATTCTATCTGAAGCTACTGCTACTGTTAAAGCAAGTCAAGCCAAGGTAGATGCAGCACAAAATAATGTTCAAGCTAAAGATAATAATTTAAAGAGTGCCCAAGCTGCTTTGGATGCATTGAATCAAACTTTGAACAATTTAGAAAATGCACAATCAAATCTTTCTGCTGCTCAAACAGCTTTGAATAAGGCAAACGATGACGTAACTGTTGCTAATAAGGCCGTTAAAGCTCAACAATTAATTTTAGATACTTTGAAGGAATCTAAAGCGAAAGCTGATGCACAAGTTACAAACGCATCAGAAGAACTTAAGAAGGCGGAAGCACAATTAGCTGCTGAACAAAGTAAGCTTGAAGCTGCTAAGGCAAGGTTAGACGCATTTAATAAGAAAGAAACAGAAAACAGCCATAAAGAGACTTCCAATACTGAAAAACCTGTAAACCCAACCAACCAACCTGATACTAGTCATGTTGTAAAACCTTCAGATAAAACTGATGCAAGTAGCACTGTAAAGCCAACAGATAAGCCGGATTCAAATAGTGAAGCATCAACAAATAAATCATCTGAAACTACTACAACTGCTACTGAGTCAGATGTAAAGGATACTGATACTGTAAAAGAAAATGCTAAGGCAGATCTTAAGACTAACAATAAGTCTGAAGAAAAATCATCTACTGTTAAGATTGTTGAAAATAGTGATAGTTCAGCCGTATCAGTTGTCTTAACCGGTTCAAATACTCCAGTTAAGACCTTTGGAGAAAAGACAGTTAACGATACTACTTACTACAAAGTTAGTGCAAACCGCTGGGTTAAAGCTGATAAAGCTCATGTAGTTGCTGTAACTGGTAATGTAACTACTAATAAATTGCCACAAACTGGTGCAAAGAATGAGCTAATTGCAGCTCTTTCTGGATTAGCAGTTGCAGGAGCTAGCTTAGTTAGCTACCTTGGTATTAACCGTAAGAAAAAGAATGATTAATTTATAAAATCATATACTGATAAAAAAGAGTTGATAGATCAACGTTGAAAAACGAAGATTATCAACTCTTTTTTATTGTCTAGCAAAACCAGTTCTAACTGAATATGCATCCGAAAAAATACGGGTCATGATTTGCAAGGGTAATCGAGAGCGTACTTCATAATCAGGAAAATATTTGGTTTTTGACATGTAGCCCATAAAAGTCAATGTCGAAAGCGAAGCAAGCTGTCCATTAGGATTAGTAGTAAAGGCAATAGTAGGAACATCATGACGTGATAAATTTTTTGCAGCTTCAACTAATTCCGGAGTATTACCATTTAAGCTAATAAAAATAACCAATGCATCATCTTTAATTCTTTTAGAGGCGGTCTTAATAATATTTGGATCAGAATGAAATTCAACATATTTTCCTGTTAATTGCAATTTAACCATAATTTCTTGTCCAATTGATTCTGATAGACCACGTGCAAAAATATAGACAACGTTTGCTTGTTTAGTCATTGAAATGCTGTCTTCAATGTTACTGTAGCTAAGATTATGGAGAGTATTGTTCATTTCAATTTCATTTTTTGTAATCACACTCTTAATTTTATCGTCTGCATCATTTAAGACATCAAAATTACTATTGGAGCGATCCTGCAGTTTTAGTGACTCTCGGTAAGATGTATAGCCGCTATAACCCATTTTCTGCATAGTCCTGACGATTGTAGCAGTTGAAACATGAGCAAATTGACTTAATTTAACAATCGACATTTTTGCAATTTTTTGGGGATTTTTTTGAACTATTTCCCACAAATGGAGTTCTGCATTACTAAGATCATTATTTTGCATGTATGTACCCTTTCTGTAAAACTTTACCACTTATTAGTTAAAACGCTTTCAATTTAGAAAAACCTTACCTTCTTATCTAAGTATACTAATAATGTAAGCGGTAAGAAAAGGAGAAAAGCTCATGATTTATACAATAACACTTAATCCGGCAATTGATTTGGTAATTATTACTAAAAAATTAGAACCAAATATTGTTAATAGAACTGAGAAATTTGAGCTTCAACCTAATGGTAAGGGTGTAAATGTATCATTTATTTTGAAAAAAATGGGTATAGAAAATATGGCGACCGGAATTGGAGGTGGCTTTACACTTGATTACATTACAGCAGGCTTAAAAGAAAAAGGTATAAGTAGTAACTTTCTTAAAGTTAACGAACCGACTAGAATTAATGTTTTTACTCGGGTATTAGATCAAAACAGAGAATACAAAGAAGTAAATCCTGGTCCAGAAGTAAGTGAAAAAGTTCAAGATGAGTTTTTAAAGTATTTAAAGACAACACTAAAAGAACGCGACATTTTAATTATTTCTGGAAGCTTTTCTAAAGGAATTAAACAAGATTATTTAGTTAAAATTGCAGAGATTACGGCTGATAAAAAGGTAAAGCTAGTAATTGACTCTAGTTCTAAGGCAGTTTTAGATACTTTGCCACATCATCCTTATTTACTAAAACCAAATGATCAAGAATTAGCTAGTTTTTTTGATCTAAATGAAAAATTGGATCAAGAAAAAATTATTAAACTAGCTCGTAAGTTGATTAATGCTGGTTGTAAAAATGTTTTAGTCTCTCTAGGAGAGTCTGGTGCGGCTCTAATTGATAAAAATCATGCTTACTTTGGTAATGCTCCTAAAATTTCAGTACTCAATACAGCTGGAGCTGGTGATACCATGCTCGGTACATTTATTGGGAAAAAAGAATTGGGATGCGACACAACAGAGGCATTGAAATGTGCAATAGCCGCTGGTAGTGATACTGCGAGTCGAACGGGACTAACAGATTTTGAATTAGAAAAATATTTAAATGAAATTCATGTAAGTGAAGTTAAGTGATAGAAGGGATGAAAAAGATGACTCAATATGATTTAGTCGGAGCAACTGGGTGTTAGATATGGGATATCATCAGTAAAAATAAAGATTCTATTTGTGGAATAATGATCTTATATCATTCTTATTTAAGTTTAAGACGTTTAATTATTAAAATAATTAGTACTCCTACTAGACATAAACTCAGGCCGACTAAAATTAGTTTTGAATTGAAATTAATTTTAGTTTTTTTCTTAATTTTTTTATTTACATGTTTCTTACTTTGTGTTGCTTTTTTAGAAGAAGTAGTAGATGAAGAAGCTTTAGAGGATGATGAACTTAGATTTGAAGATGATTGATTTCGAGTTGAATATCTATAATTTTCCTCTTTAGTTTTATTAGGATCATAGCCTAGATATTTTTGAAATAAATAGAGAGCCCGAGCGGTTGGTTGGTAGCCAGCTGAATCAGTAGGAAGTGGATGTCCTAAAAAAGACATATATGCATGGTAAATATCATGGAGATTTACGTTGCCATCATCATCGATCTGTAGACCATCTTCATTAAGCTTAGGTTTTTGTGCTTCATTACTATCCTCATTATTTTTGGCGTCCTCTAACCCTTTTTGCATTTTTTTATAGGTATCAGAGCTAGTTTTAACCATAAGCCATTTGATTTCTGTTACAGCGCTTTTATTTTTCCAGTCGACTGGAACCATAGCTGAAGGATTACCCACAAAGGCATATCCTTTAATATTAATAGGATTAATTCCACCATCATCAAACATACGATGTGGACTATCTGTGTAGCCGACTTGAGTTGCTAGGAGATAACGCCCTAAATATTCATTTGTATCCTGATCGTATATTTTAACGTACAATTTCTGCACACTACGTTCATGTGTTTGAGAAGATTGTGGTTCAGAATTAGAATCTGTTTCTTCGGCATGAGCAATATTAATGAATGTAAAATTAGAAAAGATAACAAATAAAATCACAATTAATTTATATATAGAAAATGAATGTGGAAATGTGGTTTTCATTATTTTTTCTCCTTCTTAGATGTAGATCTACTTATATTATCTAAGAGTCGATGTAAAAAGACTATCGTTAAATAATGAAATGATTATGTTTAATCATAGACTAATAATTTTAATAGTGATATCATTTATATAATTACTCATGAATTACAAGGAGGAATTTTATTAATGGCATTACTCAATGTACGTGGCGGTGCGGGTGATATTACTAAGCCCGATCTTAATGCAAGACCACAAGATAATCTTTACCTAGCAGTGAACTCTGAATGGATTGAAAAAGCAAAAATTCCTTCAGACCGTTCAAGAATTAGTTCTTTTGATGGTATTGATTTGAATATTGAAAAGAGCTTAATGCAAGATTTTGCGGATTTTGCAGATGGTAAAAAGAATTTGCCAAATGTTCCTAATTTTGAAAAAGCAGTTGAACTTTACAAAATTGCTAATAACTTTGACAAGAGAAATGAAGATGGGGCAAAGCCAATTAAAGCTGACCTTGAAGAAATCACTAGTTTACGTAATTTAACTGATCTTAACTTAAGAGCAGCCGATTTCTATAAGAATGCTTTTGACTTACCAATTAGTGTGTCAGTTGATGCGGACATGAAGGATACTAAAGTTCATGTTGTATACTTTGGCGGACCTGGTTTATTCTTGCCTGATACTACTACTTATGACAATCCTGCAGCAGCTGACTTATTGAAGGTATTACAAGATCAATCTGAAAACTTACTTAAAATGGCTGGCTTAAGCGAAGAAGATGCTAAGAAGTATGTAGAAGGGGCATTGAAGTTTGATAAGAAGCTTTCTAAAGTTCTTAAGTCAACTGAAGAATGGGCAGATTATCCAGCAATGTATAACCCAATGTCTTTAGCTGAATTTGAAGATAAGTTTGATAGCTTTAAGATTGACAACTTCTTAAGTAATTTATTTGCTCAAAAGCCTGAGAAGATTATTGTCACTGAACCAAGATTCTTAGATCATGTTGAAGAATTGATCAATGAAGATAATTTTGATGAAATTAAAGGCTGGATGGTTGTTAAGTTTATTAATGGTGTAGCTGCATATCTTTCTCAAGACTTCCGTGAAGCTGCTTTTCCATTTAGTCAAGCTTTATCAGGCCAACCAGAATTGTCTTCTGGTACTAAGCAAGCTTATCGTTTAGCTAATGGTATGTTTAGCGAAGTAGTTGGTGTTTACTACGGTCAAACTTACTTTGGTGCTGAAGCTAAGGCTGACGTAGAAGATATGATTCATAAGATGATTGACGTCTATGAAAAACGTATTTCTGAAAATGATTGGCTATCTGAAGACACCAAGAAAAAAGCAATTGTTAAGTTACGGGCTTTAATTTTGAAGATTGGTTATCCAGAGAAGATTGAAGAAATCTATGATCGTCTTCAAGTTGTCCCTGTAGCCGAAGGCGGTAGTCTTTACTCTAATGAAAGCGCAGCTGCTGTAGAATCAGTTAAGTATAATCTTGAAAAATTAACGCAACCAGTTGATCGAACTGTATGGCTCATGCCTGGTAACTTAGTAAATGCATGTTACGATCCACAGAGAAATGATATTACTTTCCCAGCTGCAATTTTGCAAAAGCCATTCTATGACTTGAAACAATCTCGTAGCTTAAACTACGGTGGTATTGGTGTTGTTATTGCACACGAAATTTCTCACGCCTTTGATAACAACGGTGCTAAATTTGATGAATTTGGTAACTTGAAGAACTGGTGGACAGACGAAGACTTTGAGGAATTTAAGAAACGTACTCAAGCCGAAATTGACTTATTTAACGGCATTGAATATGGTCCAGTTACCTTAAATGGTAAACAAATTGTTTCTGAAAATATTGCTGACCAAGGTGGTTTGACTGCTGCTGTTGAAGCTAATAAGGGTGAAAATGGAAACATGAAGGAAGTATTTGAAAACTTTGCTCGTGTTTGGGCAAACAAGCAACTTCCTGAATCAATTAAGACCCAAGTTTCAGTTGATGTTCATGCTCCTGGTCCTGAAAGAGCTAACGTTCAATCACAATGCCAAGAAGAGTTCTACAAGGCATTTGATGTTAAGCCAGAAGATGGTATGTGGTTAGATCCAGAAAAACGTGTTGTGATTTGGTAAAAAAACAAAGACTAATTTTAGAATCAAATGGCGAAAGCTGTTTGGTTCTTTTTTCATTGTTTGCAAAAAGAAATTATTAATAATATTATGAATTGGTATTCTTATCACTTAAGACAATATTCTTAATTAGAAAAGGTTAAACATGTTAGAAAAAATAAAAACTAATAGATTTTGCCAATTCATCTGGCCATATTTATTAATCATCTTGGCTACAACCATAGTCATTTCACCACAGCTAATCTCACACACTATTTTAGCTAGTGATGACACTGCTGATACCTTATTTCACTATAGTCGCTTTTATGATGCAGGGATGCAGCTAAAAAGTGGAATCTTTAGCATTTTCCAAACTAATTTTACTTTTCAGCAGAGCGGAAGAATTATTAATGCCATTTATGGGCCGCTTTTCGCCTATTTTAACGGGATTTTAGTTCTTATTGCTGGTAATTGGTTTAACTATCAAGTTATTTTAGCCTATCTAATTTCTTTATTGGGTGCCGGCAGCATGTATTACCTCCTAAAGCAGGTAGGTATTAATAAGCTTTTAGCTGCTGTAATGGGAATTATCTATATTAATATCGGAATGATTCCAGCCTTTATCAACCGTAGCTCATTTAATGGTTGGGGACAGGCTTTAATGCCATTAGTTGTTTTATGCGGTGTTCGCATGATTTGCGATAAAAAACGACCAATTAACTGGATTCAGTTAATGGTGGTAATGAGTCTGCTGATTCAGGTTCATGTTTTAAGTACCTTAATGGCAGTTTTGTTACTGATTCCATTCTTTATCTACTCTTTAATTATTAACAATAATTCTAAGAAAGTTTGGATATCTTTTATTAAGGCAGTTTTAGGAACCGTTGTCTTATCAGCAAATGTGATTGGTGCATTTTTAGTTTTAATGCCGACGAATCACCTTTCTGCGACTACTGAATTTGATTTGTCTCGTGGCGGATTGCGACCACATATGCTTTGGCATAACGAATATGGAACAACATTTGCATATATTTTGCCAATTTTTGTTTTATTAATTATTGCGCAATTTATCTATGTTGTCATGCACTATAAACGAGACAGGCTAAATACTTTCGTAACCATTTGGGGGACTGTCTTATTAGGCTTATCTTCATTTGTTTTTCCATGGGGACTAGTTCAAAGAGCTTTCCCAAGCTTAAAATCCTACTTTCAATTTCCATTTAGATTAACAGTTGTGGCATATCCATTGGTTTTACTAGGGATGGCTTTAACGGTTAACTACTTACTAAAAAAGGGAGTTAAGCCAAAAGCAGTTGGTATTAGCTTGGTAACAATTTTACTTTTAGAAGCAGCGGTGCCAAATGTAATTACCAACCACATTTTCACAGTTGCTTGTCGAAAAGATGCACAAGTTCAAGTTGTTGCTAAACAATCAACCAGTGACAAAATGCTAGAAATGTTGAAGTGGCATTATTTACCGGACTACTTACCAACCAAAGACAAGTCGATTGATCAAAATGCAGCTTATCTATATAAAGTTAATGTTGTTGAGCGATACCAAAAATTTGATCACAGAGTTACTAAAAATGGTGATTTAGTATTGTCTTGGAAGGCTAATAAAGATAATAAAATAGTTTTACCTGTTGTGCTTTACACGCAAAGTGAACTAACAGTGAATAGTAAAAAATTCTCTGGCGCTAAAAATGTAATTGGAAATCCAATTGTTGATCAAAAAGCCGGATTGAATCGTGCTATTCTACACTTTGCAGTGCCAAGCTGGTTCTATGTGATAAGTGCAATTTCATTAATTTCTTGGCTTTTAGTTATTGTATTTTTACTATGGAAAAAGTTTATAAATAATAAAGACAATTAAAAGATATTTAAATCATATACAAAAGCAGTTCCTCAATAAGTTAAATTTATTAGGGAACTGCTTTTTGTTTGTATGGTTTATTTTCAATTAATGCATAGCTATAGAAAGCTCGTTATGTTATTATTTAACTGTAAGGATTGAAACCGCTTTCTATGGTTTCAGAGGAGGCAAAAAGTTGAGTACACAAGAACGTTATTCTCATGATGAGTTAAGAAAAGCTAACAAAAAATTTAGTCGGGTTCGTTCTACTATTGAATCTGCCTTTTATGGCAACAATGTACACGAAGTAACTAGTGTTGCTGAAGCTTATAATTTAGCTAAGAAACAATCTGGTGTTATTGAAACTGATTTACCAATTTTACATACTAAAGAACTTGGTTTACCACAAGGTGCAAAGCAATTAGTTTATAATCACGGTAAAATCTTGGGTAGAACAGCAAGTGCACGTCACTTTGTTGATGATCCAAAAGAGGATCCTGAAGCATTAGCTGGCAATTTACGTGAAGATATTTATAAGGGCCATGATCAAAAATTCTTAAAAGCAACAGTTTTAGTAGGATTAGATCCAAGCTTTACTGTTAAAGCACATATTATGATGCCAGAAGACCAAGCCTTTAACTTACTTTCATATATCTTGAACTTCCACTTCTTTGATGAAGAAGCAGAAAAGATCTATAAGAAATCGAAGTTATATGATGAAGGAGATATTTACTTCTATTTTGATCCAAATACACAAGATGAAGACTATCCAAAGGGCTTTGGTGTCTTTGATGCTCCACATAACTGTGCTGCAGTCTTTGGCTTACGCTACTTCGGTGAATTAAAGAAGGGTACTTTAACTCTTGCATGGGCTATGGCTCACAGAAACGGTTATACTGCTTGTCACGGTGGTGAAAAGTCATTCCACTTTAAGGATAAGGATGATAAAGTATTTGCTTTCTACGGCTTATCTGGTTCAGGTAAATCTACTTTGACTCATGAAATGTATGATGGTAAATATGATATCACTGTTTTGCACGACGATGCATTTATTATTTCTCGTGAAGATGGATCTTCAGTAGCATTAGAGCCTTCATACTTTGATAAGACGCATGACTATCCAGCAGGTCATCACGAGACGAAATACTACACTACAATTATGAACTGTGCGGTTACTCAAGATGAAGATGGTAAGAAAGTTATTGTGACTGAAGATCTTCGTAACAATAATGGTCGTGTTATTAAGACACGTTATACTTCACCACATAGAGTTGACTATGAAAGTGCACCAATCACTGCCTTATTCTGGATTATGAAGGATGGTTCCTTGCCACCAATCTTAAAGGTTGATGATCCAGTTCTAGCAACTACCATGGGGCTTACTTTAGCAACTAAGAGAACTAGTGCTGAAAACTTACCAAAGGGCTTTGACATGAACACCTTGGTAATTGAACCATTTGCGGATCCATTCCGTGCTTACCCAGTATCTGGCGACTACGCAGACTTTAAGGAGTTATTTACTAAGCGTGGAGCTTCTTGCTACATCTTGAATACTGATGCATTTATGGGTAAGGATATTACAAAGGAAGTAACTAAGAAGTTAGTTGAAGATCTTGCTAACGGCACTATCAAAGACAGTGACTGGAAGCAATTTGGTAACTTCAAGGGTGTATCTTACTTGCCAATTGAAGGCTACGAAGTTCACTTAGATGATCCTGAATATCAAAAGACTTTAGCTAAGAGAATGCAAGATCGGTTAGATTGGTTGAATAAGTATGATGAAGAACATCCTACTCAACCAATCCAAGAAGAAGCTAAGAAGACCTTGGAAGGTATTATTAAGGAATTAAATTAGTTAAACATAGTTAGAAATCCTCTTAAAAATTTTTATATTTGAACGTTAAAAGGCATCCCTATTGGGATGCCTTTTTGGTAGCTATTAACTTGCCTTACTCTTTAAGTTCTCCTTCAGCTTGAAGCTTCTTTTTAATATCTTCAAATTTCTTAGGAGGGATGCGAGTAATATGTTGTCTTCTTTGATTGCCTAGAATCAATGGTACACGTTCAATGACTGTATCTGCATAATCTAAGCCAAACCATGAAGCAGGGTTTGAGGAAAGATTTTGAAGCCATACACGTGCTTCAACCAAGAATTTTTCATAACTTCTAAGTTGTGTTTGTGGACTAATTACATCGTTAACGATAACGAATGAAAAGTCACCAACATCTCTACCAGGAGTAGTAGTGTATTCTTGTGGTTGAGATTCAATGGTTCCATCTGCAATTAAGTCATGAACAATTTGGCGCAAGTAGACATTTACACTAGTTTGCTGTTTGAAACCAAGGAAGAGCTGAACGTTAATAACATTCTTTGTACCGTAAGTATTAACAGCATATTCAGCAGTGAAGGGTTCGTTAGTTACATTAACTGTTACAAACCAATATGCTCGTGCCCGTTTAGGACGTTTATCTAAGATAGAATAGAGAATTTCTCTCTTAATAAACTTATTGTATTTAACTTTTGCCATATAGACTAAGTTAGTCGCAAAAGTAGGATAATCTTCGTCGTGACTTAGGTTCGTTAACATATCAACATATTCATCAAGACGAACATAAGCGTTACGTGATTCACGCTTGTCTCTAATTTTATTACCGTAATACCAAACGTACATAATGATTCCGATGAATCCGGCAATAACTAATGAAACGTAACCACCGTGCATGAATTTACTCAAGCTGGCTAACATAAACATTACATCTAAGAAGCCAAAGAAAATTAAGAAAAGCCAATTCCAGATGGTGTGAACGCCTTTCATTGCCAACCATTCATAGAGCAGAATTGTTGTCATTAACATTGAAATGGTAATTGACAAACCATAAGCTGCTTCCATGTGAGCGGAGGTTTGGAAGAAAAGAACAATTGCAATAGTTGCTGCACAAATCATTTTGTTAACTGAAGGAATATAAATTTGTCCCTTCTTAGTTGAAGGGTACACGATATTCATTCTTGGTAAAAATTTCAATCCACTGGCTTCAGCTACTAAAGTAAATGAACCAGTAATTAATGCTTGTGAAGCAATAACAGCTGCAATAGTTGCTAAAACAATCGCAGCTAAACGAATGTTTTGTGGAATAATTTCAAAGAATGGGTTGAAGTCACCATTTCCAGCATTGTAGTTAGGGTTGTTTAAAATCCAAACCCCTTGACCGAAGTAGTTAAGTGACAAACAAACAAAAACATATGGCCAGGAACCAATAATATTTCCTTTACCAACGTGACCAACGTCTGAATACAGAGCTTCAGCACCAGTAGTAGCAAGGAAAATAGAACCTAAAATAAAGATTCCAGCTTTGTTGTAAGGACTGAATAAAAGCTTGATTGCGTAGTATGGATTAAGAGCTTGTAAAATTGAAAGATCCCCCATCATATTCATCAATCCAACGACGCCTAGGAAGGTAAACCAGATAAACATAATTGGACCAAAAGCCTTACCAATAATACTTGTTCCCATTCGTTGAATTGAGAACAAAAGTAAAAGAATTACTACTGTAATCGCAATAACAGTTCCTTGTGTAGAAACAGGAACGTTACCGTGACCAAATTCAATTCCTTTTAATCCTTCAATAGCAGTTGTAACAGTAACTGCGGGAGTTAAAGTACCATCAGCTAAAATTGCTGCACCACCAATCAAAGCAGGAAGAACAAGCCACTTAGCTCGTTTCCGTACCAAAGTATAGAGGGCGAAAATGCCACCTTCACCATGGTTAGTTGCTTTTAAAGCAATAAAGACGGTTTGCAAAGTTGTTAGCAGAGTAACTGTCCAAAGTACTAATGAAATAGAACCTACAATAAAGTCGCGATTCACATTTGCAATTCCGCCGTTTCCGGCAACAATTGACTTCATAACGTATAGCGGACTAGTTCCGATATCACCGTAGACAATACCGATAGCGATTAGTAAACCTGCGGCCGATATATTTTTCCGTGTTTTTTCATTCATTATTATATTCTCCCAATAAATAGCCAAACAGCTAAATATTCAAATAACGTAAAAAAGAATGCCGAAAAGACATTCTTTTTTAAACATATCTATTTTCATCTATTTGCGCAAGAGTTGCAAGTATCTGCATGCGATTAATTAAAAATATTTATTTCAATTTAGTTCTTTGAATTGATTTAATATTTTGTGAGCCTAGGATTAATGGAACTCGTTCGACTACTGTATCGGCATATTCCAATCCAAACCAAACAGCAGGATTAGAAGATAGATTTTGAAGCCAGACACGACTTTCAACTAACCACTTTTCATAAGTATTTAATTGAGTTTGTGGACTAATCACATCATTTACAATTACAAACTTAAAGTCACCAACGTCACGACCGGGAGTCGTGGTATATTCTTGCGGCTGAGATTCGATTGTGCCGCCTTTAATTAGATCGTGGACTATTTGTCGTAGATAGACGTTAACTTTTTGTTGTTGCTTAAAACCTAAATATAGTTGAACGTTAATCACGTTTTTTGTGCCGTAAGTATTGACTGCATATTCTGCGGTGAAGGGTTCGTTAGTTACATTAACAGTGACAAACCAGTATGCATGAGCCCGTTTTGGACGCTTGTCTAAAATTGAATAGAGTATATCGCGCTTAATAAACTTATTGTACTTAACCTTAGCCATATAAACTAAATTTGTCGCGTATAAAGGCACACTATCATCATGACTTAAATTACTTAACATGGAAGTGAATTCATCTAAACGCACGTAAGCATTTTTAGCTTCGCGTTTATCACGAACCTTGTTACCAAAATACCAAATATACATGATTGCACCAATAA
This sequence comes from uncultured Lactobacillus sp., assembly GCA_947575965.1. GTDB lineage: Bacteria > Bacillota > Bacilli > Lactobacillales > Lactobacillaceae > Lactobacillus. Next base: position 16,069 of record CANPPJ010000011.1, on the reverse strand, counting down.
ATGCAGCAATAATTACTGTTACATAACCGCCATGTAAAAACTTAGCTAAACTGGAAATTAAAAACATACTTTCAATTGCACTGAACAAAAACAGAAAAACTAAGCGTAACAAGATGTTAACTTTTTTAAGAGACAGATACTCAAAAAGTAATATTGTCGTCATTAGCATGGTAACAGTAATTGCTAACCCGTAAGCTGCCTCCATGTGTTCTGATGTCTTAAATAAAAAGACAATTCCGATTGTAGCAGCGCAAAGCATTTTATTAATAGAAGGGATGAAGATCTGACCTTGTTCAGTTGAGGGATAAATAATCTTCATCCTTGGTAAAAATTTTAAGCCGCTTGCTTCTGAAACTAATGTAAAAGATCCAGTAATTAAAGCCTGAGAAGCGATAATGGCTGCTAAGGTGGCTAAAATGATGGCGAAAAATTTCCACTGACTTGGAAGAGCTTCAAAGAAGGGATTAAAGTCAGTATTACCAGCATGGTAGTTAGGATTTTCTAAAATCCACACTCCTTGGCCAAGATAGTTCAAGGCTAGACAAACAAATACATAAGGCCAAGATGCCATGATGTTGCCTTTTCCTACGTGCCCCACGTCTGAATAAAGAGCTTCAGCCCCTGTAGTTGCTAAAAAGACAGCTCCTAGGATTAAGACACCGACCTTATTTGCTGGACTAAACAAAATTTTGACTGCTAGTACAGGATTAAGAGCCTCAAGGAGCGACAAGTCATGACTTAGGTTCATAGCGCCGGTTAAACCTAAGAAGGTGAACCAGATAAGCATAATCGGTCCAAAAGCTTTTCCGATTATACTAGTTCCCATTCTTTGAATGGAAAATAAAAATAAAAGAATGATGATGGTAATAATAAGAACACTGTTTTGATTAGGAACGGGGATATCATTGCCAAATTTCATATTTTTAAGTCCTTCAATTGCTGTCGTGACAGTAACTGCAGGTGTCAGTGTGCCGTCTGCAAGCAAGGCAGCCCCTCCAATTAAAGCAGGCAGAACCAACCATTTGGCCTTTTTTCTAACTAAAGCATAAAGTGAAAAAATACCACCCTCACCATGGTTAGTTGCTTTAAGAGCGATTAGAACATACTTAACTGTTGTTAAAAGAGTTATTGTCCAAAGGATCAGAGAAATAGAGCCGACTATATATTCTCGGTTAACGTTAGCGATTCCTCCATTTTCGTTTACAATTGCCTTCATAACATAGAGGGGACTTGTACCAATATCGCCATAGACGATTCCAATTGAAACTAAAAGGCCAGCTAGAGTGACCTTTTTCCGTACATCATTATTCATATTTAGATTTCCTAATAAAATAAAACATTAACGACATTTTAGATAACTAAAAAAGAATGTATTAAAACAATACATTCTTTTTTATTAGCATTATTTTGGTCCTTTAGGATTCAATATGCAACTAATAATTTGAGATTTTTTATGAAAGAGTTTGTTTAATTTCGTTACGACGATCAGTGTACCATTTTTCCCAATCTTCGTAAGTCTTCATGTTTTGTGGATCTACGCCAGTTTGTTTTTGGATGTTGTTAAGCATATCCATAAAACGGTCTCCATGAATATTTAAAACATGTTTAACCAAGTTTCGACGGCTGAAAGCCATATTGTTAGTTAAGTATGTATTAATTTCGATAACATCATGATTACCATCATAAACATCCATAATTTCAAGATCGCTTTCATCAAATTTTGAAATATAGAAGTTAGCAAATGTCTTTAAGTAATCTGGTTGTTCTTTAAATTCAGTAGCTGGCATTTCTACACGATTTGCCTCTGGCATAACTACTTCAAATTCTTCTTTTTCTTGAGTTTCTTCGGTGTTCTTCTTGTCTTCAGTCAAAGTTAAGAGCTCCTTTACTGTCTAGCTGTACAAAAATTCAATATAATCTTACATTGAATTACAATCAAAAGCAAATTTTATAGGGTTTATTTAAAGTTTTCTACATCTTGTTTGGTGTAAGAATCAATTGTAGTATGGCCGCTATTAGCAGCTGATCTCATGAAGTCAACTACTTTTTGATCAGACCATGAACTAGTATCAACGCCAATTGAACTTAGTTGATTACGAGTTTGAGAAATTACTCTCCCAGTAACTGTTTGACCATTAATCATCATACTATCATTACTTGAAGTTGATGAAGAATTAGTATTTGAATTGTTGTTATTAGCTGCAGTGTTGCTGCTTGAGCTTGTTGCGCTAGATTTTTGACTTGCAGCATTGTTGTCTTGAGAGTTTGAGCTATTTGAATTCCTTGAACTCTTGTTAGAGCTAGAATTAGTGTTGTTAGTATTACTGCTGTTTGATGAGCTAGATTTTGAGTTAGAACTTTGCTTGTTTGAAGTAGTAGCTTCATCGTCATCATTAGCATCTAGGTTTTCAGTGTCAATGTCATCGCTAACATTTTCGCCGTTTAATTTTGCATTAGCAACTTTACGTAAATGTTTAACGTTCTTCTTTACCTTCTTATAATACTTACTATTAATGTAAGGTAAGTCTAAAATTTGATCGCAAGCGTCAACTGCTGCTTGGTAGTTACCGTCTCTGTAGCTTAGTTTAGCCTTCTTGTACAAAGGATTAATATCATTAGTGATATGATCTTGAACCTTGTCGATTGTCTTGTAGAGTTTAGAAGCTTGCTTAGTCATTACTGAGTAGCCATTGGTCTTGTTAGCTGCTTTATCTAATTCACCTAAGGCATCTTTAAATTCATATTCTCTAATTTCTTCCTGAGCATCCTTCATATTGCCAGCTTGATCTGCATAAGCTTTCGATTCAGAAGTAGCTTTTACATCGTGTGCATCTTCAAATTTGTCTTCAGCCGTCTCATATTTTTGACTAGAAGCAGCATCTTTTCCTTGATTCATGTAAGTTGTGTACTTATCTGAACCACTATTAGATGAATTAGTTGATGATGGGTTTGAACATCCAACTGCTAAAAAGGTGATGAAGAATGCCGTAATGGCAACTTCGAGTTTTGATCGTTTCATCATTTTTTCCTCCTATAAAAATGAATTTATCTTACTTAAATTATACCAAATTCACTTATTAAAAAAATTGTTGAAAAAGTGGCACAGTTTTTCGAGATAAATCGTTAGTAATAGTGTAAGGTAATTCACCGGTGCTGACTTACAAAAAATTTGATTAGATTATTTAGGAGTACAAAAAATGGAATTTATTTTAAAGGATCAATCAGTTCAATTTACTTTTGCAGGTGAAAAATACAGTAATGGTAAGAAAAGTAGAATTTTAAAAAATGTTAAGAAGCAAGCTAGTGTTGAAGAAGTAATGGCAAGCTAGTGTTGAAGAAGTAATGAAGGTAGGAAATGCCTTATCTAAGTTGCAAAAAGACGATGGTATTAAAACTGCTAGACTAATTTCATATTCAGATATTCAAGCTTAAGAAAAATACATAATATAGAGAAAATCTAAGGAGAACAAAAAATGACTACTACTAAAACATTAAAACTTACATTTAAGAATGCTAAAAATAAGAAAGTAAATCTATCCTTACCTGATGCAGCAGAAAACTTGACTGAAGATGAAATTAAGGCTGCTATGAACGAAATGTGTGAAGCTAACTTATTTGTAAAGGAAGAAGTTGATCAATATCAGGCTCCTTTATCTGCTCAATATGTTGAACGTACAGTTACTTCTGTGTTTGATGATAGTGAAAAGAATTAGGACGATATTTTTTGAGATAAGAAACTTGATTAAGTTATTAAATAAACTCTTGAAAGGGTAATGTTTCGGCATTACTCTTTTTATTTTGAGATGAAAGTGTGTAATTTATGTTACTTTTTTATTTCAGAATGTTTGTTCGGTTGTATCTGACAACTTGCCAAACTACAATAAAGGGTGTATATAAATTGGAGGGAGTTTAAGTGATGAAAAAACGAACATTCACTGGTATTGCTACCGCGGCACTTATAACCACTGCCGGTATATCAGTTACCAACAACCTTAAACCAGATAATCCTTTAAAAACTGGTGAAGGTACTGTTCAAGCTGCAACCTATCAACAAGAATTTTTAAATAAAGCTATTCCAGCTGCTACGACTGCATCATCTAAGTATGGTACTTATACTTCAGTTATGCTTGCTCAAGCAACAGTTGAATCAGCTTGGGGCCAATCAGGTTTAGCCCAAGAACCTAATAATAACTTATTTGGTATTAAGGGCTCTTACAATGGCCAATCTGTAAACATGAATACTGGCGAATACGGTAATGGTGGTTACTACACTACTAATGCCGGATTCAGAAAGTATCCATCATATACTGAATCATTTGAAGATAATGGTGCTTTATTACGTAACCAAATGGGTAACTATTACTCTGGTACTTGGGTAGAAAACTCAAATAACTATGCTCAAGCAACTCAAAATGGTTTACAAGGTAAATACGCTACTGATCCAAATTATGCTAAGACTCTTAATAGTGTGATTGCAACTAATGGTTTTGACAAATATGATCCCGTTACACAAGTTGTTAACGAAAATCGTACAGTTGCACAAACAACACCAGTTATGAGTGCACCAGTTGATCCTAGTGTTGGTACACAAGTAGATACTGCAAGAGTTGGTCAAAACGTAAATATTACTAAGTATATTACTTATAACAACGGCGTAAAGCGCGCATTTATTGGTAACGGCTGGATTAATGCACTTGCATTTAGCCCAATTACTAATAACACTACTGCTAACAATGCCACTTCTAATACTAATAATAGTAATAAGCAAACTACTACTAACAATCAAGCTAGCCAACCAGTTAAGACTCCAGTAGCTCAAACTCAACAAGCTCAGACTCAAGCTCCTGCAGTTCCAGTTAAAGCAGCCACTGTTGAAACAAAGAAAGCTGCAGAAGTTAAAACTCCAGCCCAAACTGCGACTTTAAATGTTAAAGCTGAAACTAAGGCAGCTCAACCAGTTAAACAATTAACTACTTCATTAGCAGCAACTCCAGCTAAGAAAGAAGAAGTTAAAAAAGAGGCTGTTAAGGCTGAACCAGCTAAGACTACACCTGTAAAAGTTGAAGCTCCTAAAGCTGAAAATAAAGAAGCTAAGACTGCACCAGTAGTTAAAGCTCCTGAAGTTAAGACTACTAATACAGTTAAAAATGCTGAAACTGTAAAGAAGGAGACCACTCTAGTTGTTAAGGTGGCTGAAGTTAAGAAAGCTGAAGCCCCAGTAGTGAAACCAGTTGATACTGTGAAGAAAGAAAACACGCCAGCTGTTAAGACTACTCCAGTAACTACTAGTGCTAAAACTGTTGTAAAACCAACTACTTCAGTTGAAACTGTTGCACCAGTACAAAGTTACCAAAGTGCTGTATCTACTGCAGCTGCAAATAATAGCTATGGTACTCAATGGATTAGTACTAATACTGCACCAAAGGCTGCTTCTACTGTTTTGGTTAAAGTAACTAAGACTACCCAAGTTTTATCAGCTCCAAATGGTCAAAAATTAAGCCAACAAGTTGAAGCTGGAAGTGCATTTGTAGTTATAGCTTCAAAATATGCTAACGGAAACTTATATTATGAAATTAGTAATGGTAAATGGATTATGGCAAAATATACTACTCAAGAAGCACAAATCACTGCAAAATCTGGTGTATTAACTATTAATTCTAAACCAGACTATGGTGTGCCAGTATGGCGTGTTCCAGGTCAAGACCAAATTTCAGGTAAGTTCTTGAAAGATGGTTCAAGTTGGAGATACTTCCGTGTAGCTAATGTTAACGGACAAACTTGGTACGACCTTGGCGGAAATCAATGGATATCTGCCAAGTCAGTACTAGTTCGTTAATTTATAAAAGATTAGATTGTTTCATTAAAATTTTTTGGAGGAGAAAGTTTTTTAATGCGTTCAACAAATAAGAAATTTATTAGTGCATTAGCTTGTGCTAGTGCTATGACAGCTTTAGCAATTGTAGATCCTATGGGAGTTACTAAAACTCATCAAGTAGCACAAGCTGCAACTGATACTGTACCTGCCAAGTCTACAGGTGTAGATGTTTCAAGTTGGCAAGGTACCAACTTGGATCAACAAGCTAAGTCCGGTGCACAATTTGCTGTTGTTAAAGTATCTGAGGGTACAAATTATCAAAACCCTAATGCTCAAGGCCAAATCCAGAGTGCTGAACAAAATAATATGATGACTATGGGTTACCACTACACTCATTTTGGCTCTGACAGCAATCGCGCAGTTCAAGAAGGAAACTATGCAGTTAATTCAGCACAACAAGCTGGTTTACCACAAGGTTCATACTTAGCAACTGATTGGGAACAAGACGTTAATAATAATACTAACGGTAGTGTTGCCGCTAATACTAATGCAATCACTAGCTTCATGGATACTGTTCATGATGGTGGATACAACCCAATGCTTTATTCTAGTGAATGGTTATTAAAGAATAAGGTTGATACTAATAAGATTTCTGAAAAGTATCCAAATGCATTATGGGTAGCTAAGTACAAGACTAATGGTCGTGAAGATAATCCTGACTACAATTACTTCCCATCAATGGATAATGTAGCTATTTGGCAATATACGCAAAATTGGCGTGGTCAAAATGTTGATGGAAATGTTAATGTAGTTCCTCTTTCAAATAAGACTAATACTAATAACAACACATCAAATAACGCTGCTAATACCAATAATTCAAATGCTAATAACGGTCAAAGCAGTAGTCAAGCACCTGCAAATCCAATTACTAACAATAGTAATGATACTGCTAAGCCAAATAGTAATAACAGTACACAACCAGCACAACCAACTGAAACTAAGCCAGTAGAAAAGCCAAGTACAAACACTAACGTAAACAGTGATTGGACTAAGCAAAATGGTGTCTTTGTAACTGGTGGCGCAATTAACTTGAGAACTGGTGCAAGCACTGATAGTAAAGTAATTGCTCAATTACCAGCAAACTCAGAAGTTAAATATGATGCTTATCGTACAATTGGTCAATACACATGGTTAAGACAACCACGTGCAAATAATGAATATGGTTACTTAGTAGGACGTGATAATGGTCAAGCATGGGGAACATTCAAAGAAGGTTCAGCTACAGCAACTAAGCCAGCAGAAACCAAACCAGCACAACCAACTGAAACTAAGCCAGTAGAAAAGCCAAGTACAAACACTAACGTAAACAGTGATTGGACTAAGCAAAATGGTGTCTTTGTAACTGGTGGCGCAATTAACTTGAGAACTGGTGCAAGCACTGATAGTAAAGTAATTGCTCAATTACCAGCAAACTCAGAAGTTAAATATGATGCTTATCGTACAATTGGTCAATACACATGGTTAAGACAACCACGTGCAAATAATGAATATGGCTACTTAGTAGGACGTAATAATGGCCAAGCATGGGGAACATTCAAGGAAGGTTCAGCTACAGCAACTAAGCCAGCAGAAACCAAACCAGCTAATAAACCAGCAGAGAAGGCTCAAGATAATGCTGAGAAAGAAAAACAAGCAACTTGGACTAAGCAAGATGGTACTTTTATTACTGCTGGTGCAATTAACTTAAGAACTGCCCCAACTACTAAGAGTACAATTATTGCTCAATTACCAGCAGATTCAGAGGTTAAATATGATGCCTACTATCAAGCTGGTAACTATGTATGGCTAAGACAACCACGTGCAAATGGCCAATACGGTTATTTAGTAGGTCGTGTAAATGGCCAACCTTGGGGAACCTTTGGTAAAACTGTACAAAATGGTAGAAAATCCACTACATATAATGAACAGGGACAAGTTATTGCAGTGCATAACAATGCAAATGTAATTAGTCAACGTCCTGAATTACCTACAGGTTGTGAAGCAACTGCTGTTGCTATGATGTTACAATATGCTGGACATAATGTATCTAAAACTCAAGTAGCTAATGAAATGCCTCGTAGCAATGATGGCAATCGGGGTTTTGTGGGAAATCCATATAGTACAAGCGGTTGGTGGGTGTTCCCAACAGGTATTTCGCCAGTAGTAGATAAATATATCGGACATCATGAAATAATGACTGGTGCATCAATGCAACGTATCCAAAATAAGCTAAGAGATGGCCATTTAGTAGTTGCTTGGGTTGCCAATGTTGATGGGTTTGTAAATCATACTTTGGCTTTAACTGGATATGACTCTAAACGACTATATTACAATGATCCATGGACTGGTTCAAAAGGAAGTATGTCGTATGGTGAATTCTATCAACACTGGAATGCTGATAAACAACGTGCACTTAGTTACTAATAATTATATATAGATTGAAAGACATGATCCTAATGGGAATCATGTCTTTTTTGTCTTATAATAAACTATGAAAAAAGCATGGAGGATATAATTTTGATTTATACAGTAACCTTAGATCCTAGTGAAAGTGTAGTAGGTAAAGGAATTAATATTTCACTTATTTTGAAAAAATTAGGCATTGATTCCATTGCTATTGGAATTGTAAATCACAAAAATGTAGAGCAAGTAGCAGAAGAGCTTGATAAAGCAGAGATTGAGAATCAATTTATTGAACAAACTCGTGGAATTAAAATTACTGCTAAAAACCAACAAAAATTATTGGATTACTTGAAAGTCTTAAAAGCTGGTGACATTTTAGTAATTGCAGGAAGCTTTGCTAAGGGAATAGATCCAGTTTATCTAACTGATTTGGCTAAAGTTGCTGATCAAAGAGCAGCTGCCTTGGTAGTAGATGTTCCTTATGAAAACGTACTTGATATCTTGCCAATGAATCCATTGTTAATTAAGCCAAATGAAACTGAATTGAAACATTGGTTCGAAAAAGATGACAAGGAAGTAACTACAAAAGAATTAATTGATATGGCTCATAGTTTAGTGGTTAAAGGAGCACAACATGTTCTTTTATCCTTAGGTGCAAATGGGGCTGCAATCGTTAATATGATGGATGCTTTAATAGCACATGCTCCTGAAATTGAAGAAGTTGATAGCAGTGGTAGTGGAGATGCCCTACTTGGAACTTTCTTAGCTGGGATGCTTAAAGGATACACTCCTGTTAGAAATTTAGCTGATGCAATTGCTGCAGGAAGTGATACTGCTCAAAGTAAATGGCTTACTGATTTCAGAACAACCCCTGCACTTCAAAAGCAAGTTATTGCTAGAAGAATTACCTTTGAAGAAGCAGAATAATAAGAATAAGTTGGCTTATAAAAGCCGACTTATTTTTTGTTGTTTTTTAGTATAATGGTACTAAATTTACTATAAGGGGAAGAAAAGTGGATCTATCTATATTTATTGTTAGTTTAGCAGCTTTAGTAATTCCAATCGTTATGGCGCGATTTAGAATTAATGCTATACCAACTGCAGTTGCTGAAATTGTGACTGGAATAATTCTAGGAAAAAGTTTATTAGATACCATAAAAATCACAAGCAGCGTATCGCTTCTATCAAATTTAGGTGTGATTTTGCTGATGTTTTTATCAGGTATGGAAATTAATTTTGATCTTTTTAAAAAGAAGGATTTACCTGAGTCTAAACAGAGTAAAGTTAATCCAGCACGAATAGCAATTATTGCTTTTACTGCTATTACAATAACGGCATTTGCTTTAGCTTATATTCTAAAACTAATAGGCCTATTTAATGATGTTATGCTGGCTATGATTATTTTTATGACTGTAGCCTTAGGTGTGGTAATTGCCACTCTAAAAGAAAAAGAAATCTTATCTCGACCAATTGGGCAAACTATATTATTGACAGCCGTTCTAGGAGAAGTAATTCCCTTATTGCTGTTGACTATCTATGCTTCGATTAACGGTGGTAATGCTGGAAGATTGTGGCTTATTGTTCTGCTTTTCCTAGCAGCAATTATCTTATTGAGAAGATTCAAACAACCATATCAATGGTTTAATAAGATCTCTAAAGCAACTACTCAACTAGATATTCGATTGGCCTTCTTCTTAATATTTACATTAGTAACAGTCGCAGAACGGGTAGGGGCAGAAAATATTTTAGGTGCCTTTTTAGCTGGGATGGTTATGAAGTTACTTGAGCCAAGTGAAGCAACAATGGATAAATTAACTTCTATTGGTTATGGGTTCTTCATTCCAATTTTCTTTATTACAACAGGTGTTAAGCTGGATTTAAAGTCACTTCTTGCTAATCCGAATGCTTTAATGTTGATCCCAGTTTTAGTATTATTCTTACTTTTAGCCAAATTGCCTATATTTTTGGTTTATACACGAAATTTCAATAAACGTAACAGTCTTGCGGGTACATTTTTAATTATGACTACAATTACGATTGTACTTCCAACTTTAGAGGTTGCTCGTAAGTTAAATGCAATTACTGAAACTCAATCAGATGCTTTTATTTTGGCAGCAGTGGTCGTATGTATTTTAGGACCAATTCTATTTAATTCGCTCTTTAAATTAACTAAAGAAGATAAAATTAAGCAAAGAGTTGTCATGATGGGAACCAATGTAATGACTGTGCCTGTTGCCCAAGAGCTTCATGACAATTGGTACGATGTGTTATTAGTAACTCATAAAAAAGAAAACTATGATACTTATAAGAGTAAAGTTGCTAATTTGAAGTTAATTAACAGCTTAGAAGAGACATGTTTAGAAAAAGCCGGTGTCTTTGACTGTGATATTTTAGTAGCTGGATTTATTGAAGATGACCTAAACCGTAAAATTGCCCGTTTAGCAAAAGAGCATGGTGTTCAAAGAGTTATTGCTAGTCAAGAGAGGCCAAAGCCTGAAACAATTAAGAAATTAGTCAGTGAAAAAATTGAAATTTACAATATTTTCAATGTTCAGACTTCTGTCTTAAGAGCTCTAATTGAATCACCTTCCATTTTGAGAATTTTAACAGATACTAAGAATGGCTTGTTTGAAGTAACGGTTAGAAATCATAAGTATGCTGGTCAGAAACTGATGAATCTAGACTTTATTGAGCAAATGACTGTTAGTCGAATTTGGCGAAATGGTAAATGGCTAGTGCCACACGGAAATACAATCATTGAAGTAGGAGATCATCTAATTTTTACAGCTAAAGGTGAAGATGCAGAAAGAATTAGAGAAGAACTAGGTAGAAAGAATTAAATATAAAAAAATGACAGGATTTTTAGTCCTGTCATTTTTGTTAACGCTGTTTTTTCGCTTCTTGTAAAACAGCTAGGGTATTTAGACTATGGGCAAAGGCTTGATCAGCAGCTGTAAAATCATGTTGATCAATAATCTTAGTGAATTCGATAAATTCAGCAATCATTCGATGGAAATACTTGTTGTGGTTAACAACTTCAGGCTCTTCTCCTCGTAATTGGATGCCAACCTTTGGCATTTCATTAGGATGGCCGTAAATAATGAGTGCACCTTTTTCACCTTCAATGGTGCTGACATTAGGTGAAAAGCTATCTTTAGCAGCAATTGAACTGGCTTGTTTGTCAGAATAGCCCAAGTGAAGGATGCCAGAAGTATCAATATTTTTTTGAATAGTTGGGAAGTAGTTAACAGAATCTGGCTTACCAAATAATTTAATAATAATGTGTAAGTTGTAAGTGCCTAAATCCATTAGAGCCCCACCATCTTTTTTAGGATCAAAAGCTGGTTGAATGTCGCCTTCTAAGAAAGCATCATAGCGACTCGAATATTGAGTGTAATTAAGATTAACAACGTGGATTGGGGCAATTTTAGCTAAGTTATCTTCAATGAATTTAAAGTTTTCTAGATAAATGTTAGTGATGGCCTCAACAATAATTACTTGGTTTTTATCAGCAATTTCTTTTAATTCACGGGCTTCACCAGTTGTAGCAACAAATGGCTTTTCACAAATGACGTTTTTCCCTGCTTCTAATGCAGCCTTGGCAATACTAAAATGCAAACTATTTGGAACAGCTACATAGACAGTATCGACATTAGCATCATTAAATAAGCCAGCATTGTCTTCATATAATTTTGAAATATTGTACTTTTCTTGCAATTCAAGACCAATTTGATGACTTCTTTTAGTAGTTGAAAGAGCAGCAAGTTCAAGATTTGGAATTTGATCAGTAATTGATAGAAAATCATGAACAATTTTTCCTGAGCCAATAATACCTAGTTTCATAATGAAACCTCCTTTAATTGAGTTTGAAATTTAATTTTTTAGCATTTTTAGTAACTGAGGAAGGTACTGTTAACTTCTTAACTTTATTAATATCATAAAGGTGTAAGGTGAGAGTACCTTCTTTCTTAGTATTATAAGTAACTTTATAGTACATATCAGTTAGTTGCTTTTTTCGATTAATCGAAATTCTTAAATCAATATTTTTAACATTGGTTGATTGTGGATCGCTAGTGGGAGCGACAGTAGTCGCTTTTTGCATACTTTTAATTACGTCGCTATTATCACCCTTATAGGAAATAACATAACCATTAAATCCATTAGATTTAAGTGTCATATGTTTAAAGGCATCGTCAGAAAATTGGGTGAAATCATGTGCGGTATAAAGCTTTTTATAGCCTGAATAAACTTCACTAAAGATGGCATTTTGTTTAATGTAATTCCATTGTTTCGTGCCATCACGGTGGTAAACATAGTCTTTGTTACCCCATAACTCAGAATTAGTATCAGATTTAGGGATACTTTTCATGGTAATATGGATGGCATTATCTGGACCGACGACATAATTTGAATACATTTTTGACTTTGCATTAGTAGTTTTAACATTAACGCGTGCAGTAGCAATTTTGGTATTGGCAGCAGTAGTTAATGCATCTTTAACGCTTGGCTTATTAAATGCAATAATTGCGCTCCAAACTACTACGATTAGGATAATAATACCTAAAATTAAAGCGGCAATTTTGCCGTCTTGATTGTTAGAAAAAATAATCTTTTTATCTTTGATTTTATTTTTTTCCATCAGTGTATCTTTCTAAATGATTATTGATTATTTTGCTCTTCTTGTGCTTTCTTGATGTCTTCAGCACTAATTGCATTCTTTTGAATGTCAGAAGGAACGGCTAAATCACTGTGTTGACCTAATTGGTCATAAGTTAGGTTCCAAGTGAAGTTATATTTTCCGCCAGCAGTATATTGAGCCTTAAAAGTCATTGATTCGACATTTTTGGTAGTTGGATCAATTAAATAAGTGATCTTAAGATTTTGAACTTGAGCTGATTTTACTAAGCGGGCTACCTGCATATTTTGAGAGCCGGGAGTGTTCATGGCATCAATAATTAAAGGATTGACTGCATTCCATAGGTTAGCGTCGGTACCATCAAAACTAATTTCATAATTTCCATTTTTTCTTTGAACAGTGGCTTTTTTAGCAAAAGCTTTATTAATTTTCTCAAAAGTTGCAGGATCGAATCTTTCTTTTACTTGGTCTGAATCAAAGCTATCTGCATCAATTGAGTTTTTAATCCAATGGCCCTTGTTTTGCTCTAAAAGTAAGTACATATCGTTCTTGGTAAGCCACATTTGTTCAGTTTGAGATTTCTTCTTTTGAGTTAAGGTATAAGTAAGGTTAGTTACATCACCTTTGTCTTTGAATAAACCCTCTGATTTTGACTTTTGGTTCATTTCATTAGAATTAGTAGTTTGAGTGAAATGACCGTTAGCAAAGCTAGAATTAAATTTTGCATTGATTAATGAACTTGCAGAAGGTCCAGTACTCTTTGTTTGTTTACTGCTTTTATTTGAACAAGCTGTAGTTAAAGAAACTAAGATGACTCCCAATAAAATTAGGAAGCTGAATTTTTTCTTCATAAAAATATATTCCCCCAATAAATGTATCTATCTTATTTTATTTTACTCTATTTTTGGCTGAAAAAAGTATTCTAAGAGCTTAACTTTAGTGCTTTTTAAGGACATTTAAAATATTGCGCAATTTACTGCCTTTAACTTGTAAGTTACTTACTGCTTGGGTTACTTCAATACAGCCAATATATTTATCATGTTCATTATGAAGACTATAGAAGGAAATGTTAATTGGTTGTTTATTTTTGGTAATCATGATTGAAATGTTTTTACGTTTGCCGGCGTGCATTTGATCTAGGACTGCTTTAACATGCTTTTGACTGTGGCCGGGATGCACCTCAAAAACAGTCTTACCGATATCTTTTTCAGTACGCTTAAAGAGGCGATTCTCATTCATAGAAGACCAGACAACGCGGTCGTTTGCATCTAAAACATCCATTTCTTGTGGAATTGTTCTAAAAATTGCATTTAGCTGTTCAAGTGAGAGATGCCCACCATCTAACTTGATATTTTCCATAATTAAATACTTCCAATTCATCAAAATTAATATATCCATTGTTATTTTAACATTAAATATTTTGTGAATTAATCAAGCTTTTTTTCGTAATTCCTATGAAAATTTTGAATAAGCGTGTAAAATAGTTAGTGAAACATTGAATTTTAAAGGAGATACAGTTCATGTCGAAATTAGTTTTAATTCGTCACGGTCAAAGTGAATGGAACCTTTCTAACCAATTTACTGGTTGGGTTGATGTAAACCTTTCAGAAAAAGGTGTTGAAGAAGCTAAGAAGGCTGGTCGTTTAATTAAGGAACACGGTCTTGAATTTGATCAAGCTTACACTTCATTATTAACTCGTGCTATCAAGACTTTGCACTACGCACTTGAAGAAAGTGACCAACTTTGGATTCCTGAAACTAAGACTTGGAGATTAAACGAACGTCATTACGGTGCTCTTCAAGGTTTAAACAAGAAGGATACTGCTGAAAAGTACGGTGACGAACAAGTTCACATTTGGCGTCGTTCATACGATGTTTTGCCACCAGCTATTGATGACGATAACGAATACAGTCAAGCACATGACCGTCGTTACGCAAATCTTGATCCACATATCGTTCCTAAGGCAGAAAACTTACACGTTACTTTAGATCGTGTAATGCCATTCTGGGAAGATCACATTGCTCCAGATTTACTTGACGGTAAGAACGTTATTATTGCTGCACACGGTAACTCACTTCGTGCTTTAACTAAGTACATTGAAAACATCTCTGATGATGACATCATGGACTTAGAAATGAAGACTGGTGAACCAGTTGTTTACACATTTGACGACAAGTTAGATGTTGTTAACAAAGAAAAGCTTGACGACTAATTTTTAGTTCTTGAGTAAAAGAAGCTCCGACGAAAGTCGGAGCTTTTTTGTTGGGAGGGATAATCATGAAAGAAAGAATTGTAACATATCCAGCAATCTTTAAGCCAATTAAAGATAATGTTTACTTTATTAGTTTTCCCGATGTTAAGGGAGCCATTACTGAAGGGCATGGACTAAAAGATGCTTTTGAAATAGCAGCAGATGCTTTGGGAACAATTTTATTTGATGAAAAGAAATTGCCAAAAATGACTGATCCTGCTGAGATTAAAATAACTGAGCCTGGAGCTTTTGTGGCGTTAGTATCGACTGATTTAACAAAATCAGCAGCTAATTTTGAAAAAATGTAACTGTACTTGCTAAGCTCTTCCTCCAAGCTGAGAAAAAGAAAATTAATTTTTCCAAAGTATTAACAGAAGCACTTAGAGAAAAATTGAACTATCAATACTTACCAGACAAAGCTGAAATATATTAATGATGACATCCCATTCAAAATCTTATATAATTGTAAAAGAAAAGGAGATAGAGACTCGCACTCTCTACCTCCAATCGTAACTTAAGATGACTGAGTGTGTGGCTAATCCTTGTGATTAGCCTTTTTTGTTATTGCATAAGCAATTGCTGCACGGATTAGGAAAATACCCAATGCGTTTAAGACAATGCCGATAGCAATAGCAGCTATTATCAAGGCACACCAACACTCCAGCCTATCTAAATTATCATGGCTTCCACCTCCGTAACCTAAAATATATGTGAGGGGTGTAGAGCCATGAAAAGTTACTAAGCTCTTATATTAGCTATCTATAAAAGCCTAATAAAAATTATATCAAATATAAATTGAGAATTTGTAGTATTAAACACAAAAAAAGACATTCCATCAGGAATGTCTAAAGTGTGACTATATGTTTAAATTTCGCAAATTGCAATAATAAATTGAACACTTTTAGTTAAGCTGCTTGATAGATT
>CANPPJ010000010.1:0-32377 GCA_947575965.1 uncultured Lactobacillus sp. | reverse complement strand
TGGTTTTAAATCAAACAGTTTAATAATATGTCCTAATTTTTGGGTTCATATCAATGTGTGCTAAGTGATCTATCCTTTTTTATTATATTTACATCATCGATTGAACTTCTATTCCAACATTTGAACCAAGATATTTTCTGATATTAACAATTACATCACTAACCTGCTGTGAAAAGCGGAGATAGTAAGCTTGACGATTATTAGTTTGAAAGATTGCCATCACAGTTGGCTTTTTAGGATTAGGAACTGCAATTAAGGTTACGTGAGCGATATCACTATACTTAACAGTTCGCTTAAAGTATCCACTTACAACTAGACGTTTCTTAGCTAGTCCACTAACACCATCAATAATGCTCATCAATAAAAATGTAGCAATGAAAACATTCATGAGTATTGTTGGATCAGTGAAGTAATCTAAATAAAAACCAATTAGTAAAAAAATTAGTGCCCAGATAACCGATGAACTTCTAAATCGGGCCTTATAATCAATGTTTGCTTGCCAATACCAGCTATAAAAAATATAGCCAACTAGCAAGATATCAAAAGCAATATATAAAAGTGACATAATTTACCTTCTAAAATTATTTATTAACGTTAAAAATCTTACACTAATTATAACAAATACCACTTTTTCTCTCAGCATTCTATAATTGACTTAGCTTAAAATTAATAATAGTAGGAGGTTTTATTATGAATTTAGATAAGCAAATTGCTGCACTTCAAGCTGATCTTAATGCGGCTATACACGTTACCTATTTAACCGGAGCAGGTGTTTCAACTCCATCTCATATCCCTGACTATCGCTCAAAAAATGGCATTTACAATGGAATTTCGGAAAGCCCAGAACAAATTTTAAGTGAAGAAACTCTTTTTCACCAACCAGCTAAATTCCATCACTTCGTAATGGAAAACATGTATTTTCCAGATGCAAAACCTAATATTATTCACAAGAAAATTGCAGCTAGCTGCAATAAAAATGGAACATTAATTACTCAAAACGTAGACGGTTTGGATAAAAAAGCTGGTAATAAACACGTGATTGAATTTCACGGTGATCTTTATAATATTTACTGTACTAAATGTCATGAAAAAATTTCATATAACAGCTATAAAAATTCATATATTCATGAAAAAGATCAGGGAATTATTCGCCCTGGAATCATTTTATATGGTGAGTCAATTAATGAAAAAATCCTCACAAAATCTGTTGAAAACATTCATAATAGTGATTTAGTTATTATTGCAGGAACAAGTTTTGTTGTTTATCCTTTTGCTCAACTTTTAACATATCGACAAGCTAAAGCTAAAGTTTGGGTCGTCAACAACACTAATATATCAACTTCCAACGGCGTTCCGACAATTATTGACAATGCTGAAAAAGTATTTGACAAATTATATATATAACCGCTATTATCTTAACTAACATTTTATTTAATTTTTCTATTCCTCGTTCTGTTATTTTTTATTGTACAATATAGGAGAGAATTAATATATTAATAAAAAGAAAGGTTAGGATTAAATGCCATTTGCTCATGCAAAAGTTTTTACTACGATTTTGTTGAAATTAAGCCTTGGACTTATGAACTAGTTATTAGTGACTTAGGGCTAGCATTTGTTGGAACAAAAAATAGTAACATCGAGGCATCTATCCTTGGTTTTTATCCTAATCATATTTTGATTCAAGACTCAAAGAAACTTGCTCCTTATGTTCAACAACTAAAAGAGTATTTTGCTGGTAAACGTCACTCTTTTACAGTTCCTGTCGACTACTCAAGCTTTGGAACTCCATTTCAAAATCAAGTTGTAAAAATGATTGAAAACATTCCTTACGGAACCACTATTTCTTATAATGATTTAGCAGCTTCCATTAATGGTTCTACTTCAGTTCGATCAGTTGCACATGCGGTAGCTTTAAACCCATCTTTAATTTTTATCCCAAGTCATCGTGTAGTTTTAGCCCCAGATAAAGTAGGAAGTTATAGAATGGGAGAGAAGGAAAAACAACGTTTAATAAATCTCGAAGAAGGCTATTTAAATGCAGCTAATTAAACTTTATCAACCTTTTTTTGATGCTAATAATTGGGCACATGTCTTAACTAGTGGTCAAGATTGGATGATGATTCTTACCCTAATTTTGATGGAGTGTCTACTTTCAGTTGACAATGCCGTTGTCTTAGCAGCTCAAACACAAGTATTGCCTACCAAAGATGAACAAAGAAAATCCCTGGTTTATGGTTTATGGGGAGCCTATTTATTCCGTTTCATTGTAATAGGAATTGGTACCTACTTAATTAACTTCTGGGAAATCAAATTATTAGGGGGCTTATATTTACTTTACTTAGTTTACAAGTACTTCTATGACGTTCGGCACCCTGAACTAGCTGCTAAAAAAGAAGAGGCCAAAAAAAAGAATCATAAGAAAAAGAACTCAAAAAAAATAAAGCACCATCTTTCCTTATTTTGGAGAACTGTGATCTCAATTGAGTCAATGGATATTGTTTTCTCAATTGATTCGGTTTTAGCTGCCTTAGCCATGTCAAATAACCCAATAGTAGTTCTGGTTGGCGGAATGATTGGAATTTTATGCATGCGTGGCGTAGCCGAAATTATTATTAAGTTAATGGAAATTATTCCAGAGCTTCAAACTATGGCCTATATCTTAATCTCAATTATTGCGATTAAATTGCTTATTTCATTACCACCATTAAACTTTAAATTACCTGATGCAATTTTTGCTGGTATTGTATTTGGTACGGTTATTTTAACAATTATTTTTCACTATGTACGACAAAATGTACATGGCAAGAAAATGCCTTAACTTAATTGTTGATCAATAAATTCCTTAAGTACAACTGCTTGGTTGTACTTTTTATTTTTAGCTCCATATAGGAAAAGAACATTTTCTTTGGCTAGTTTTTCTTTTACGTCTTTAATAAAAGCTGCTGTTGCTGGATTAGCTTTCAATTGCGCTATATACTTAGACTTGAATTCAGGATATTTATTATCTTCGTGATTGAACCATTTTCTCAATTCATTAGTTGGCCCAATTTCTTTATCCCATTCATCTAAATGAGCCTTTATCTTGCTTATTCCTCTAGGCCATAATCGATCTACTAAAATTCGATAACCAGCTGGTTGCTCATGATCATATATTCTAACTACTTTTATTTCATTCATGGTTAAACTCCTCACTCTCTGATAGTATTTATCTTCAAATATGAGTATACAACTTTTTTAGAAAGAAAAATTAATATGGATTACACAGAATTTTTTACTAATCGTTCTACAAGCGAAATCAGTAAAGACCTACTAGGTCGAACCTTGTCTTACAATAACGGAAAAGAGATTTTATCTGGCACTATTGTGGAAACAGAGGCCTATGTCGGTGTAAAAGACCGAGCTGCTCATTCTTATGGTGGCAGACGTAGTCCCGCAAATGAGGGCTTATATCGTCCGGGTGGCAGTTTATACATTTATTCTCAAAGACAATATTTTTTCTTTGACGTTTCTTGTCAAGAGGAGGGTGAACCGCAAGGAGTATTAGTCAGAGCTATCGATCCTCTAACAGGAATTGACACAATGATTAAAAACCGTAGCGGTAAAACAGGACCGCTTTTGACTAATGGGCCTGGAAAAATGATGCAAGCCTTAGGGATTACTAGTCGTAAATGGGATTTGGTTGATTTGGCCGATTCGCCTTTTGATATTGATATAAATCATAAACGCGAAATAGAAGAAATTGTTGCCCTTCCAAGAGTAGGAATTAATCAATCAGATCCTGAATGGGCTCAGAAGAAATTGAGATTTATCGTTAGCGGTAATCCTTATGTTTCAGACATTAAGAAAAAAGATATCAAAAAAAATCACGGATTTATTTGACAAAAGATTAAAAATCGTTTAATCTTTTCATCAGTTAAATAAATCCCCAATGCAATAGAGGTTGCGATAATCACAGAATTTACTTGAGTACGCGAATACAGTGAGAGTATATTTTAGGATTACCGCCGAAATAAGTTTTCTTTCGTGAAGTTAATTTATTGGGATGTAAGAGAATATCTTACATACTGTCCTGGTCGTCCCCAGGGAGCGCTATATGATTTGGTTTAATTACTGATGATTTTCAAACCTCGTTGTTTTTGGTAAACAACGAGGTTTTTTATTTACGCTTTTATTGTATTGGCTTTATTTGAAATAATTTTTGGAGGTATTTCAAAGTGAAGTCAAAAATAAGATGGTTTGGTGCTTTCCTAGCCCTAATTTTAAGTTTAGTTATCGGCTTTAGCTTTAATTCTAATCAAACCGAAGCGGCTAAAAAAGAAGCCCCCCTTAAAATCGGTATGGAAGCTAACTATCCACCATACAATTGGACTCAAACAACTGATGCAAATGGTGCGGTTCCAATTGATGGATCTAAGCAATATGCAAACGGATATGATGTCCAAATTGCAAAAATCATTGGTAAAAAGCTTCATCGTAAAGTAGTAGTAGAAAAAACTGAATGGGATGGATTATTACCAGCCTTAACTTCTGGAAAGATTGATTTAATTATCGCTGGTATGTCCCCTACTGCTGAACGTAGAAAGGCTATCAATTTCTCTGAACCTTATAGAAAAAGTACTTTCGTAGTAATTACAAATAAAGATGGAAAATTTGCTCAAGCAAAGGGATTAAATGACTTTAAGGGAGCTAAATTAACTGCTCAACAAGGTACTCTTCACTACGATTTAATCAAACAATTACATGGTGCTAAGCGTGAACCTGCGATGCGAAGCTTTTCTGCTATGCGTCAAAGTTTACAATCAGGTACTATTGACGGTTATGTTGCTGAAGATATTGAATATCAAAGCTACAAGACTGTTAACCCTAACATTGTTGCCGTTAACCTTAACAAGATGCAAGGATTTAAAGTTGATCATGATGACTCAATCACTTCAATTGGTGTTAAGAAGGGTAACACTGAATTATTAGATCAAGTCAACAGTATCTTAAAGGGTATTTCCAATAAAAAGCGTGACCAATTAATGGCCCAAGCCGTTAAGGAACAACCTCAAGCAGGCGGTAGTAAGAATGAAAATTGGTTTATGTCAATTATGCGTCGCTACGGCTCAATGATCCTTGGCGGTGTTGGAATGACTCTTCTTCTAGCCTTAGTTGGTACTATTGCTGGTTTCTTCATTGGTTTACTTGTTGGTATTGTTAGAACTATCCCAACTCCTAAGTCTACTGGTAAAAGATGGGGCCTAAAGATTGTTAACTGGCTTTTAGCAGTTTATATCGAAGTGTTCCGTGGAACTCCTATGATGGTTCAAGCAGCTGTTATATACTACGGAATTGCTCAATTATGGCACCTTAACTTAAACCGTACTGTAGCTGCCTTAGTTATTGTTTCAATTAACACAGGTGCTTACCTAGCCGAAGTTATCCGTGGTGGTATTAATGCGACTCCTAAGGGACAATTTGAAGCAGCTTCTGCTCTTGGTATGACCCACTCTCAACAAATGTGGCACATTATTTTACCTCAAGCAATTAGAAACTCTTTGCCATCAATTACTAATGAATTTATTGTTAACATTAAGGATACTTCAGTATTAAGTATTATTTCAGTTTCAGAATTGTTCTTTGTTGGTACAACCGTTGCCAGTCAAACCTTCGAATTCTTCCAAACTTACTTCATTATTTCAATGATCTACTTAATCTTGACATTCTCAATTACTAGAATCTTTAATTTCATTGAAAAGAAGCTTGAAGGTCCAAAGAACTACAACTTAATGGCTAACCAATTACAAGTAGAAGATCCAAAGGAGACTGGATTTGAACATGAACAATAATAACGAAGAAAACATTTTACAAGTACAACATTTACAAAAGAAATATGGTGATCATACAGTATTAAAAGATATTTCTTTTAATATTAACAAAGGAGAAGTAATGACCATTATTGGTCCATCTGGTGGTGGTAAATCAACCATGTTAAGATGTATTAATCTTCTTGAAGAACCAAGTAATGGAAAAATTCTCTTCCATGGAGAAAACATTCTTGATCCTCATTTTAATCGTAACACCTTCCGTTCTAAGGTCGGAATGGTATTTCAGCAATTCAACTTGTTTAACAATAAGAATGTCCTCCAAAACTGCATGATTGGCCAAGAAATGGTTCTTGGTCGCTCCAAAGAAGAAGCTAAAAAAGTTGCTATTGAAAACTTGAAGAAAGTTGGAATGGATCCATTTCTTACTGCAAAACCTCAACAGTTATCTGGTGGTCAACAACAACGTGTAGCAATTGCTCGGGCAATTTCCATGGATCCAGAAGTTCTGCTCTTTGATGAACCTACTAGTGCCCTTGACCCAGAAATGGTTGGTGAAGTACTTAACACCATGCAACTACTGGCTAAAACTGGACTAACAATGGTAATTGTTACTCACGAAATGGGATTTGCTCGTGATGTATCTGATCAAGTAGTCTTCATGAGTGATGGAGTTATTACTGAGCAAGGAACACCGCAACAGATCTTTAACGATCCACAAGAAGAAAAGACTAAGAAGTTCCTACGTAACTTCAGAAATAATGAACTTTAAGCAAAATAATATAGAATTTCTTTTTACCCTATAAATAATAAAAAGCTGATCTCTCCATGTTTGTAACGAAGAGTATCAGCTTTTTTATTAGTCTATTGTTATCTACCTATTTATTTTCAGATTTAGCCTTTTAGTAAAGCATAAATTATTGAAATTATGATTTCTACGATCCATACTATTCCCGAAAAGAGCGAAAGGTCCCAATATACTAATTGAGACTTTATTAAACATAAGAGAAAGGAAAATACATTATGTTCGATTTTGTATTTTGGGTTTTAGTAATTTGGTTTATTATAAATGTTATTTGGATGTGGTTCGTCTTAAACAAACAATCATATCAAAAATCCTTTGCCTGGATTAATGTAGCAGCAGTGATTATTGGTTTTTGGGTTTACTACGGTACTGGCGCTCACTCCGGCGGATTAGCTGATTGTTTCTTATGGATAAATTGGCTTAACGTAGTTTTAGCTTGCCTTCAATTTTACTTTGGATATCGCAAACTTAACAGTACTAATTAAGTTCTCAAAAACCATGCTAATCACCCAAAAGGCTAGTATTCACTGAATCGAATACTAGTCTTTTGTATTTATCACAGTTAAATAATTTCGCTATTTTCTCGTTCCTTTTCTAATTTCCAACCAATATCAAAGTATGTTTTACGTTCATTACGCAAGGCATCATAGTCACTTTGCAAACTATCAATCGCGTCCTGCAATTTTTTGTTTTGCTTCCGGATTGCATTTAATTCTGGATCATTTACAATCCCCTTTAAATGAACCTTGCCAGCCAAGTCTCTTTTAGCAGCTTGAAACTCTTCTTTCAAATTAGCCAAAGCATCCTCATACTTAACTAACTTTTTATTTACGATAGTTAATTGATCGTTCAGTTTAACAAATAATTGATATGGCATGTTTGATTTAATCTTATTGCATTCACTACACGATAAAATCAAATTATCCAAAGAATTATCATGCGATAAAGAAACGGGATCTTTGTGATCCACACTCGTTCCACGTCGGCCACAATACTGGCAGCGATAACTATACTTATGCCGAATTCGTTCCCGATCCACAAAGTCAACTTCATTTAAAGAAAAATCAACTTCAATTTCCATATTCTTCATATTTACTGCAAAATCAACATTATTCTCAGGAACGTAGTCTATTTCCTTATCTTCACTCTTAATAATTGCTAAATTAAACTCACGACGTGAAATTTGTTGCAGGGCAACTTCATTGCCATCATAATCTTGAATAAACGACTCATACTGGCGTCTATTACTATTGTTTACAAGATATTGATTTAAAGAATCCGGCTTAATCTGACCATTATTCTTCTTTCCTAGAAATCCATAAAGCATTACCTGGGAAATACTTTCAATTACCGGATTTTCATAGTTCTTTGCATCCAAATTTCTTGTTAAACAAATATCACAAATACTTGTTAACTTAGGATTCATCAACCCTTTTTGCTTAAAATGAAGACTATCAAGTCGTAAACCACAGGATGCACACTGTAATTTCAACCTATTCTTCCCCCATTAACAAAATACTAAATGCAATTCTTTGCATTTTATCTTTACCAGCAAAATCGCCTTTAAATAAATCTGGCAAAATTTTCTTGATAAAGTATTGAACACAAGTTAAATCATCAAATTTCTTAATAGTTTCAAGACTTTCTTTAAACATCTGCATGAACACAGGATTTGGATTTCCTAATTCAATTTCACCATAAGCTTCATAAAGTAAATCTAACTTATCACAAATAGATAGAATCTTACCTTCTAAAGTATCATCTTTTCCTTCAGATAGGCGCTTTGTATAAATTTTTTGAAATTCTTTTGGAATTTCATCTTTAATAAATTTAGCAGTCATGGTTTCTTCAACATCCCCAATCATTTTACGTAATTGCGGAGTTGCATACTTAACTGGCGTCTTGATATCACCAATAAAACGCTCAGTGTAATCATGGTTAAGACTCTTTTCATAAAGAGCTTTCCAATTTACCTTTTGCTTACCGATTACTTCCTCGATATCTCCCATCATTTGAGCAAGTTCGGCTGTTCTAAAACTATGATCAGCTACAGAATGGTGTTGATATTTAAAATATCCTGGTGCACGGTCAATCGACTCTAAACTATTAAAACCTTGAATATACGCATTTAATCCCATAAAAACTTACCCCTTTCAGAAATATAAAAATGTCTAAAATTTTTACTATCATAGCAAAACTCCTCTACTCTTGCAAATCAAAAATAGAGAAAGATTTAACACTTTAATCTTTCTCTATTTCTCTAATCCCGTCAACTCATTTGTATTTAAAGCAGCCAAAGCAGTTAACGTTGCATCATAGTAATTATTAGCAGGAAGTGGTTTTGAAAAAATATATTTTTCACGTTCTACCAAAGTATCATATCCTTCATTTTGATACTTACTTGCAGCTACAAAGATCAGTGCACTAAAACTCGCAGATTCATACTGATATAGTGGTTTCCCTGTCAAGGTAAACCCACTTGATATTTCTTCTTTTTGTTTAAAGAAACTCAGCATTTTCTTTACGATATCATTTGCTTCTTTATCACTACTTTCTGCTAAAAGCATCGGAATTCGGCAGGCATTAGCGCTATAATTACCATCATCTTTGGTTGCTACATCATTAAGCTTAACAGGAGATGCCTGTTTCTGCTTGGAAATCCAGGCAAAATCTGGAATCAGTCCTGTTTTATGTTGGCTACTAAGTTCTTGTAAAT
The DNA here is from genome assembly GCA_947575965.1 of uncultured Lactobacillus sp. Classification (GTDB taxonomy): domain Bacteria; phylum Bacillota; class Bacilli; order Lactobacillales; family Lactobacillaceae; genus Lactobacillus. The sequence continues at coordinate 23,052 of CANPPJ010000010.1, read as the reverse complement.
AAGTCAGCATTTGTGATTTTATTTTTAACCAACTCCGATCTCCAGTCGCTTGATAAAATTCTTCAAATGCTTGTGGCATTACATCAGACGTCCTCATTACATTATAAAAATGGGATTTCTTACTTGCCCAATTTCCTACAATAATTATTTTAGCCAAACGATTGCTTTCTAACTTTTTGATATCACTAATTAGTTTAAGTGCTTGAGCTTTATATCCATGTCCTGGCCAAACTTTATCGGCTTCAAGCAACGCTTGTGCAATCATCATGTCACCGTCACTTGCACTCACTGGATTATCATGTAAACTTCCCCTCTTATTTTCTTGTCTCCAGCTCATTAAGTTTGAATTAGACAATCGATGCTTTAAATAATAATTATCAAATTTTTGAAAATCAGTTTGGCTTCCTAAGTGCTTTTGTCCAGCCTTCACAGCTAATAACATTCCATATCCTTGTGCTTCAGACAAAACGAAAGGTGTCTTATTTTTCCCCGCTGCGTTGACATATTGCTCACTTTCACTTTGATTTTTTATATAGTCTTCTCGCCAAACTTGATAATATCTTTTTTCTATCGTGCGATCATTGCTCATCCTTACATATCCAATAATTCCTAAATAAGCTACTATCACACCTAAAATCAAGATTAAATTTTTAACTCTCATGCCCTATCTCTAATCTGCAAATCTTTTTGTTTTTACCCATTTATTCCCATCGCGCTTAAAAATTTTATCTCCGATAACTGAACAAACTGCTTGGATAGAAATAGCAATAAACAATTGTGAATAGGTAAAGTACGATCCTAATGCTAACCAAATTTGATCACTAGTGGCTTGTCCATACTGTGTAGCTAAAGCCAGATTAATTTGAGCTACATATAAAAGAATCATCAGTAACCAATTAATTAATAAAAGTTGCATCAGTAAGAGGTTGGAATCCATTGCGAAAATAATTGGTATCTTAGGATTGAAGAATCTTGCTACTACACATCCTAAATCTACGAAGAAGATAATATCGGAGAGGACAACCGCTAAATTAAACCAAAAGAAAATACAGGTTAAATAAAACGTTTCTAATTTAACCCGCCAATTACTCCTATCAAATAAATGCTTAAAATTATTTATTACAACTTGATAGTTTCCTTTTGCCCAACGCAATCGTTGATAATAATAATCATGTAAGTGCTCAGGCTCCTGTTCAAATGCTTCTGAATTATAAGCTAAAGCAATCAAATAACCATCTTCCATAATCCGAAAAGAAATTTCTGTATCTTCAGTTAACGCCCCCTGTTGCCAGCCACCAATACTTCTTACATACTCGGTATTAATAATGAAATTTGTTCCTGGAATTCGTCCAATTTTAAATAAATTCCAGACTCCAACGTGTTGAATACGCTGAGAAACAATTACTTCTTGATTGATACATCTAGTTAAAAAGTTTTGTTTTGCATTGCGTGTTTTATTTCTTCCAAAAGTAGCCATGTAGCGACTTGGTTTCTCTAAAACTTTTTTAACTAAGAAATATAGGGCATTCTGTTCTGGTAATGCATCTGCATCATAAACACAGATATATTCTCCCTGCGCTATTTCTAGGGCATCATTCAAAACCCCGGCTTTTCCTCCAGAACCCTGTCTTTCAATAATCTGTACATTTCGATACTTATATTCAGGCCTACCGGCTGCCTTGCGCATCTCAGAAGCTGTCTTATCTTGGCAGTTATCCGCATATAAAAGTATTTCTATTTTTGAAACAGGATAGTTTAAATCAAGGATTCCTTTCGTCGTTTTAGCAATTACAAGCTCTTCATTATGCGCCGGTACTACAATCGTAATTGTAGGGTAGCGTTTTAACGGAGTAATAGAAACAATTTTTTTACTATATCTAATCCAAAAACGAATTGCGCCATAAATAGTTATTAATGATGCTAAAAGAGAAAACCAAATAGATACTAACGTTGAAAATACTAAAAAATCATTTAACATGATGATGCTTTCCTAAATGAAGGACTGTATATTCCGTTTGATGATAAATAGTCCAAAGACTACGAATCATAGCAAAAAATGCAATTAAAAATATTAATGTAACTAAAATCGCCAACATAAAGAAAACGTCTATCATGATTCGACTCCCTTTAAATATTCAACAACTAAATCTGTTTCAAGCTTTCGTTTTAAATGTTTAAGAATTGCATCAAGATCTAGGTATAATCTCAAATCTTCTTCAACAATATGCTGAGTAGCCATTTTAAATGCTGGGTGATAGTCTTCATATTTTAAAGCTCGAAGTTCTGCTTTTAATTCATCATTCAAAACCATCAAAGTTCCAGGTGCAATTGTATTAGAAATAATTAAAAATTCACCATTTCCCAGGTAATATAAATTCTCATCAACTAATCTGCTCTTTTTAAGCACTTTAGCTATCTGTTTCAAAATCTGACTGTGTTCTTCTAAATTGAACTGAGCAAACTGTTGATCATGCTCCCATTTGATGATGGTAAAGTCATCCCACAAAGGTAAATAATTTTTCTCTCTTAAAATTCTGCTTATCTTCTGGTATAGCTTCTGTGCGTTATAGGTCGTTTGCAGTTTTACATTTTGATCGTAGTGGGTAATATAGCGATAAACACTAGCCTCATTTTTCTTATAGATACTCCACCTAAAAATACATTCTCGCAACTGACTCGCTAGATAGGCTTCTATTGGAAACGAAAGTAATAATATTACCTTGGCATAAATATCTAATCTCACATAGCCAAGGGTTAAGCCACTAATTCCCAATGCCGTTAAAATTAAAATAAGCCACGTACTAACAATATTTGGCAGAATTAGGCCAACAAGTGCACCTAATACTAGAAGCATCGCAACTCCCCAAAAAATATTATCTAAAAAATTATCTGCTACTCCTAAAAAAAGAGACGGCAAAATAAGGGCGAAAATTGCTTTTAATTCTAGTCCTTTTATCGAAATGTTATTCATTTTAAAATTTATATCCTATGCTTTATTACTTTGTCCTCTATAAGGCAATTTATATAGTAATATAATTTCAAACACAACAAAATGTTATTATATTAATTTAGATTTATATAACTTTTGATACAAAAAAAGGAGAGACGCTAAACAGCGTCTCTCCCTTTATTGAACAGTAAATTTAATTACTTGTTTTCGTCTTTAGCAGCTTTGTTTAAGAAAGCAACTACTTCAGCAGCTCTCTTAACACGAGCCTTAGAATTCTTCTTGTTCTTAGGTCTTAAGTTTGGTGTAACACCTGTGTTGTAGTTTTCACCTTTACGCATAGATCTATACTTCCTCTCAAATAAAATTTTCGAAAATCTTTTATTATCATACCACGAAGAAGCACGTCACTTCAATACCTAGCAGATTTTTCCACCTAATTTTTTCATCTCATCTGCAGACAATTTTTCTCCTTTAAATTCAGAAATTGTAACTCCGCCATCAATAATCCCTTCATTTGAAGATAGAGATAAGACAGCATTACGTGCGTTAAGAACTAATCCATCATCCAAAAATGCTAATTCTTTATCAGATGTATACATGTCTAAATCCATATTATTTTTAACTTTAATAGAAAAGTCAGGATCCTTATGATCTAATAAAACAAGCTGAAAATTAGCGCCAATTGTACAAGTTCCGCCCAATTTAGAGTAGCCATTTGAGCCATCATTTAAGGCTAATAAGACAACTTGGCCTGGTTTAATCTTCTTTTCTAAAGCTTCTTTAGCACCATCTTTTATTTTTAGTTCAATATTTTTTGCATCAAGCATAGTCTATTCCTCCTATGTTATTTACTAACTTAAATATAGCAGCTTTCTTTCTTCATTTCCTAATAAAATGCTCAAGTTGCTATTAATAGGAAAGTATAATCTGAAAAAAGCGTTGCGAACTTACGCTAAAGAGTTCAAAATAGTAGTGTTGATTTAATTTTAAGAGGGGACATTAATGACCGTCATCAAAAATATTGCTAAAGACCGTATTTTACAAATTACGGTTGTCATAACGATCATAAGCTTATTCTTCGCCCGACCACGGATTGAAGATATTAACTTCCACACACTATACTCAATTTTAGCGATGCTGACTATCATCCAAATTTTTTCTTACTTACACGTTTTGGATGTATTAGCTTATAAGCTTACAGCTAGTGCTAGAAGTACAAGAAGATTAACTGCGATTTTTACAATCTTATCAATTGTATCTGCAATGTTCTTAACTAATGATATAACCGTTTTAACTCTTATACCATTGTATTTGACAATTGCTAAACGACACAGTTTACCTGAAATACTACCTGTCACTTTAATCGGAATGGGAGCAAATATTGGGGCCGCTTTTACTCCATGGGGTAATCCTCACAATATTTTTGTAGTTAATCGCTATAACGTTTCACCACTTAAATTTTTTAGCTGGTCACTTCCATTATTGCTGATCAGTTTAATTATCGTTTTATTATTCATCTTTTTTGTTAAAGATAAACCGATTCCTACAGTACCTCTAGAAGATATTCGGATTAGTGTCAGACCGATGGTTTTGACTATTGCTGTTTCAATTTTCTTCTTCTTTGGTGTTTTTAATATTGTTCCAGCATATGTTCCAGCAATTGTTGCCGTAATTTTGGCTCTTATTATTAATCCTTCAATTATGTTACATGTGGATTATGCTTTACTCTTAACTTTTACATGCTTTTTTATTTTTATTAGTGATATCCAGCAAATACCATTTATCGTTACACTTATTTCAAAGACCATGTTCTCTGAACATTCTGTCTTCCTAACTTCAATTATTTCAAGCCAATTTATTTCTAATGTTCCTTCAACTATCCTAATTGGTAAATTTACTAATTATGCTGAAGCCTTATTCTTAGGTTCAAATATTGGAGGATTTGGTTCACTTGTCGGATCAATGGCTAACATGCTTGTTTTCAAAAGCTTTGTTGAAAACGGAACAGTATCAAAACGCAAATTCTTCTGGGTATTTTCAGTTCTCGAATTTGCCGGTTTAATTATTTTAACAATCCTTGGCTGGATAGTCTTAGACTTTGTTATTTAGATATCGTAAAAAAGCACAAAACTGTGCTTTTTTTATGTTCTAATTTTCTGTTATTTGGTACAATATTCCTAACATTTTTACCTTGATATTTATGATATATAGAAAGGATTCAGTTTATGAGTTTAACCTGGATTATTATCATTATTTTAATTTTATTGGTAGCTATTTATATTGGCATCTATAACGGCTTACAAAAGGCTAAGGTTCATGCCGATGAAGCCTGGAGTCAAATTGATGTTCAATTGAAGCGTCGCAATGACTTAATCCCTAACTTAGTTGAAACAGTTAAGGGATATGCTAAACACGAAAGCGGCACTTTAGAAAAAGTCGTTTCATTAAGAAACCAATTAGTAAACCTTCCAGCTTCTGATCATGAAGAAGCTAATAAACTTTCTAATCAAATTACTGATTCGTTGAAGAGCATTTTTGCTTTAGCTGAAAATTATCCTGACTTAAAAGCAAATCAAAACTTCTTAGCACTTCAAGAGGAACTTACTAATACTGAAAATAAGATTGCCTACTCACGTCAACTTTATAACTCAACAGTTGCTATGTTTAATGAGAAGTTACTAACTTTCCCATCTAACTTAGTAGCTAAGATGCATGACTTTAAGAAAATGGACTATCTTCAAACACCAACTGAAGAAAAGGCCGTTCCTCAAGTCAAATTTTAGGTTAATTAATGCTCTATCAACAAATAGCACGCAATAAGCGTAAAACAGCATTTTTGCTTGTTATATTCGTTATTATTCTAGCTCTTGTTGGTGGTGGGTTAGGATACTTGATTAATGGCGAACCGTTTTCCGGAATCGCAATTGCTCTTATTGGTAGTTTAATTTATCTTTTTATTGTTCTTCAAAATCCTGGAAATCTAGTGATGAGTATGAATCACGGACGAGAGATTCATGAAGAAGATGATCCAGAACTTTGGCACATTGTTGAAGATATGGCTCTGGCTGGACAGGTTCCGATGCCAAGAGTCTTTATTATCGATGATCCAAGCCCGAATGCTTTTGCGACTGGACGAGATCCTAAGCATAGCTATGTTGCCGTTACAACTGGCTTACGAGAACGATTAAATAGAAGCGAGTTAGAAGGCGTTCTAGGCCACGAAATTTCTCATATTAGAAATTATGATATCTTAGTTTCAACTATTGGAGTTGCACTAGCCGCAGTAATTTCTTTTATTTCTAACTTTGCCTCTCGCATTTGGTGGTGGGGCGGCAATTCAGACCGAGATGACCGAGACTCAAGTCCTTTAGAAGCAATTTTTAAGGTAGTAGCAATTGTTTTTACCCTAATTTTAGGACCACTTGCTGCAGGACTTGCCCAAATGGCTCTGTCTCGTAATCGAGAATATCTAGCTGATGCAGGCTCAGTAGAACTTACTAGGAATCCACAAGGCCTAATTTCAGCTTTAGAGAAGATTTCTAATAGTGAGCCAATGAAAGATCCAGATCCATCAAGTGCTGGGCTCTATATTGAAAATCCACTTCATAATCGTGGATTAAGTTCACTCTTTGATACTCACCCGCCTACTGCGGATAGAATTAAGAGATTAAGAAATATGTAATAAAAGGGATGTAATTGCATCCCTTTTTGTATACCTATTTCAAATTAATATGAGCTTCTCTAAATAATTTCTTTCTCATTTCTGCTGGTGTCATCCCATAATAATGCTTAAATTTTTTATAGAAAAATGACTTACTTGAATAACCAATAGTTTCGATTATTTCTTTTAATGATACATTTGGCTTAGCGAGTAATCTTCTAGCCTCTCTCATACGGCGATCGTCAACATGTTCCACAAAACTCTTACCAGTTTTTTCTTTTACCATTGTAGAGAAATAATTTCGATTAAAACCAAAATATTCAGCCGCTTCTGCTAGAGTAATGTCATTATAGTGCTGGTCAATGTACTGATCTAAGGTCTCATCCTTAAACTTATTTTCTCTTCTTTCACTCAATTTAAAGTTCTGCTCACGTAAATTGCGCAAAATCACTACGTTAAGTAACTCTAATCCAATTGTGCTATTAAATGCTGCCTGATTAAGATCATCTTGCACTATCTCTCTAATACTTTGGCTACTCCACATTACTGAGGTAGTCGTGAACAAAAAGGCTTTATCCTGAGATAAATTCTTTAAAAATAGTGTACTTAACTTCTCTTCAGTGGGAGTATCAATTGCTACGTTTTCGATTTGCTCTTCCCATGAAAAATCGCTACTCAGCTTAAATTTTATAATTACTGTATTCTTGTCACTAAGCTTGATTGCATAAGCGCTATCTTTTTCAATTAATAAGATGTTTCCACTTGTTAAAGAAAAGATTTGCATTCCTATCTTTACTTCGCATTTACCAGTAAGGCAATATAGCAGTTGGCTGCTTTCGGGCTGATATTCAATAAAGTCATAATGCATCCCCTCTAAATAAAGACGGTAGGACAAAAAATTCTGGGTTCGAAGCTCTACTTCACTAGCTTGATTATTTTGCATTAAACTTAATAAATAATTTTTTAATGTCGCTGTTGCCATCTCAATCAGTCCCCTTTGATTTTATTCTGTTTTAATTATAACCTTTTTATTATTTTTAATTGTCTTTTAGTCTTATTAAGCGTAAGCTTAGACTGTGAATACATCTGGGGTGCCTATCGGGCTGAGAATATACCCATTGAACCTGTTTGATTAATATCGGCGTAGGGAAAATGACTATTTTTAGACTTTTATTTAAGTCACCTCTTTGAGGTGGCTTTTTATTTTTGGAGGAAAAAATGAAAAAATTACATGTAAGAGATATCATCTTAATTGCCTTAATTGCTATTATTTTTGGTTTTATTTATTTAGCTAGTGACAGCCTCTATAATGCTCTAACGGCTCTCCTTACTCCGATTGGCTATGGAATGTTAGCTAATGACATTATGATGGGAATCTGGTGTATGGCAGGACCATTAGCAGGCTTTCTTGTTCGCATCCCTGGCTCTGCTTTCTTAGGAGAATTCTTAGGCTCCTGCGTTGAATTGATTGCCGGGGAACAGTGGGGAGCTGTTAATTTAATTTCTGGTGCCGTTCAAGGTCTAGGTAGTGAATTAGGTTTTACTTTTACGAGCTACCGTCGATATGATTGGTTTACGCTTTTCTTATCTGCTACAACTACAACCATTGTCACTTATTTGTACGATTTCATAAAAAACGGCTATAGCTATTTTTCAACCTTTAATATGATTCTCTACTTTGTAGTTCGCTGGATCTCCATGCTCCTATTTACCTGCGTATTAGTAAAATTAATCGTAAATCTTCTAGAAAAAGCTCATGTCATCCAAACAAATCAAAATTAACCAACTTTCCTTTCAATACCAAGATAAATTAATTTTTAAGAATTTAAATTTTACTATTAACCAAGGCGATTTTGTCTTATTAACTGGTCCAAGTGGCTGCGGAAAATCTACACTTTTAAAATTAATTGCTGGCCTTGAGCCTACTTCTAACAGCAAAATTACTACTGGTTCTTTAAATCAACCATTTGCTAATTGGGGGATGGTCTTTCAAGATCCTAATCGTCAATTCACAATGGCAACTCCGAGAGAAGAATTAATTTTTGCTTTAGAAAATAAGCTAATCGATCGAATTACTGCTCAAAAGATTATCGATGAAGTTAGCAAGAAAACGAATATTTTGCATTTATTAGACCGCTCCTTCCTTCATCTCTCAGGTGGTGAAAAGCAGCATGTTGCTTTAGCCATCTTAATCGCAATGCAAAGTGACTTATTCTTACTAGATGAGCCATTTGCGAATTGCGACTCTCACAATCGAACTTTTCTACTTAACTGCTTAGAATCACTTCATCAGGAAGGCAAAACGATTTTGATTAGTGAGCATAACTTTGCTAATTATGAAAAAATTGATCCCAAAGTTTTTGCTATCAAAAATCAAAAAATTAAAGCTACTACTCTACCTTCTCAAAAAGAAGTAGCAACTAATTTTTCTCTTCCTCATACAAATCAAGGATCCGTATATTCTTTTAATTCTTTCTCACTATCATTTCCAGAAAAAGAGTTACTTTCCTCAACCAATTTAAAAATCTATTCCGGAAAAGCAACCCTCCTAACTGGAGAAAACGGTAGTGGTAAAACTTCTTTATTTAAGGCCCTAAGTAAGGTTATTACTTATCAAGGAGAATTACTCTTCAAAGATAAAGAAGTTAAAAAATTGCGTCGCCGGCCTTACTTGTCAAAAGTAGGACAAATTTTTCAAAATCCAGACGATCAATTCTTAAATGTTACAGTAAAAGAAGAATTAGATTTTAGTTTAAAATACAATCAAAATCCTTCTCTAAACAAATCTAAACTTCAGTCTATTCTAGCTAAACTCAATTTAGAAAATATGGATGAACAAGTCGTTTATTCTCTCTCTGGTGGTCAAAAAAGAAAGATTCAAATTATCGTTATGTTAATGGCCTATCCCGATGTTTTATTACTAGATGAACCATTTAGTGGGTTAGATCAAAAAAGCGTCTCAGACGTCATTTTTTTGTTAAAAAACTACTTCTTAGATGCAACTCATAGCTTAATCGTAATTAGCCACCAACTCGATCAAATTCAAAACCTATGTGATTATCACCTTGTTTTAAAAGACCATCAGCTTTTCTACGCTAAATAGAGGTAAATAAAATGAATCCCGGACTAAAACTATTTTTAATCTTAATTATTTCTCTGGAAATATCACTTGTACCTAATTTAGTAGCAAACCTCATTATTATCGGGGCGTGCCTTATCTATCTTCTGTTTAAACGCATTAATCTTAAGAGGCTATTTTTATTATTTATCATTCCTTTATTTGCGGCGTCCGTAGTTTTTATTACAATTTACTACTTCACTCCTAGCCATAGCCTATACCAAGCTTGTGTCTTATTTACGAGAATTTACGCCTATGTATTTTTAGGAGCTACTTTCACTGAAACGACTTCTTTTCTTGCTCTAGCTCGTTCATTAGAACAAAATTTTAAATTACCCAGCAAATTTGCTTATGGAACTCTAGCGGCCTTTAATGTTATTCCCAAAATTCATGCCGAAGTGAATCGAATCCGCCTAGTTGGGGATATGAGACACTACCACTTATCTTTCTACTCACCGGCCTTATATTTTAAAGCAATTTTAGCTGCAATTTCTTGGTCTAATAGTTTAGCTGATGGAATGATTTCACACGGCTACCGTGAAGACGGAGAAAGAAGTGTAATTGTCCCGATTGCCTTAACAAAAAAAGATTGGCTTATTTTTAGTAGCATCATAGTACTACTTCAACCAATCTTATTTCTTCTCAAATAATTATTTATGGTATGGACTGCCGTTATTAATCATAAAGGCACGGTAAATTTGTTCAATTAAAACCAAGCGCATTAATTGATGAGGCATTGTAAATTTACCAAAACTGATTAAATCATCAGCTCGCTTATTTACTGCGTCACTTGTACCTAGACTTCCTCCAATAACAAAAGTAATATCAGAATGCCCATAAGTAGTTAAATCAGATAACTCTTTAGCAAAAGCCTCACTAGTTCTCTCTTTCCCCTTAATCGCAGTTACATAAACATATTCTTTATCTTTTATCTTATCTAAAATTCTTTTTCCCTCGATTTCTTTGACCTGTTCCATTTCAGCAGGACTTAGTTTTTCGGGGGCTTTTTCATCTGGAACTTGAACTATTTTTACCTTTGCAAAACGACTCATTCTCTTTACATATTCTGCAATTCCATCTTTAAAATACTTTTCTTTTAATTTCCCTACACAGACAATTTTTATATTCATGCTAATTTATCCCTTTCACACATCTAGCTTTTTATTTTATCCCCTAATTGACATAGCGTCCACATGAGTTTTCCCCTAGCTGTGGATTACTAAAAACTATATTTAGTGGTTTAAACTTTTAGTTCTCAACAACTTGTGGTTTATAAAAAAGTGGATAACTTTTTTTAAAAACTTATTCCACATTTTTATAAATTGAATTAATTTTCCAAACTTTTAACTCCATCCCTTACATACTAGGCTTGAACAGCCGTTCAGTCGTGAAAAAATCAGAACTTTATTTACACAAAATTCACAAGTTTTCCACATTTTTATTTTTATTGTTGTCAACTTATACACAATCCACAGAGTTTTCCACATTTTCCCACAATCTATTTGATAATTCTAAGACCTTGACAATCTTAAAATACGAACTTTATTAAGTTTCACACTTTAAATATTAAGAAAAAGCTATGATTACCGCTTACAAATCGTATAATCATAGCTTCTTTGCTTCTATTTAATAATATTCAATTAACTTAAGGTAACTTTAATGTCCTGTGATTTTCCATCTCTAACCACTTGAAGTGTTACTGTATCGCCAATCTTATGTGCATAAAGAGCTGTATGTAGTGAAACAACACTATCCACGTCTTTGCCATCAATCTTAGTAATCACATCACGAGCCTTGATGCCAGCCTTATCTGCACTACCATTCTTGGTCACACTAGCGACATAGACACCGGATTTAACACTGTCAGGCAAACCAAGTTTCTTGCGACCGTATTCTGTTAATTCATCAACTGATACAATTCTCACGCCTAATTTTGGACGCGTAATCTTTCCATTCTTAACCAATTGATTAATAATTGAAACAACTTCATCACTAGGAATTGCAAAGCCCATTCCTTCAACAGCAGTACCATCACTAGAAGAAGACAATTTCATTGAGTTAATACCAATTACTTGGCCAGACATATTAACTAATGGACCACCTGAATTACCAGGGTTAATAGCCGCATCAGTCTGAATAACAGTTGCCTGATTAGTTACTTGGCCAGATGAATTGGTTACATCTATTGTTCTATTCTTAGCAGAAATAATACCTTGAGTTACACTAGTTGCATATTCGCTCCCAAGTGGAGAACCAACAGCAATTACTTGTTGACCTGGCTCTAAGTTCTTAGAAGAGCCAAATTGGGCAGTTTGAGTAACATATTTACCATCAATAGTTAAGACAGCCAAGTCTGTTTCTGCATCAGTTCCAACTTTTTTAGCTGTTACTTTCTTACCATCGCTTAAAATAACTTGGATTTCATCACTTCCAGAAACCACGTGATTATTAGTTACAATGTAGCCTTTACCATTAGATTTCATGTAAATAACTCCAGAACCTTCACTGTAAGTTTCTAAATCTGATTTAGAATTCTTCTTTGAAGAGCTGGAACTATCAGACCCAAAAATACCAAATGGATCACTAGTTGAAGAAGAACTTTGTCTCTTCAAGTTTACAACAGAAACAACAGAATTCTTTACCGTATTAAAGGCATTAGTCATCTGACTGCTATTCTTACTGTTAGACTTTTCAACCTTAGCTGTTGGTGCAACAGTAGTTTGTGGAGCATTCTGTCCGTTAATTTGAGACAAACCTGCGTAAGCTACTCCACCACCGAGTAATCCTGCGACTACTCCCACAATACCAGTTTTAATTAGAGCATTATGCTTATTAGAGTTCTTAGTATTATTTTCTGCCATAAAAATTCTCCTTTTCTATTCACTCTAGCCTAATCACAAATTTTGAATTTTTTATGAATTCAAGTCAAATTATTTGCTAAAAATCATATTTCTGTAAGTGATCCGGCTTCTAGTGGATTGGTATCAATAATTTTAACATCTGCGGGCAGATTTGCATCCCCAGCAACTAATAAATCATGTGCAGTCTCATGGGCTAAATACTGAGTATTATTATGTTGACTACGGTGAGCCAAAAAGATGTTTTTAGTTTTTGGAGAAACAACATCAAGTAGCGTATCAGCTGCCTGATCGTTTGAAAGATGTCCAACATCCGACATAATTCGATGCTTCAAAGACCAAGAATATGGCCCATTTCTAAGCATCATATCATCATAATTAAACTCCATTAAATAGCCATCTGCGTCCTTAATTTCACCTTTAACAGCGCTTGAGACATATCCCGTATCCGTTAAACAAGCAAATCGTTTACCGCCACTACTAAAAACATAATATTGGGGTTCAGCTGCATCATGACTAGTAGCAAAACTAGTCACATCTAAATCACCAAAAGTTTTTGTTACCCCAGATTCAAAAGTATTGATCTGTTCAACAGGCAAGTTACCGATTTTCTTACTTTCAATTAAATAATTCCAGGTACCTGAATTTGCATAAGCTGAAATTTGTGGGTACCTCCGCATTAAAACCCCTAAGCCACCCGAATGATCTGTATGATCATGACTAATAAAAATCATATCAAGATCTTTAATATCAACACCTACTTGAGCTAGTAAATCTTTAGTCTTTTTTCCAGATAAACCTGCATCCATTAAAATTTTATGTTGCTCAGTTTCTATTAAAGTAGAATTACCTGTTGATCCGCTTGATAAAACTGATACTTTCACCTTTTTCACTCCTTAGAATCATCAGTCGTAACATTATTTTGAATAATTGTTCCTGTAAATGCATTTACCCGCTTCAAGGTAACTGTCTTAGAAGTATTATTTTCAATTGCTGCTAACCATGTCGGAATATAAATGGTATTTCCTTTAACTGTTAATAATTTAGTATAAACTTGCTTCAACAAGATAACCTTAGAATTATTTGATAATTCACTGTAAGTATATAAAGAGTCTACTGCTGCTTTTGAACTAATTGTATTTTGGCGTTCACGAACAGGATTTAATTCATCAACATAGCTTTGTGAATAAGAGACAATTTGATTATCTTTTACAATAATATGAAGTCGAGCTGTTGCAGCAAAAAATTCTCCATATTTAGTCTTCTGATCAAAAATATAATCGTCCCCCTCAGATAGTTCTGAAAGGTAAGTATAATTTTTACCTTGATATACATTTTGACTGTCATCCTTAAAACGTATCACTTGTCTCAGAGCTTCTTTTTTATTTTTAGATAAAGTAATTGGCTTATCTAGATGAACAGAAATAAGGTTTTCACTTGAATTACTTGCTACTTGTCCTTTTACCTGCTGAGTAGCTTTTTTGATCCAAGAATCATTATTTTTAGCGGCCAAATAATAACCATCTTCTTGTTTATCATTAACCTTTGGAATAGTGATTTGATTAGCACTTGTCTCACTCTTAATATCAGTCTGAGTTGGAGTAGAACCAGCAGATAAGAGAGTTGGTGTTTGCCATAACTCAATTCCCAAAAAGATATTAATACCAATAAATACAATTAAAAATATCCATTCAATTCTTTTAAAGTCCATCTACTAGTCCCTCCTTTCCTGCACTATCTAACTGATTATTTGTATTAAGCCATTCATCTAAGGTCTTCCACTGCTTGTTAATTTTTACATAATAAGCAGGCTCTAAATCTACTAATTTCTTATTTTTACTGTCAGAAGATTTAGCTGTGTATCCAATAATAATTCTTTCAATATCTTTTCGGTGATATCCTTTTTGGTATAACTCATCCATGGCCTCAGTAGTTGGAATTAAATTTTTCTTTTCTCCATTAGTTGGAATTGGAATCTGTAAGTCTAAACTATTGAAATTAATCGTCATCCCATTAGATGCAAATTTTACCTGTGCCCGCATCTTATATTTCCCTGGTAAAAAGATTGGATATTCTTCGACATAGTTTTGATAGATAACTGTATTATCATCCGCATCAAAGAATCTTAAATCTGGTTCTGATAACCCAATCTTTCGTACAAAATATAAGCTATCATTTAATTTACGACTAATTGTCTTAGGAATTTGATCTTGTTGATAATCAATATATTCATAGTTATGAGTATGTTTAGCAGCAATTAAACGCTCATATACTCCATTAGAGTATGTAATCGTATCGCCATTACTATGCTGGGTAGGATTATCTGATCCTAACAAACGATAAACGAAATATGAATCAGATTCCTCATTAGTTAAGTAGCTATAAACTGGTAAGCTTAGATTTTTTTCATAGAAAGGTAAATAGTCATCATGCACCTTTTCAAGAGTGACTGGCATTTGAGTTTGAGCGTTTCTAATATGCTCAATTAGGGTCTTAAATGAGACATCGTTTAAACGAATGCGATAGAGTGTATGGTTCTCATCATTACCTAGATAGATGTAGTCACTAGAAGTCGTTGAGACAAAAAAGCGATTAAATTCCCGACTATCATTTTTTCTTACATTAGTTAAAAATAATGAGATCGTTATCTGATCTGGGTATGTTAGCTGAATATAGTTTGGATTTCCCAACATTTTTTCATACTTAGTTTGACTAGACCAGATTCGGATTGGCAAGAGCGGTCTTAAAGACTGAGTTAATTTAGAAAACTCCAAAGGTAAATTATTCTTTGTATCATAGACTTGATACATCTGTTTATTTTTAAAATAAAAAGTTTGCGTTGGTAAATAGATATCTCTTAAAGAACGTTGCCCTAGATCCTTAGTTTGCGTTTGATTAGATGTTTCTTCAATTCTAGAAAATCGGGCATCTGATCCCCAAATGACAGCCGATAGAATAATTGATAAGACAACCATTGCAATTAAGCTAACACGCAGTGCCACTCTAGAAACTTTATCTTTAAACCTCATCCCAGTTTTCTCCTTCCTCACTAATTGCTTCATATGG
The DNA here is from genome assembly GCA_947575965.1 of uncultured Lactobacillus sp. GTDB lineage: Bacteria > Bacillota > Bacilli > Lactobacillales > Lactobacillaceae > Lactobacillus. Next base: position 7,399 of record CANPPJ010000010.1, on the reverse strand, counting down.
CAAAGAAATGTAGAAAGTTGATCCGGAACCTTCAGCACTATCTGCCCAAATCCGGCCATGGTGTGCTTCTACTATTTCTTTAGAAATAGCTAATCCTAGTCCCGTTCCGCCTTGCTTACGAGAACGAGCCTTATCAACACGGTAAAATCTATCGAAAATCTTGTTTAAGTCTTTTCTTGGAATTCCCAATCCTTGGTCAGAAATACTTAAGATGACATGCTTTTGGGCTTGAAGAAGGCGAACTGTTATAACGCCTCCATCAGGTGAATACTTAATCGCATTGTTCATAATATTATCGATTACTTGCATCATCTTATCAGTATCAATTTCTACCCATAAAGCTTGATGAGGAAATTCACGCTTGATTGAATACTTCTTTTTATGCGTTTTATCTGTATCAGATTTTAGCATCATATCAAACCGGTTTAGAACGTGGTTAACAAAATCATTTAAGTTAACCCATTCTAAGTCCATTTTGGCTACACCACGATCCATTCTTGATAAGCTAAGCAGGTCATTAATCATTCTAATCATTCGCTCAGTTTCGTCTTGGATAACATGTAAAAATTGCGGTGCAATATTTGGATCCTTCCATGCACCATCATTTAAGGCTTCAACATAAGCTCGTAAGCTTGTTAATGGAGTTCTAAGTTCGTGTGAAACGTTAGATACAAATTGCTGTTGTTCCCGCTCATTTTTTTGCTGTTGTGTAATATCATGCAAAACACAAACTAGACCTGAAACGAAGCCAGTCACACGCTGAATTAAAGAAAAGTTAGCATGTAAAATCATTTCATCTCTTGTATTATCATTTACACGCACAACCAATTCTTGTTGCGTACTTAAGAGATCTTGAATTGTAACATCTTTTAAGCCGAGTAAATTAGTAATTGGTTTCCCAATAACATCTTTTTCAGTTTTGCCTAAAAAGTCTAAGGCAGTTTCATTAATGATAGTAATATTTCCGTGACGATCAGTCGCAATAACTCCATCTGTCATGTGAGTCAAAACATTATCTAACCGTCTTCGCTCACTATCAGAAATCTCTTGAGTTCTCTCAATTCGCACCGACAAAGTGTTAAATGCTTCAGCTAATTGCCCTAGCTCATCTTGTGCGTAAACCCGGACGTGGCCCGAATAATCTCCATTTGCCACCCGCAAAGCTTGCTTACGCATTTCTTCAATTGGCCGAGTTATAGCCCGGGAAATTACTAAGGCAACTACTGCACCTAAGACAGCCGCAATTAACGAGGCAATCAAGAAGTAAATAGAAACTTGCCGTAAGTTATTGAATACACCCTGTAAACTTGCTCTTACATAAAGCGCACCAACAGGTGTATTAGTTCCATTAGCAGATGTTAATGGCGAGATTTGTACCATATAGTTTCCATTATCATTAATCACCTTAGAAACTTGTTTTCCATTTGAAAGCACGCTTTTTATATCTGCATTACTGGTTCGTTGTCCAATTCGATTCTGATCATTAACATTTGAAACAGCTCGAATTACACCTTTATTATCCACCACCATTAATTGGCTAATATCACCAAGATTGTAATTTGAAATAATCTGGCTCAGTTGTTGATTGGCACTCTTACTATTTGCCTTACTCAATTGGCTAGCAATTTGGTTGGTAATAATGTTTGGGACTTGAATTGAAGACTCAAAATTCTGAATCGAGTTTTGTTCAAGTTGTCTAGTAAAAGAAGCTCCAACTACTTCAATCGTTGCTAGTAATAACAACATAAAAATGATTGCGATTTTAAAATTAATAGAATTTAATACACTTTTTGTTTTCTTCATTGGTCCTAATTGCAAAAAAAGCCACTATCACTAGTGACTTTGATCCTTATTCATCTGATGGGTTTTTAACGTAATATCCTACTCCACGTCTGGTAACTAAAATTGTTGGTGAACTTGGATTGTCTTCGACCTTTTCCCGTAAGCGTCGAACAGTTACATCTACAGTTCTAACATCCCCAAAATAGTCATAGCCCCAAACAGTTTGCAGTAAATGCTCTCTAGTCATTACTTGTCCCATATGCTGTGCTAAATAATGAAGTAATTCAAATTCACGATGCGTTAATTCAATTTTTTCACCATTTTTTTCAACCATATAAGCTTCAGGCATAATCACAAGATTGCCAATGGTAATATTCTTATCTTCATCATCTTCAGTAGCTTTTTGGGTCAAGTCACGTCTACGCAAGTTTGCCTTTACTCTAGCAACTAATTCACGGTTAGAAAAAGGCTTAGTAACATAATCATCTGCTCCCATTTCAAGACCTAACACCTTGTCAATTTCAGTGTCTTTAGCCGTTACCATAATAATTGGCATATCATGAGTTTGGCGCACTTCACGCGCAACCTCTAAGCCGTCTTTTTTTGGTAACATCAAGTCAAGAATCATTAAATCGGGATCATATTCCTCAACTTTTTTAACAGCTTCTTCGCCGTCGTATGCAGTGTCGACATCAAAGCCTTCCTTAGTCAGATTAAATTTAATAATGTCAGAAATTGGTTTTTCATCGTCAACGACTAAAATCTTCTTTGGCATACTGATGCCTCCTCAATATTAATAACTCTATTATACTGTTTTCCCAGCTTTTTTTAAACTTATGCAAAAAAAAGCTTGCACTTTATTTACTTTACTGGCATAATACTATTTGTTGGTTATCCAATGGGTGGTTAGCTCAGCTGGCAGAGCAACGGACTCTTAATCCGTGGGTCCAGGGTTCGATCCCCTGACCACCCATATTTTTAAAAGACATCGCATCTGCGGTGTCTTTTTTGTTTCTAATTTTCTTCAATTTAATTTATATCAATTTTCTCAAAAAAAGTTCTTGCATTTTTATTTTTTTTTGGCATAATAGTATCTGTTGGTTATCCAATGGGTGGTTAGCTCAGCTGGCAGAGCAACGGACTCTTAATCCGTGGGTCCAGGGTTCGATCCCCTGACCACCCATATTTTTAAAAGACATCGTAATTGCGATGTCTTTTTTTGTTTCTAAATTTTTTCTATAATTAATATCATGAATACTAAGCCATCTAAACATCATACTATCTACTATACTTCCCCAACTGATGACGTTGTTGAAAGTAAAAAGCAAGACTTTACCTTGCCCGATAATTACCAAATCATTAAACACACTCCACTTAATTATCTGATGCGTTTTTTAGCTACAGGATTTGCTTATCTTTTTACTTATGGCGTAATGAATGTCAAAGTAATAGGTAGAGATAAGTTATCTAAATATAAAGACGAAGGATATTTTGTTTACGGAAACCATACTCAAATGGTTAATGATGTCTTCATGCCCCTAACCTTATTTGGCTGGAAAAATTACTATGCCATTGCTAATCAAGCAAATTGGGGCATTCCAGTTATTGGGAAAGTGCTCCTGCCCTATGGAGGTCTACCAGTCGGCAAAAATATTAAACAAGCTATTAAATTACTTAAAGCTGTTAAAACCTTAACTAAAGAAAATGCCCACATTGTAATCTATCCAGAAGCTCATGTCTGGCCTTACTATACCGACATTCGACCATTTCCAGAAACCAGCTTTAATTTTCCAGTTCAGGCAAATAAAGCAAGTTTTGTAATGACGACAACTTATCAAAAACGCAAATTTGGCAAGCATCCCAAAATCACTGTTTATATTGATGGGCCTTTCTTCCCAGACTCTACCTTGACCAAAAAAGAGCAACAAAAAAAGCTCCATGATCAAGTCTTCGAGCAACTAAAAAAGCGATCTAAGAATAGCAGCTATCAATATTATCACTATCAAAAACAAGAAATTGGAGATTAAAATGAATATTATGTTTTGTGGCGATTCTCACGCCGAAGACGGTATTTTAATTGCAACTCTATCTTTATTAAAAAATACTTCTGTTCCCCTGCACCTTTATATCTTAACCATGCAGGCAGAAGGATACGAAGCTTTTAGTGAACAAGCTTTTAACTTAATCAAAAAAATTATTAAAGAAAAAGACCCAAATAACACCGCTGAATTAATCGACTGTACTGAATTATTCAAAAAAGAGCCCCCTCGTGCTAACATGGAGACTCGTTTCACTCCTTACGCCATGCTTAGGTTATTTGCAGATCAAATTTCGCAAATTCCTGACCGCATCTTGTACTTAGATGACGATATTATTGTGCGCGATGATATTAGTGACTTCTACAATCAAGATTTAACTAACGTGGAATTAGTTGGCGTTTTAGATTTCTGGGGACGCTTTTTCTTCCACAATCTTCACAGTCATAAAACTTTTGACTACCTTAACTCAGGAGTATTGCTTTTAAATATGGCTGAGATTAAAAAGACAAGATTATTTGCAAAAGTTCGGGAGAAAATGAGTGATAAAAAAATGCTACTTCCCGATCAATCTGCCTTAAATAAACTTGCGACTGAAAAAAGAATTGCTCCTCGTTGCTACAATGAGCAATACCGGCTCCATCCTGATACAAAAATCCAACATTTTACAACTAGCTTTCGCTTTAAACCCTACTTCCACACTTTAACAGTTAAACCCTGGGATGTAGAACGTGTTCATAGCGTCTTGAAATTACATGAATATGATGATTTACTTAAGCAGTACACAGAACTTAAGCCGCTTTTAAAGCAGCACTAAATATTATATATAGATGGAGTTTGAAAATGACTATTCCAGTTTTTTATACAATCAGTGATAATTACACACCCTATGCAGCTGTTTCTATTCAGTCTTTAATTGATCATGTTGATCCAAAGAAGGACTACACAATTACCCTTTTAGTCCAAAGTATTAGTGATGAACATAAAAAGAGTCTAGAAGACCTTTCAACTGAAAATGTTCACGTTAATATTTTCCATATTGATGACGAAATGGTAGCTCCAATTCACAATAGTGAAGAAAATTATTTACGAGCACAATTCTTTACCATGTCTATTTTTTACCGGCTCTTTATCCCTAATCTTTTCCCCCAATATGATAAGGCTGTTTACTTAGATGCCGACACAATTATCTGTACTGATATTGCTGAACTTTATAATACTGAAATTGGCGATAACATGTTTGCGAGTGTCCCAGATATGTCAATCAGATTTATTAAGCCGCTCCAAGTCTATATTAAAGAATGCCAAGGAATCTTCCCTCCAGAAAAATACATCAACAATGGTGTCATTTTATTCAATATGAAAGAATTTAGAGATAAAAAATTTGTTGATAAATTTTATTCCTTAATTGAAAAATATCATTTTGACAATATTGATCCTGACCAAGCTTATATGAATGAAATCTGTGAAGATAAAATCTACCACTTACCGCTTGAGTGGGATGCAATGCCTAATGAACATATGGATGAAATCAAAGATCCAAAAATTGTTCACTATAACCTTTTCTTTAAGCCATGGCACTTTGCAGATGTTCAATATGGTCAATATTTCTGGGATATTGCTAAAAAATCACCATACTATGATGAACTAAAAGAACAATTGGACAGTTTTACTGATGAAGATCGCAAAAAAGCCCGCGCTGATCTCGATTGGATGATTAAAAAAGTCGATGAAATTAAAAATGAAGATGTAACTTGGGCAAAAGTTAAAAAGACTATGTCCGTAAAAATATAAAGAGGCATCAAAATGACTATTCCAGTTTTTATAGTATTAGTGATGATTTTACCAAATATGCTGCAGTATCTTTAAATTCATTAGTTAAGAATTCTAATCCAGAAAATGACTATACAGTTACCTTTCTAAACCAGGCTTGATTCACTATAACTTATTCTTTAAGCCATGGCACTTTAATAATGTTCAATACCAAGATTACTTCTGGAAGTACGCTAAAGAGACGCCCTTCTATGAAGAAGTACGAGCCGAATTAGATAATTATACCGATGAAGAGAGTAGAGAAGATCGAGCTAAGTTAGGTCACATGCTTGAAAAAGAAGATAGCACAGTCGTTGAGCCCAATAATTGGGCTCATGTAAAAGCTAAAGGCGAAAGGATTAAACTATGATTATTGGCGAAAATCGTGCACAAGTTATTGAAAACATCAAAGCAGCCGTTAAAAAAGGCAAAATGCACGCTAAAGTTGAATTAAGAGATCCAATTCTCACTAAAAGTGAAAGAATTAAGTTAGTCAACGATTATTGGAAACAACAAAAAAAGCTGAGCCATAAATTTAAAAACATTATCGCCCAAACTATTATCAATATTGATACTTTAGTTTTAATGGCTCATACACAAATCAAAAACAAGCAAAGAGCTCAAGGACCCAAATATGGCGCAATTGTAACAACTAATCACTTTAAGCAGACTGATAGCCTGCCAATTAAGAAATTAGCTAATCGTTGCCATAAAAAGCTCTATGTCGTAATTGAAGACTCTAACCTAAAGTTACCTGGTTTCTTTGGCTTTTTAATGAATAACATCAATGCTATTCCTATTGTTCAGAGCTACCAATATTTAGGACGGGAATTTCCAAAACACTTGCAGAAAGTCTTTGATAAAAAGGGATGGGTCTTAATCTACCCTGAACAAGAAATGTGGTATAACTACCGTAAGCCTCGTCCCCTTCAAAAAGGTGCTTATTACTATGCGGCTAAGGCTAAAGTGCCGATTATCTCCTGCTTTGTAGAAATTCAAGACCTTCCAGAAATGGAAAAAAATAGTAGAGAATTCCATAAGACTCGCTATATTCTACATGTCTTACCAACAATCTACCCTGTTGATCGCCTGACAATTGATCAAAACGCTAAAAGAATGCGGGACATTGATTATATGCAAAAGAAAAAGGCTTATGAAAAAGCCTATGGTAAGAAATTAAACTATGATTTTGACTACGACGACATTGCAGGTTATGTAAAAAAATAAATATTTAAACAAAAGATTGATGTACTAATGCTATACAAAGCTAAGAATATCAATCTTTTTTAATGTTTTTATCATGATCATTTGCCGAAGTATTGTATCATATTTATTAAATAACATAATAAGTCGTTATTTTTGATTTACTCAATTAAGTAGACCACAATATAAGTGGCTATAGTCAAAGCTCACGTGTTTAATAATATTTAAGTTATAAAGCTAATAGTATTTTATCAGAAAGAAGAGAGATACGATGTCAAACGATCTACCAAGCGATAGGCACAAGGTGGTCAGTAAAGGCTACAAATACTTTATGGTATTTCTCTGTATGTTAACTCAAGCTATTCCTTACGGAATTGCTCAATTAATTCAACCTTTATTTGTTCACCCTCTGGTTAATACTTTTCACTTTACATTAGCTTCTTATACATTAATTTTTACTTTTGGGGCTGTCGTAGGGTCTCTAGTTTCACCAATGGTTGGTAAAGCTTTACAAAAAGTTAATTTTAAAATTTTGTATTTGATTGGTATTTGCCTTTCAGCCGGAG
>CANPPJ010000009.1:0-36491 GCA_947575965.1 uncultured Lactobacillus sp. | reverse complement strand
TTGGAGCTTGTTGCTTAATAACCCCCATCTGATCTTTCATCTCTAAAAGCGCTACAGGCAATGTATTAAAGTTAGCTGCCATTGGCGTTACTAACGTTCCACAATAACCTGATGTCATCCCAATGGCTGCAATAACTACAACTGCAGTCGTATCCCACTTTAAAACAAAGCCCACTACAATTATTAATACTCCTAACAGCTTTAAATATTCCCTGCTGCCTATTCCTTAAATAAAAAATAAAAAAATACTATAAAAACATTATACAAAATATAACAAAAAAATACGAAGACAAAAATCCTTCGCATTTCTCTTTTCTATTTAAATAACTTAATCAACAAAGAGGTAAGTACCCCATCTTACTGGTTCTTCAACAGTAGGTAGTAATAAGAAAATAACTACAATAATCCAACCAAACGGAATAAGGATTAGCCATAGCCACCAACCACTATAGTCCGCATCATGCAATCTTCGTACCGCATATCCTAAAAGACCTAATTTTATCCATAACAGTAAAATAGATAGGATTAATTCAATTAGCCAAGTTAAAAATGTAATATGCGACAGAGCCCAGGTAACATTATTAGGAGTAACAGTAAAAATCCCACTAGTGCATAGTGCCAAGATTGAAACTACTCCAATTACAATTGTTAACAAGAACTGGATAACAAATGCTACCCAAAACGCCTTTCGAGTACTACGTGCTCCCCAGGCGAACGGATAGAGAAATAATCCTTTAAAAATTTCTCCGACAGATGGATCTGGAATATCACTTTCTGGTGCATGATATTCTTGTTCATAATAAGGTTTATCAGACATAACTCTTACCTCAATGCTACTTTCTAATTATTTTCTGCTTTCGTAATTAGCTTATCAAAATTTTGGTCTTGGTGCTTCTTAGCTAGTTCAGGTGTCTTCCAGTAAACCTGATCAGTTATTTTTTCTTGCCCACTAGCTAAAATGATTACTGGCTCTTGGTCTAAAAGAGTATATCCATATGAAGTTTGGTGATTACCCTTAGCTGTCCAACCAATTAAATCAATATAATTGACTCCTTTCAAAGGCTCAGTATTATTAAAAACCTTAACCCAAGTGTGCGTATCGTTTAGATAATCATTAGAAAATTTTTGATGCTTTTCGAAATACTCTTTATCTGGAATATGAAGCTCATATTGATGATCTTCAGTAGTAAGAGTATGGGGACCAAATTCAATTTTTCTTAATTGATTAGTATCTTTACTGTGCGTACGGCGATTATTATCCATACTGTACCACTCACCCTGCAGTTTTGCGGGAACAGTATATAGGCCTTTATCTCCAGCAATCTTTTTAGTTTTTACTCGCTGTCTTTCTTTCGTCTACTACTTTGACATTTTTAATGATCTTATTTACTTTATGACCGTCGTTATGATTGTTGAGGTACTTAATCATCATTTTAATATCAGATGAACCAACTTCTTTATTTTTGTGATAGAAGAAAATAGTTGGGTCATTCTTGGTGTAGTAGAAATATTTGTCTCCATTAACTGTGGCAATCTCATATGCAACATCACTGCCATTTTGCATATATGAAAAATCTTTCCGATTATGAAGGCGTACAGTCACAGTATTATTTTGAGCTTGCTTAAAAGTCTTCTTCCAAATATTTGGATATTTTTCACCAGCATATGCAATTGTAATTGCCGTTTGTTTTTTAGTATTCATATTAGTTGCTGTAAGCTTACTATTCTTCTTAACTGTTGTTGTCTTCTCAGTTGATGAACTAGAACTATTATTTTGTGAATTACTACATGCGGTTAACATCGTACAACTTAACAAACCAATTAAGCCAATTGAAACTAATTTTTTCATCATCGATACCTCCAAAATAAGTTACCTCTCATTGTCTATTAAAACACTCTGTTATTTATTTCCCAAGCAATATCTTCCTAATTATTAGACTTTGTTTTTCTTGTTTTTTATACTAAAAATATGGAACGAGAAAAGAGGCAATCAAATGCTAAATAACATCCATAATTTCTTTAATGCCTTTGGGGCAAGTGTCATTGTCCCTATTATGATTTTTATCATTTCTTTGTTTTTAAAGGTAAAACCAAAGAAAGCAATGATGTGTGCATTTTATGCTGGTGTAGGTCTAACTGGTTTTTCTTGGATTATTAATGAATTTACTCCAGTAGTTACTAAAATAGTCCGTCAAATGGTTAATAATACTGGCATAAAGCTACCAGTCGTTGATATCGGTTGGCAAGCTGGAGCATTAGCGAGTTTTAGCGCACCAATTGGATTAACTTTTTTTGTATTCGGACTAGTGGCTGAATTTGTTTTATTTGCTATTGGAATTACAAAAGTTTTTATGCCGTCAAATCTTTGGAACAACTTTGGTTTCATGATTTGGGGAACTCTTGCTTTTTATGTAACACATAATTGGTGGATTTCTTTAGGCTTATCTTTTTTTATGCTTCTCTATACATTACTGCTGGCCGAAATTCAGGCAGATCGTTGGTCTACGTATTATAAGATTGACAATACCACTGTCTGTGCACTTCAAAATATTGTTCAAACTATTCCAGCCATTTTGTTAGATCCACTTTGGAATTTACTTGGTTTTAATAAAGCTAATTTGACTCCAACTGCATTTAAAAATAAATTTGGTGTTTTTGGTGAACCAACGACTTTAGGAGCCATCTTAGGGCTTTTAATTGGAATATTAGGTAATATTAAAAATTTAGCCACAGTAGCAGCATGGGGACAAATTTTTCAATTCTCTATTCAGCTTTCAGCTGTCATGACGATTTTCCCTTTAGTTACAAAAGTCTTTAGTAAAGCATTCATTCCTTTAGCTAGACAAATTAACCAAGAACGTAAACAAAATAAAAATGCAAAATCAGGAATTGACTTAATACAAGATAGTAAACGTTGGTTTTTAGCAGTTGATGATGGTGTCGGTTACGGAGAACCAGCTACAATTATTTCAGGAATTATTTTAATTCCAATCATGGTAGTCATTGCTTTTGTTTTACCGGGAAATAAAACTTTGCCTGTTGTTGATTTAATTGCTCTCCCTTACATGGTTGAATCAATTGTCGCTATTACTAACGGTAATATTCTCAAAGTCATTGCAAATGGAGTTATTTGGTTTAGTTTAGGGCTTTATGCTTCAAGCTGGTTAGGTTCTATTTACACAAATGCGATTTCTCACTACGGAGCTGCTATTCCAGCAGGCATCGTTTTAGTCACTAGCTTTAACTTAATGGCTCACCCCTTGAATGCAGCAGTGTTTGCCGCCTTCATCTCAAAAAATCCTCTTTGGATTAGTTTGTGCATTATTATTTACTTAGTACTGCTCATTGTATTAAGAAAATATCGTCCACAGATTTGGACCTACTTAAATAAAATGGCTGCTAAGAACGTGCAAGCAACATCAAGCCTTAAAGCCTCTACCAAAGAGTGAATTTGTTACAATAAAAAATGAAAGAACTAATTAAAAGGACGTGAAGTTTAATGTCAAAATTTAATTGGAAAAATGTATTAGTAGCTGGAACTGCTGCTGGTGTTATTTCTGGATTAGTTAAATTGGGCTGGGAAAACATTCTTCCTCCAAGAACACCAGAAAGAAATAAGACTAACCCTCCACAAAAATTACTAGAGCAAATGGGTGTTCCAGCCCGCTTAACTCATGCAACTTATACTTATTCAGGAGAAAAACTACCTTGGGTTAGTTATCTTGTTCACTTTGGTTTTTCAATTTCTTTTGCTACTGCCTATGCGGCTCTTCTTGAAAAGAAAGTTAAGTGGTTAACAATAGATCAGGGCGTTCCATTTGGCTTAGGAGTTTGGATCGCTTTTCACCTAGTAATTATGCCATTAATGAAAACTGTCCCTTCTCCAAAGAACCAACCAATGGAAGAACATATTTCTGAGGCTTTAGGACATATAGCATGGATGTGGACTAATAACGAAATTGCTGAAATTGTTTTACAGCAATTAGGACAAAGAAAAAAAGAGCATTAATGCTCTTTTTATTTTGCTATAAAATTGACAGGATATTGTTTAACATATGAGTCAAAATTGAATATCTTACATCTTTTGTAGTGACGTACGTCCAAGCTAGGATCATTCCCATTACCCAATATAAATAAATAAATTTACTAAACATCGGATCATGTCCATAAGCAAAAATAAAACCACTTACTACAATTCCAACCCATTTATTAAATACATTTTCTACTGGGAAAAATGTGTTGAAAAATAGCGCTCTAAAGATAAATTCCTCACAGATTGGTGCCACTATCACTAATAAAACATTGAACATTGGGGAAGCAATTTTTCTGATTGCATCTAGCTCTTCTTGATTTTTTGAAATTGTGTTACCACCAAATAATCTGACATAGGCTATTTGGAAAATTACGAGTGTAAAAAATGCTGCTACTGAAATAATTATTCGTTTTACATCCCAGTGAGGTTTAGCATTAAAGAACCAATCATTTTCTTGCTTTAATTCTCGTTTGTAAATCCAATACATCCAATAAATTACTGCAACAGTTAAAACTGCTAAAATAACTGCAAATAACAAGTTTACCTTCTTTTGCGCATATCCTAATTGCAAAAGTGTATATAATACAAAAGCAATAATTACTGTTGCTAAATTCCCTAAAAAGCGTAAAAAAGTCTTCATCCGAACACTTCCTCTAATTGAAATTATCTATTTCTTTTCATTATAATTATTTATTAAAAAGACATAAGGACATTTAATCATGCAATCACAACTCATGCAATCTTTGCATCAAATTTTTAATTTTATTGTACATAATCAAGTAACCCTTACTTCCTTGATTATGTTTATATTTTTTAGTTTATTTTTACTTTCATGGTTAATTGAACCACGACGTTTAATCAATGGACTCATTTTTACAGCCTTTGGGATTAGCTTTTTAGTATGGTCTGCTATTTTAATTATTTCTCAACACAATCCTTTACTAACTACCTCATTTTCTTTCCTTGCTTTGGCTATCCTATTTGGAATCTTTTTCTTAGTAACTTTTTCTTGGATTTTCTTTCTATGGAATGCGTATTTTGTTTGGAAATATGAAAGTCATTCTTTACCAAATCTTTTAACTTTGATTATTGGTTTATTTTTAGTAGGATTATGGACTCTAAATAGACTAGGAATCTTTCATCGATTACCTGATTGGCTTCATTCTCTAGTTGCTGGAGCGACTTTCATTGCATTTTATCTTCTATTTGTAATGTATAATTTCTTACTCAATTTAGTTTTGTATCAAATCGTCCCTCGTCGCTACAAACAAGATTATCTAATTGTTCTAGGTGCAGGATTAATCGAGGGAAAGAAAGTATCACGCCTGCTAGGTGCACGAATTGACCGAGCTATTGCTTTTTCTAATAAACAATATGATAAAGGTCATAAACGTCCAAAACTAATCATGTCAGGCGGTCAAGGAAAAGATGAAGATCTGTCTGAAGCAGCCGCAATGAAAGATTACGCTGTTAAACATGGCTACGAGCCTAACTTAATTTTATTAGAAGATAAATCAACTAATACCTATCAAAACATGCTCTACTCTAAAAAAGTAGCTACTAGTGATTGGGGCAATCCAAATTTTAAAGCTAAATTTTTCACTAATAACTATCATCTTTTTAGAGCTGGGCTTTATGCAAAAATGGCTCATTTAAAGGCCAATGGTGTTGGAGCAACTACACGTTTTTACTTTTTACCTAATGCTACAATTCGTGAATTTGCTGGCGTCTTTATCATGCATAAGAAACGCCATTTTGTTATCATTGGTTTAATTGCAATTTTATTTATAATCCAAGCAATATTTGCCGTATTGGGCTGGCACAAATATATAATTGCTTAGAAAGGAAAAGATATGCTACAACTCTTACACTTAAAAAAGACCTATCACGTAGGTGATACCATCACACATGCATTAGATGACGTTACGATTAATTTTCGTAACAGTGAATTCGTTGCTATCTTAGGTCCTAGTGGGTCTGGTAAGACGACTCTTTTAAATGTAATTGGTGGATTAGATCATTACGATTCTGGAGACATTATCATCAATGGTAAGTCGACAAAAAATTTCTCTCAAACTGACTGGGATGCTTACCGCAATAATTCTGTCGGCTTTATTTTTCAAAGTTATAATCTTATTTCTCACCTTTCTATTATTGAAAATGTAGAGCTTGGCATGACGCTCTCAGGAGTAAGTAACAATGAACGCCACGAAAAAGCAATTGCTGCGCTAAAGCGTGTTGGTTTAGGCGATCATTTAAAGAAACGTCCTAATCAATTATCTGGAGGACAAATGCAACGAGTAGCTATTGCCCGGGCAATAGCTAATGATCCAGATATTCTTCTATGTGATGAGCCAACAGGAGCTTTAGATACCAAAACCAGTGAAAGCATTATGGAGCTAATCAAAGAGCTTAGCCATGATAAATTAGTCATCATGGTTACACATAATCCTGAACTGGCTGAAGAATATGCAAGTAGAATCGTTCATTTCCAAGATGGAAAAATTCTTAGTGATTCAAATGCCTTTGAGCCTAAAAAAGAAGTAAAAGATACCTTTAAACTCAAAAAGACAAAAATGTCTTACTGGAATGCCCTAAAACTTAGTTTTACTAACATTATGACTAAGAAAGGTAGAACTTTTTTAACTGCTTTTGCTTCAAGTATCGGAATTATTGGAATTGCTATTGTTTTAGCTTTGTCACATGGTTTTCAAAAACAAATTAATGAAACGCAAAGTAAAACACTCGCTAAATTTCCAATTTCTATTTCTCAAACGGCAACAGACATGAATGCTGCTACAAGCCGAACTGAATCTGATAAAAACGTCAAAAATAAGGGATATCTTGTTGCCGCAAAACCAGACAATGAGAAAAACACCCACGAAAATAAGATTACTCAGTCTTATATCGACTATGTTAAGAAAATCAATCCTTCATATGCCAATAATATTTCCTTCATTAGAGGAACCCAGCTTAATCTTTTAACTAATGATAACGGCAAAATTAAGCACGTAGAATTTTCTAATGTTAACAACTCCGGTTCTGCTATTGCTAGTGCTCAACTTCAAGGGATGAATAGTGTAGGGATTAACACAAGTGTCTTTCCTAAAACGCTTGATTCAAAGCAAGGAACTTTTCTAAAGGATAATTACCAACTACTTGCTGGTTCCTGGCCTAAGTCAAATAATGAAGTGGTTCTTGTTTTAAATAATAAAAATCAAGCTAATGTTAACGCACTTAAGAATTTAGGTATTTCAATTAAAGATGGTCAAAAAATTGATCTAAACAAAATTGTAGGCCGTACTTTTAAGGTAATTAGTAACAACAATTACTATCAAGAATTACCTACTGGAAACTTTGTCCCGCGAAAAGCTTCTAAATCAATGTATGATTCTAGCAACTTAACCTTAAAATTAAGTGCCGTTATTCGTAGTAAAAATAATAGTCAAATGGCCCTTCTAGATAACGGAATTGCTTACAGCGATGGTTTAACTCAAGAAATTATTAAGCAAAATGAAAATTCGAGTATTGTTAAGGCGCAAAAGAATAGTACTACGAATGTAATGACTAATCAGCCAATGAACCAAACTCAAAAAGAGCAATTTATTGCATCTCTTGGTGGCTCTAGCATTCCTAGCGGTATTCTTATCTATCCAAATTCATTTAAGTCTAAAGATAAAGTTCTCGATTACTTAGACAAATATAATAAAGGTAAGGCTAAAAAAGATCAGATTATTTACACTGATATGTCAGGTACGGTTACTAAGTTAACTGGTGGTTTACTTGCCGGAATTACTGACGTTTTAGTTGCTTTTGCCGCTATTTCTTTAGTTACTTCCATGATTATGATTGGTATTTTAACTTATACTTCTGTTTTAGAACGTACAAAAGAAATTGGTGTGCTAAAGGCTTTAGGTGCTAGAAAACGCGACATTACACGTGTCTTTGATGCTGAAACTTTTATTCTCGGCCTCTTTTCCGGTATTTTAGGTATCTTGATTGCTTACTTATGCACTTTCCCAATCAACGCAGTATTATATGCAATTACTAATATGAGTAACGTTGCGCAGCTCGACCCAATGCAAGCCTTAATTCTAGTAATTATTAGTACTGTTTTAACAATGCTTGGTGGTCATATACCAGCTCGAATGGCTGCTAAAAAGGACGCCGCAATTGCTTTAAGAAGTGAATAAATCTATAAGGATTTCAACATTGAAATCCTTATTTTTTTGCTCTACACTTACCTAAGAAAAAAGTTATGAACTTATTCTTATATCTTATTGAAAACGGCATCAATAAAGTATATGCTTAAGGTAACGGATGTTATATATGTGGAAATAGAAATAGGTGAATGAAAATGTTATCGGGTGTAACAATGTTAGATCTTGCCCGCTTCCAATTCGCAATGACTACAGTCTTCCACTTCTTCTTTGTTCCCTTCTCTATCGGGATGGGGTTCATTGTATCAATTATGGAAACACTCTACGTCGTTAAAAAGGACGAAGTATATAAAAAGATGGCTCAATTCTGGGGAAAAATTTATCTATTGAGCTTTGCTGTTGGAGTAGTTACCGGGCTTATCCAAGAATTCCAATTTGGAATGAACTGGTCAAACTACTCTCGTTTTATGGGCGATATTTTTGGTGCTCCATTGGCTATTGAAGCTTTGCTAGCTTTCTTTATGGAATCTACTTTCATTGGTTTATGGATGTTTACATGGAACAAATTTAAGCCAGCTTTGCACTGTGCTTTAGTTTGGATTTCCTTTATTGGCTCAATGCTGAGTGCCATTTGGATTTTAACTGCTAATGCTTTTATGCAAAATCCTGTTGGCTACGTTATTAAAAATGGTAAAGCACAAATGGCTAGTTTTTGGGCTTTAATTGCTAATGAACAACTTTGGGCTAGTTTCCCACACGTAGTGATTGGTGCTATTGTTACAGCTTCATTTGTAGTAATTGGGATGGCTGCTTTTGGCTTACTTAGAAAACGTGATGTTAACTTCCATAAAAAGTCCATGCGTATCGCTCTTTGGGTTGCTTTATTTGCCTCAATTGCTGAAATTGGTGCTGGTGACTATCAAACTCAAGTTGAAATTCATGAACAACCAATGAAGTTTGCTGCAACTGAAGGTGTTTATGAAACAACAGGCGATCACGCTCCATGGGATATAGTTGCTAATTTAAATACTAAAGAACATAAAAATGAAGGTGCAATTTCTATTCCTGATGTTTTAACCATTCTTACTTATCACAGTACTAGTGGTTCCATTAAAGGAATGAATCAAATCAATGAGGAATTGCATGCAAAATACGATAAAAAGTTTGGCAAAGATATGAGTTATTACGTTCCAGTTAAGACCTTATTCTATAGCTTTAGAATTATGGCCGGTTTCGGTGCCTTATTTGCTTTACTTGCAATTCTAGGTTTAATTTGGACTCGTCCAAAGAAGAATACAATTGAAAATAAGCGCTGGTTCTTATGGATTTTAGGTATTTCAACCTTCCTTCCATTTATTGCTAATACTTGTGGTTGGTTCATTACAGAACTTGGTCGTTTCCCATGGACTGTTTATGGACTATTCACGATTGCAGATTCAATTTCTGCAAGTACAACCACTGGTGAACTCTGGTTCACAAATATTATGTACTTCCTAATCTTCTCAACTCTTGGCGCAGTAATGATCTATTACTGTAAACGTCAACTTGATATGGGTGTAGCTGGTGCACTTGAAAGGGGTGCATACTAATGATCGATGGAATTGATTTTTTACAATTGCTTTGGTTCCTATTAATTGCCCTTCTTTTCATGATCTTCTACTTTACTGAAGGTTTTGACTATGGTGTAGGAATGGCAACACAGTTTTTAGCAAAAAATGATCAAGAAAAACATGTAATGATGGAAACGATTGGACCACACTGGGATGGAAACGAAGTATGGTTGATCACAGCGGGTGGTGCCATGTTTGCTTCATTTTCTGACTGGTATGCAAGTTTGTTTAGTGGATATTACATCTTACTATTCTTTACTTTATTTGCCCTAATTATTAGAGGAGTATCCTTTGAATTTTCTGCTCATGCAGAAACTGAGCATGGATTCAGAATCTGGACCAGTGCTTTGTTTTGGGGGAGTTTGTTAGCACCATTCTTCCTTACAATGATGTTTGGTAGCTTAATTCAAGGGGTTCCAATCGATGCTCAAGGAAATATGAGTTTAAGTTTTTGGAATATTGTTAATCCTTTGTCTGTCGTTGCAGGTGTTGCAGGAGTTCTTCTTTGTTTAATTCATGGAATTAATTTCTTAAGATTGAGAATTGATGATTCAGAGCTAAGTAAACGTGCTGCTAACTTAAACGAAAAGCTTTATCTAGTAGCTTATTTAGGAGAAATTGTCTTTGCCTTGTTGGTCTTTTTCCAGACTGATTTCTTTAAGCTAAGACCAATTTCTTCAACAATTATTACTTTACTTATTGTTGCTCTAACTGCTTGGTCAGACATTGCCTTAATTAAGAACAAACAAGGGACAGCCTTTGTAACCAGCGGCCTAACTTTAGTAGCTGTTGTTGGTCTTTTATTCAACGGACTCTTCCCTCGCGTCTTAATTGCCACTGATCCAGCACACTCACTTTTAATTAAGAATGCTGCTAACTCGAAGTTAACACTCGAAGTAATGACAGTAGTTGCTCTTATTTTATTACCAATTGCTTTAGCTTATATTATCTGGTCATACGTAGTATTTAGACACCGGATCAAAGTAAATCAAAACGCCTAATCTAGAACAGGAATAAAAATGATTGATAAACGACTTTTCAAATTACCAAAAGCCAAAATCATGCTCGCAATGCTTGCAGGACTAATGTTCTTGCAAGCATTTGCTATTTTAGGGCAAGGTATTTTTCTTGCTCGAGCAATTGTCGGCTCCTGGAAACGCCAATCTTTTGCCTATATTGCAGAAGATGTTCTAATTTTTTTGATTTTTTATTTATTAAGGCAGGGAATTAATTGGTTTCAGAAATGGTATATGAACCGGTACGCAAATCAAATTACTGCCCTTTTACGAGAAGAATTGCTTAATAAAACCTACGATGGCGGGATTGCATTAGTTTCAAGAATTGGAACAGGAAACTTAGTCTCAACGCTATTAGATGGGATGGATGAAATTTCTAATTATCTATCGCTAATTTTTCCAAAATTAATCGCACTTGCAATTGTTCCTTGGATTATTTTGATTTATATTTTTACTTTAAATGCCCTTTCTGCGTGGATTTTGTTGTTAGTTTTCCCCTTACTAATCCTATTCATGATTATTTTAGGAACTGCTGCTCAAAGTAAAGCTAGTAAACAATATGCTGGATATATTAAATTGCAAAACCACTTTGTCGATGCTTTACGAGGTTTAAGTACCTTAAAAGTTTTGGGTCTTGCTAAAAAATACGGAAATATTGTTTATAAAAATAGTGAAAACTACCGTAAAAAGACAATGGGTGTCTTAAGGGTAGCAATCTTATCAACCTTTACGCTAGATTTCTTTACCACATTATCCATCGCAATGATTGCCATGTTTCTTGGAATCGGATTAATTAACGGCACTCTTCTTCTTTATCCTTCATTAGTGATTTTAATTTTATCACCAGAATACTTTTTACCAATTCGTGATTTTGGTAATGATTTTCATGCAACTTTAAATGGTAAAAACGCCCTAGGACAAATTTTTGATATTCTTGCCTTTCCTACTACTCCTCAAGAAGATCAATTACCTAGTTTCACGTGGAACAAAAACAGCACCTTTATTGCTAATCATGTTTCCTTTAACTATAGTCACATTGATCAGAATCACTTTAGCATCAACAAAAATGCCAAAATGAGCGGCGTCGTTAAAAAAGAGACACTTGCTAAGAGTGATATTCATACAGCTGATGAACTGCATGACATTAACCTAAATCTTACTGGTTTTCAAAAAGTCGGAATTATTGGACCAACAGGCGCTGGAAAAACAACATTAATGCGAATTTTAGCTGGATTTCTTACTCCACATCCAAAAGAAGATAACTTTATTATTAGTGGACAAAATCTTTCCCAACTTAATCAAAAAAATTGGCAAAATAAAATTACTTATATTCCTCAAGATCCTTTTATGTTTGCGAGCAGCATCAAAGACAATCTAACTTTTTATAATCCAACTGCTAGTCAAAAAGAAATTGAGGATGCTCTAAAAGCAACTGATTTAAATAATTTTGTTGCCAGTTTAAAAGACGGATTGAATACTAGAATTGGTGAAAATGGGCGCGGAATTTCTGGAGGCCAAAAGCAACGTATTGCCTTAGCTCGTGCATTCTTAGCTAAAGACCGAAAGATATTATTCTTCGACGAACCGACCGCTCATCTTGATATTGAAACTGAATACGAGTTAAAAGAACCAATGAAAAAATTGATGGAAAATCATTTAGTCTTCTTTACTACCCATCGTTTGCACTGGCTAAATGATATGGATTGGTGTCTGGTCATTGAGAATGGAGAAATTGTCGAACAAGGTACTCCTAACGACTTAGCTAAAAATGGAACCTTATTCAAGAAACTCACTCAACCATTGAAAGAAGATCTATTATGATGAATAAAAAATTTTCTTGGAAACATGAACATTGGGTTAAACCCTATCTAGCAAAATATAAATGGAACTTTCTTTTAGCAATTTTTCTTGGCGTTGTTATGTTCTTCTGTGGCGGCGCCTTAATGTTTTACGCTGGTTATACAATTGATAAAGCTGCAACGCATCCAGAAAACATCTTAATGATTTATGTTCCTATTGTCTTAATGCGTGCCGTCGGAATTGGAAGACCGCTATTTAGATATTTAGAGCGTTTAGTTTCTCACAACTGGATTTTGCGTGTTACTAGTTCTTTGAGACGTCAACTTTTTTATATTACCGAAAAGAATACTTCCGCCGTTGGTTCGACTTTTCAAACAGGAAGCATTCTTTCGCTTCTGACTGACGATATTGGTCATTTGCAAAATCTTTATTTAAGAACTATTTTTCCAGCAATTCTAAGTTACATCGTAGGCTTTATTGTTGTAATTTTGCTTGGCTTATTCTCCTGGCCCTTAGCTGGTATTATTGCGACTCTATTGATTATGGAACTTGTTCTTGTTCCTTTCTTTTCACTCTTAAAACAAGCTCCTGTACGTGGTAAAGAGAAGGCAGAAAAAGCACAGCTTTATACAGAGTTTACTGATCAAGTGTTAGGAGCTGGCGATTGGAAAATTTCTGGACGAAGAGATGCCTTTTTCAATCAGACCAAGACTACTTTGAAATCTCTAAGTAAGCATGAAAAAAAATCTGGAAAATTTGATTGGGCAAGAGATTTTGTTCTTGAATGTATCTTTGGTTTAATGGCTGTCGCTATTCTTTATTTCACTAATAAAAATCTTACTTATAATCAAGAAGCTGCTAATTACGTTGGCGCTGTTGTTTTAGCTTTATTTCCTTTATCAGATGCCTTTATTCCTGTTGGACAAGGTAGCGAAGAATGGCATACATATAGCGATTCAGTGAAGCATTTAAATGAATTAACAGTACCTGAAAATCATTTACCTCAACAAGAATATGTTGATCCTGTTTTTGCGGGAACTTTAAAGGCTACTGATATCTCATTTATTTATCCTGGAGAGGATTATCCAATCATTCAAGATTTCTCTCTTACCCTAAAAAGAGGTCAAAAAGCTGCTCTAATTGGACCATCTGGAGCTGGAAAAAGTACTATCTTACAGTTAATCTTAGGAGATTTGAAACCTAATAAAGGTACCGTCACTTTGGATAAGGTTAATGTTTTAGCTCTGCAAAAAGAACGTTCTAAATTATTTTCAGTTCTAAACCAGGAACCATTTTTGTTTAATACCACTATTTACAAAAATCTAAGAATGGCTAATCCTGATGCTACTGCTGATCAAATGATGGAAATTTTAGAAAAAGTCCAGCTAGCTGACTTCATTAATTCGCTTCCTAAAAAATTAGATACAGAAGTTGCAGAAGCTGGTGCTCGCTTTTCAGGCGGTCAGAAGGAACGTTTAGCCCTTGCGCGTGTACTTTTACAAGATACCCCAATTGTCCTCTTAGATGAGCCGACAGTTGGTTTAGATCCAATCACAGAACAAAAACTATTAAATTTAGTATTTGATGTTTTAAAAGAAAAAACAGTAGTTTGGGTAACTCATCACTTGCAAGGTGTAAAATATATGAACGAAGTTCTCTTCTTTAAAGATGGAAAAGTTACCATGCAAGGTAATCCTCACGAACTATTCGAGCACAATGAGCATTTTCATCAGCTTTATTTAATGGATCAAGGACTAATCTAAAAATAGAAAGAAGATTATTATGTCTGCTGAAGTAAAGCAAGGTTACTATGAGTTAGTTGAACCACGTACTTTATTTAACTCTATAATTCCTGTTCTATTAGGGATAATGTACGCTGAATATAATTTTCAATTATTTAGAATTTTTCCAACAATTGAAATGTGTATTGCTACAATTGTTCTACAAATTTTTATGAATGTGAATGATGGTTATTGGGATTACAAACGTGAAAAAGCTGCTAAAACTGGGGATCATAAAAAGAATCCGATTGGGAAGTACCATCTTAACCCCAAACATGTTTTAGTTCTTATTTGGACCCTATTTATCATTTCAGCTGTCTGCGCCTTTATGATTGGTTTTCAAACTAATCTATATATTTGGATTCTAGGAATTATTTGTTACGCAATTGCTATCTCCTATTCCACAGGCTCACATACAATTTCTGCTGGACCTTTTGGAGAAATAGCTGCTTGTTTTGCAATGGGATTGGGAATTTTTCTAATTATGGTCTACATTAATGTTTATCCCTATGTACCATTTAGCTGGAATTTTGTTTGGCCTATTATCTTAGCTGCTGGTATTCCAGAAATTTGCAATTTCACACTAATGCTAGGAAACAACCTGTGTGATCATGATGCAGATATCGCAAATGGAAGACATACTTTAGTTTCTTATATTGGAATTAAGGGTGGTCTTTACTTGTTTGTATTTAACTACTTACTGGGATTCTTTTTAACAGGTTGGGCAATTTGGATTGGAGTACTTCCGTGGAGCGTCGCTTTAATCTTGATTTGTATTCCAACAATCTATAAAAATATGCGCTTTCTTTGGAAAATCCAAACTAAGCCTAAATCCTTTCCTAAAGTAGTTCAAAATACCCAAGTTTTATTTGTTACAGAAGCCGTAGGTTTCTTTATCGGTTTGATGTTAAATCTTAGAATTAAATAATTACAAAAAAGGTCGAAACTTCGCCATCGAAGTTTCGACCTTCTTTAATTTTAAAATCAACTAAATTATTGTTTCCATGTTGCATCAAATTTTGCTTTACCAGCTTTAATTTGATTATTAACATTTTGACCATTCTTAGCTGCATACAGA
Source organism: uncultured Lactobacillus sp. (assembly GCA_947575965.1). Lineage (GTDB taxonomy): Bacteria > Bacillota > Bacilli > Lactobacillales > Lactobacillaceae > Lactobacillus. Next base: position 21,013 of record CANPPJ010000009.1, on the reverse strand, counting down.
ATCTTAGCCATGATTGGATCTAACTGACTATAAGCTGCATTTGAATTTTTAGCTACAGGAACACTGTATAAATATTTCATTGCACCTTCAAGCTTAGCAGGCAACTTGGTCTTGGTATTTTCTTTATATTCTTTAGACGTTACAACAGCATTATTAACTGGAATATACCCAGTTGCATTAGCCCAGTCAAGTTGAGCAGACTTAGAAGTTAAAAATTGCATGTATTTAAATGCTGCGCTCTTTTGCATTCCTGTGGCTTTTTTGAACATATAGATATCTGTTCCTTGCTGCATAGTGTATTTTCCAGGGCGTGCCGCTACATCATAAGTGAATTTATCTCCAACGGCTTTTTTAACATAGCCTTCACCAGCAGAAGTTCCAATATACATAGCAACTTTTTCATTAGCAAAAGGTCCAGATAAATAATGAGCTGATCCAGCAGTTGTGAAGTATCCTTTCTTCATTCCTTGGGCATAGTAATCAATGACTTTTCGTGACTTGCTACCCGTGAAATCAATTTTATCAGTAAAATTAATTCCCTCGTTCTTCATACCTAAAGTATAGTAATTTGCTAATGAATCAAATCCTGCACCTACAACTTCATGGTTACTCTTCTTGTAAATAGTTTCTGAAACTTGAGCTAATTCTTTCATAGTTGTAGGAACTTTTTTAATACCATATTTTTCAAAGATAGACTTATTATAAGTTAAGACTTCAATAGATTTATTAAATGGTATTCCATATTGTTTTCCTTGAATTTTTGCCCCATCTAATAATTCATCTCTAATACCAGACTTAGCTGCACTTCCCCAGCCTAGCTTCTGATTATTGATATATGGAGAAAGATCTACCAGCATATTACTTTTTGCAGCATTGTAAAGCCAGCCTGGATAAGCCTGAGTAATTGTTGGTAAATTATTTGGTGACTGCAAAGTAGAATTTACCTTAGCTTGTAAATCAATATAAGATCCCTGGTTTTCAAGCTTAACTTCAATATTTGGATTTTTCTTTTCAAATTCCGCCGTTAATTTCTCTAATTCTGTTCGTTGCCCACCATTCATTCCATGCCAAAAAGTTACCGTAGTCTTCTTTGTAATTTTAGTTGGAATGTTTGCTGCTGAATTATCTTTCTTATCTTTAGAACATCCAGCAGTAATTACTGCCATACTGGCAACAAAACCTAAAGCAATCTTTTTATATAAATTCATCAAAATCCTCCAGTAACACAAAATTAAAAGCACTATTTATTGTATCAAAAGAAAATCTAGATACAATATGTTGTAGTATGAAAATATATCTTTTTATTTCTTTGTATAAATCTGCGCTGAAACACGCATTTTATCAATCTTTATCACTTATATAGTACGTTTAATAACGTACATTATAGACGATATAGTTTAAAAATATTCACATTTGCTCTTGAACTAGAATCTATAGTCTGCTATCTTTAAGTCGTCAACTTCATTAAATAGTTTCTGGAGGAAAAAATGAAGATAAAAAAATTTTTAATCGGCGCTGCTATGGTTTTACTTGCTGCATCAACTGCTGCATGTTCAAATAATAAATCTGCTTCTAAAACAAGTGAGGGCTATACTCCTAAGGAATTAAATGTTCAGTTTGTTCCTAGTGTCCAAGCTTCTAAACTTGAAGCTAAAGCTAAGCCACTACAAGGCTTGCTTGAAAAGCAATTGCACATGCCTGTTCATGTGACTGTTTCAACTGATAACTCTGCTTTAGTTGAAGCAATGGCATCAAAGAAAGTGGATGTTGGTTTCTTACCACCTGATGCTTATGTCTTAGCTCACAAACGTGGTGTTGCTGACGTTTTGCTCCAAGCGCAACGCTATGGCTATGACGAACCAAGCGGTAAGCAAAACCACAAATTAATGGATAGCTACCGTTCAATGATCGTAGTTAAAAAAGGCTCTAAGATTAAATCTTGGAAAGATCTAAAGGGTAAGACAATTGCCGTTCAAGATCCAACTTCTACTTCTGGCTACGTTCTTCCAATTGCAGAACTTCACAAAAAAGGTTTAAATGTACCAAAAGATTGTAAATTAGTTCAAGTTAAGGGACACGATCAAGCTGTTTTATCAGTTTACAACGGTGATGCCGATGCTGCCTTTGTCTTCTCTGACGCTCGTCCTCTTGCTGCTAAAGATGCACCTGCTGTAATGAAGGATGTTGTTCCAATTTACTTTACTAAATACATTCCAAACGATACTGTTGCTGTTAGAAGTGGTATGTCTAAGTCCTTTAGAAAGAAACTTGCTACTGCCTTTAAGGATATTGCTAAGACCAAGAAGGGTAAGAAGATCCTCGAAAACATTTACCAACACTATGGTTATGTAGATTCTAAAGATTCTAACTTCAATATTGTTCGTGAATACGAAGCTGAAGCTAAAAAGGCTGAAAAATAAATTTAATATTTTTAAAAGACCACCCTACTTTGACTTGTAGGATGGTCTTTTTCTCGTTTAAAATTAGAATAGATTTTTAATCGAGGTTTTCAAATGAAACTAAATAAAAAATTTAATCTATTATTGATCACAAGTGCCATCTTTTTAATAGCAAGTGCTTGTAGCAAACCCAATCATGAGGAAACAACAAGTAAAAATGCAGACAATCATATCGCTCTGATATCCGACATTAACGGCATTAAAGATAATTCTTTAAATCAATCTGTCTGGAACGGCTTAAAAGATTATGGTACTAAAAATGATCTTCCAGAAGGAAACAAAGGCTACGATTATTTTGTACCTAAAGATCCGAAAGATTATCAGGCCACTATTGATGAAGCTCTAGATAAAAACTTCTCCACTATTATTAGTGTTGGCTATACTCTTAAGCCAAATATTATTAAAGCGGCTAAAAATAATCCGAAAAAGAACTTTGTTGTTATTGATGCCCCTACTCCAAAATTAAAAAATTTAACCGGTGTCTCCTTTAAAAATCAAGAAGGAGCCTATTTAGCCGGTGTAGCAGCTGCTTATACAACTAAAAGTCAGATCGTCGGTTTAGTCTTAGGTCAAAATAGTAAAGAAATGACTTCCTTCAAAGCTGGTTTTATTCAGGGAGTAAGAACAACAAGTCATAAACTCCACAAGCATATTAAAGTAGTAACTCAGACAGTTGGAAACTTTTCCGATACTAATAAAGCACACGATATTGCCCAGGAAATGTACGGTAAAAAAGCTGACATCATTTTTCAAGCAGCGGGCAAAAGTGGCCGAGGTGTATTCAAAGCCGCACAAGAAATCAATCAAGCCCAACCTGTAGGACACAAAGTATGGGTTATTGGTTCTGATGAAGATCAAACCCAATTAGGAGATTATTTTGCAAAAGGTGGTCAACCATCTAATTTCACTCTTACTTCAGTTATCAAAAGTGCCGATCTTGCTGTTGAAGATATCGCTACCCAAACTGCTAAGGGAAAATTCCCAGGTGGGAAAAATCTAAGCTATGGTCTTAAAAATAAAGGTATTTCTTTAGTTCAAGGAAACTTATCCTATCATACCTGGATTAAAGTTCAAAAAGCTAGACAGAAAATCATTGATGGTAAGATTAAAGTTGATAAAGATTAATAGTACTAAAAAGGGAGAGGTAGTTATTTACCCCTCCTTTTTTAGTACTATAAGTTGTCAAAATATTGGCTGTGAATGTTTATATTATTTGATTCTCTTATTATTTTTATGAATTAGTGTTGCTTTATTTGAACGTTTTAAGTTTTTAAAAATCTTATCTGAAAAACGTGAAATATAAGCAAAAACCAAAACATCTACCACAAAGAGTTGACTTATCATTGATGTAGTAGCCCCAGATCTAATTTTTGGTTCTCCAATATCTTGTGTAAGCAACACAATATCTGCCTTCTTAGCAAGTGCAGTCCTAGGCTGGGCAGTTAACAATACAGTTTTTATTCCGACTGATTTTCCTACTTCTAAAAGATCACCAATTTCAGTTGTCATTCCTTGATTACTGATTAAGATCAAAATATCATCAGGGCTAAAATTTCCAATTTGTGTTGCCGCAATGTGAAAATCAGTGGTATACGTTATTGCTTTTCCTAAACGAAGAAATTTCTGGTATATATCATTAGCCACTAGTCCTGATGCTCCAACACCATATGCTAAAATCCGTGAAGCCTGATTAATTTCTTTTACTAGTTTAGAAATTATTTTTTCATCGATTCCACTTTTGGTTATGTCTATTACGGATTTAAACCTTGTGGCCATTTTATCTTTTATTGATGAAACATTTTCTCCAATATCTATTTCATCATATTCCGCAGATTCTCTTGGTAACTGAAGTGCCGCAAGTTCTAGTTTTAATTCACTAAATCCATCAACCCCAATTTCTTGGCAGAATCGAACAATCGTTGCTGTACTAATACCAGTATCTTTAGATAATTTTTGAATAGAAGACTTTATAACTGTTTTAATGTTACTACTTATATATTCCGCTAAAAATTGTTCTTTTTTTGGCATCTGAGCCTTCTTAGAATGAATGATATTTAAAATATCTGCCATTTTTACTCCTTCATGATACGAAGCAAGATAAATTCCTGGCTAGGCTTTATCAAATTAATTAAAGGGATATCTTTTTCTATAATTTTTCCTATTACATTTACTTTTTCACTAGCTGGTAAATTTACCTTAAGTATTTGAATTTCTCCCATATACCGTTGGTACTTATCATTATTGATTGTAATATCTCCAATATACCTTTTACCAGTATTATTTTTCTTAATTACTGGTATCGGATGTAAGCGCGAATCTTCACATCTTACTACATATTCAGCTGGATCAGGCCGCTGATTATGTTTTCCTAATACATAATCATATAAATCCTTATCTCCATTTTCGTACTTTTTTGTATGGAGCAATATTTGTTTTTTATTTTTATAAGTATCTATTTGCTTTAACGAATCTTTACTAATTCCCCCATCCCCAACATAAACTAAATCTACTCCCATATTTTGTAATTCTAAAATACTAGCTAATGGACTATAATACCGCTGCTTTTCAAGAGTTGGCAGTCCCTCGTATAAAGGACCTCTTAAATTTTCATCCCCTGCAAAAAATGCCTGAGTAGTAAAACCATGTTTTTTAAACATACGAACTTGTTGCTCTAAAAATTTCTGACTAATTCCTGTGTCGGGAGAAGGATAAAAATTAAACCATGCTTGTACATTTTCTCGTTTTACATTTAACAAAAGCAATTCCTTTAACTCTTCTTCGCTAAAAGTACTAGCATTTATCCCAATTTCTATTAAGTTAGACAGCTCAGCAATTTTTTTAATTGGCAATTTATCGTCTATTCGCAAACCAGTTATACCGGCTTTCTTCAAGTTAGGAATTGTATCCATTGATACTTTCAATTTTTTCAAACTACTTTGATCAATATCAACCATTACACGAAGATTCTGCTCTTTTGCTATTTTCCCTAATTCTTGTAGATTTTGTCTATAGCTAGTTATATCTTCTTCGGGAATATGAATCGACGTAAAGATTCCTTCAAAGCCACTATCCTTCATTTTCCTAATATATTCTCGAGTATCAGCATCAATTTTTTTATTTAAATATACAGAAAATCCTAACATTTATTCACTCTTTCCAAAAGAAGGCCAAAAAGCATATTACTTTTTGACCTCCTTCTTTAATAATTATTAACTACCGAACTAATATTGCCGTTACATTCTTTCAAAATATCCATTGCTTTTTCTTTATCAACACCCGTTTTCAACATAGTGATAGCAACTGCAACGTTCATATCTGCTTTTTCTAATGTATCGCTTGCTACTGACTCTGAAACTCCTGTCGCAACTTCTATAATTCTACATGCTCGATCTACTAGCTTAGAATTTGTTGGCATAACATCTACCATTACGTTTTCATAAACCTTCCCCTGTTTGATCATAACGCCTGTTGATATCATATTCAGAATCATTTTTTGAGCTGTACCAGCCTTCATTCTTGTTGAGCCAGTTATTACTTCTGGCCCTACTACCGCTTCAATTGCTATATCAGCATATTTTCCAATTTCTGATTTTTCTACACATGCTATTGAAATAGTAAGAGCTTTTACCTGATTTGCATATTTCAAACATCCTATTACATAAGGTGTACGGCCACTAGCTGCAAGTCCAATTACAATATCTTTTTCGGTTAAATCAAGATCCTTTAAGTCTTTTTCTCCTAGTTTTGGATCATCCTCGGCGCCTTCTACAGCTCGGAACATAGCGCTTTGTCCGCCAGCAATTAATCCAATTGCTCTGTCAGGATTAATTCTATAAGTGGGAACTAGTTCAACGGCATCTAATATCCCAAGTCTTCCGCTAGTTCCTGCTCCAACATAAATTAATCTCCCGCCTTCTCTATATCTTTTTGCTGCATATTCAATAGCCTTCGCAATTTCTTTATCTTGAGTTCCAACAGCATCTGCAATTTTTTTATCTTCTTGGTTTATTATTTTAACTATTTCAAGAGGAGTAGCACTGTCAATATGCAGAGAGTTTGGATTTCGTTTTTCTGTCGTTAAATCTTTAATATCCATTTTTATCCTCACTTACTAGTTATCTTTAATACAGGCGTATCTGCCTTAACTTCACCGGTAGCAATTAACTTACAATTAGCAACATCATCCATGTTAGTAATAGTCATAATTACTACTGGATCTTTTCCAGCTTCTTTTATTTTTCCAATATCCATTTGTGCAATAGTTTGTCCAGCTTTTACTATGTCATTTTCTTTCACTTTGATATCAAAAGGACGTCCTTTTAGTTCTACAGTATCCAAGCCCATATGTAATAAAACCTCTAAATTTCCTTTAGTAGATTTTAAAGTTACGGCATGTTTTGTAGACATTACACTAACTACCTTCCCATCAACAGGAGCAACAATTTTCCCATCTTTTGGAATAATAGCAAATCCTTCTCCAAGCATTTTTTGTGAAAACACTTGGTCTTCAACTTCATCTAGCTCTTCAATTTGTCCATCTACTGGAGCAACAATTTCTTGTGTTGTTAATTTAACGCTGTCTTTTCTCTCATTTTCATCTGAAGCAGGCATATTCAAATTATATGCTTGCTCCTCAGCTTCTCTTCGTTCTTTAACTTCAGCATCAGCCTCATCTGCAGGAAGCATTGCTTCTTTAGGAACACCCCAGAAGTAAGTAGCAATAAAACCACCAATATAAGAAGCTAATAAGCCTAATACATAAGCCCACCACATGTTATGAGCAATTAATGGGATCAAGGCTACACCTGATGGTCCGATAGCTATTGAGCCAACTTGACCGAAAGCAGCAACCACAGCACCACCAATACCACCACCAACACAAGCAGTAATAAATGGACGTCCTAATGGTAACGTAACCCCATAGATTAATGGCTCTCCGACACCTAAGATACCAACTGGTAAGGCACCTTTAATCATATTGACCAATTGTTTATTTTTACGACACTTTACCCATAAAGCAATTGCAGCTCCTACTTGGCCACCTCCAGCCATAGCTAAGATAGGAAGAAGTGGGGTAAATCCAAGTTTTTGAATCATTTCTAGATGGATAGGAGTTAAAATTTGGTGTAACCCTAGCATTACCATAGGAAGGAAGAATAATCCTAAAATAAATCCTGAGATTGGTCCACCAACTTTTAGTACCCAATTAATTCCACCTACAAGGGAATTAGAGAACCATCCTGCCAAGGGCATAATTACAAAAATTGTAAACAATCCCATTATTAGTATTGTCAAAAATGGTGTAAAAATAATGTCTACAGAGTCAGCAATATGCTTATGGAAGAATTTTTCAACATAAGATAAGAGCCAAACTCCCAATAAAACACCGATGATACCGCCTTGACCAGCAGCTAAAGGTTTTCCATCAAAAATATTAGGAATAGTTACTGGAGCAACAATACCAGGTAAGTAAACAATACCACCAATGATACCACCTAAGCCTGGAGTAGCCCCAAATTCTTTTGCTGTATTAATACCTACATAAATATTCAAATATGCGAATAAGGCACTAGAAATCATTGCTAATACTGTTACGCCAAGATTCCAGGACATCGGCAATACTTTAGCAGTTAACAAGTTTCTCAGAATTCCCGCAACACCAGAAATTAGTCCAGCACCTACAAATGCAGGTATTAATGGCACAAAAATTGCCGAAATATGTTGAAGAGCTGAACGCCACCAAGTCTTTTTTAGAGAAGCTTTATGAGCTGCATGAACTTCAGCAGCTTTCTTTTCAACTTCGCTTTTATTAGATTGATATGAGCTTGTTTCAGGAAAAGTTTCTCCTTCCTTTACACCAGCCTCATTATTCATTATCGTTGCAACCTTAGTATTAACGCCTGGTCCTAAAACAATTTCCAGTGTATCAGCTTCAACTACTCCTAATACACCATTTATCTTTTTCAATTTCTCCATATTTACTTTAGACATATCTCTGATTTTAATTCTGAGTCTTGTCATACAATGGATCAATGATTCAACATTACTTATGCCACCAATTTCTTGGTAGATTTCATCGCTTAGAATTTGATACTTATCCTTTGACATGATGAATCTCCTTATATAAATGTAAAAATGTTTCATTTAAATATATAAAAAGTTGTCTACTACATTAAATGTAATCGCTTTCTATACTTAAAATACTAGATCTATTTAATATATGTGTCAATAATTTTCTCTTAATAAGTTAAATATTTTTAATCTATATTTTTAGTTAAAAATAAAATATTGTTACATTTAATAAAAATATTAGTAATTTAGTGTAGCAAAAATATATATTTAAAACTTAAAACTTTATCTCCTCTTGCTAACTAAACGTAAGGGGCTTATAATACCTACCATTGTAATATTTAAATCTACAAGGAGAGGTGAATTTATGAGTCCTTTTTTCTTATTCATTTATTTAATTTTGGGTGGTATCTTAGGAGGTCTCCTATCAACAATCGCTAGCATGGCTTCTTTAGCAACTTATCCAATACTTTTATCTGTAGGCATTCCACCCGTATATGCTAATACAACCAATGATGCTGCTTTAATTTGGACTGGAGTTGGTTCAACTGCATCATCCCTAAAAGAATTAAAAGGGCATTGGAAAGAAGTAAGTTTCTATTCAATCTTTACAATTGTTGGATCAGCCTTAGGATGTGTGCTCTTAATACAATTTCCCGGGAAAATATTTGAAAAAATTGTTCCGTTTTGTATTGCTTTTTCTGGTCTAATGATCTTATTCAGTGGAGAAATTCATCTGGAAAAAGATGATAATAACCGCCTTCTTCAGATTATATCTTTACTTTGCCTAGTGATTACCGGTATCTATGCAGGTTATTTTGGAGCAGCAAGTGGAGTTTTGATGCTCGTTATCTTGAATGCTATGAGTGAGGATAACTTTTTAACTGTTAACGCGATGAAGAACATTATTGGTGCTCTTTCAAACTTAGTTGCCCTCATCATCTATATGTTTACTGCAAAAATTTATTGGGATTCCGCTATTCCATTGGCTATTGGTGCCTTAATTGGGAGTTATTTCGGTCCTCGAATCATGCGTCATATTCCCGTTAAAGTTATTCGCTTAGGAATTGCCGTTTTAGCCCTTATTCAAGCAGCTTACTTTGCCTATACTGCATATAGGTAAAGAGATATTTATAATACGTAAAAAGCTCTACCTGTATACAGGTAGAGCTTTTTGAGATGCTTCTGAATAATTTCCCCATCGTTTCACCTTATATCATTGCAAGTGGCTTTTTTTCAGTCGGCTGCGGAAAGTCATTATCAATCAGTTTTATTTCATCGGGGGTCAATTTAATATCCTTAGCAGCAATATTTTCTTTCATGTGTTTAACATTGCCTGCTTTTGGAATAGATAACATATTACCATTTCTCAAAGTCCAAGCGAGCATTACCTGATGCGGCGTTACATGGTAAGCGCGAGCAACAATCTTAAGATTATTAGTAATTCTGATTGAATCACCCTTACCTGAATTAAATGGAGAATATCCAATAAAGCCAACGCCGTGCTTTTCTTGCCAAGGTAAGACGTCGTACTCTACCCCTCGCTCAGATAGATTGTATAGATCTTCATTAGCAAAACAATCTTTTCCGCCAGGAACGCTAAATAGTTCTTCTAAATCAGTCACATCAAAATTTGACACACCCCAATGACGAATTAATCCTTCTTTTTGTAATTCTTTAAGGCCCCGAACCGTTTCAGATAAACGCTTGTCTCCGCGCCAGTGGAGTAAATATAAATCTAAATAATCGGTTCCTAGCCTTTTTAAGCTCTTCTCTAAGCTTTGCCGTTCTAATTCTGGAGAAGCATGATATGGATAAAATTTTGAGATTAAAAAGATTTTGCTTCGGTCATAGTCTCTAATTGCCTCGCCAACTAGTTTTTCACTTCTCCCTTCACCATACATTTCCGCAGTATCGATTACTTTAATCCCATGATCTAAACCATAGCGAAGTGCAGCAAGCTCATCTTTTTTCTTTGAAGCGTCTTCGCCGATTCCCCAAGTTCCCATACCTAAACCTGATAGATTATTTTTCTGAAAACTCTTCTCCATCTCTTCTCACCTCACCTAGATTTTACCGCAGAAAAAAATAAAATTAAAAATGTTAGCGGTTTAAGTTGACTAGACCAATTTTATATTTTATAATGGACTAGACCAATAAATGAGGAGGTATATATTATGAAAATTATCGTAACTAAAGATAATATTGAAGGCGGCACTAAGGCATTTGAAATTATTAAAAAGGGAATGGAAGATGGCGACAAAGTTTTAGGTTTAGCAACTGGTTCTTCTCCAATTCCACTATATGACGATATGTGCGACAGCGACTTAGACTTCTCTGATATGACCAGTATTAACTTAGATGAATACTATGGCTTAAATCCAGATAATGATCAAAGTTATCACTACTTCATGCAAAAGCACTTATTTGATAAGAAGCCATTCAAGCATTCTTATATTCCAAACGGAATGGCAAAGGATATCGATGAAGAAGTTGATCGTTATAACGACATTATTGCCGCAAATCCTATTGATATCCAAATCCTAGGCATCGGTAGAAACGGCCATATTGCCTTTAACGAACCAGGTACTCCATTTGGTAGTTTAACTCATAAAGTTCAATTAACTGAGAGTACCATTAAGGCCAATTCACGTTTCTTTGATAACGAAGATAACGTTCCTCGTCAAGCCATTTGTATGGGAATTAAATCCATTATGCAAAGTAAGAAAATTGTTTTACTTGCATTTGGCGAATCAAAACAAGATGCAGTTAAAGCCTTAGTTGAGGGCCCTGTTACTGAAGAAGTGCCGGCATCTATCTTACAAGATCACCCAGATGTAACAGTTATTTGTGATGAAGTTGCTGCCGCAAAACTTGATCCAAAATATAGAAATTAATCCTCATTAATCATTCCGTTTACTTGAACGAATTAATCTTTTAGATTAGTTCGTTTTTTATTTGATTGAATGAAATTAGTAGCATTCTTTTCTTCTTAATCTACATTTTTTCAGATCTACTCTTGACTTTTTCACCTAACTCTTTTTTTAAAAATAGCTTGCTTACATACCAGATATTGAATTACACTATTAAAGCAAACTATATATTGTAGAAAGAACGTGATGACAGTTATTGTATTGAGCGGGCCCATTGGAGCCGGAAAATCCAGTTTAACCAGTCTTCTTGCCGAACATTTAGGCACTCAAGCCTTTTATGAGGGTGTAGATAACAATCCAATTTTGCCACTTTATTATAAAGATATGGCTCATTATACTTTTCTTTTAAACACTTATCTTCTAAACCACCGTTTGGCTCAAATTAACCAAGCTATTCGCGATCATAACAGCGTGTCTGATCGTTCCATTTATGAAGATGCCCTATTTTTCAAAATGAATGTTGATAGTGGTATTGCTGATCCTACAGAATTCAAGATTTATGATAATTTACTTGAGAATATGATGGAACAAGCACCTGGTAATCCAAGTAAGAAACCAGATCTTCTAATTTATATTCATGTTTCTCTTGATACCATGCTTCACCGTATTCAAAAACGTGGTCGTAAGTTTGAACAATTGTCAACTGACCCAAGTTTAAAAGATTACTATGCTCGTCTTTTATCATATTACGAGCCATGGTATGAGAAATATAATGCATCCCCTAAGATGATGATTGATGGTGACAAATACGATTTTGTTGCAAATGAAGACGCAAGAAAGAAAGTTATTAACGCAATCGATCAAAAACTTATTGATATAGGGAATTTGAACTAGTTAACGAATAGAAGGAACGTGATGACAGTTATTGTATTAAGCGGGCCCATTGGAGCCGGAAAATCCAGTCTAACAGGTATTCTATCTAAGTATTTGGGTACTAAACCTTTTTATGAAAGTGTAGATGATAATCCTGTTTTGCCACTATTTTATGAAAATCCTAAAAAATATGCATTTTTGCTACAGGTTTATTTCTTAAATACTCGTTTTCAAAGTATTAAATCAGCTTTAACTGATGATAATAATGTACTTGACCGTTCGATCTACGAAGATGCTCTTTTCTTCCAAATGAATGCAGATATTGGGCGTGCTACTAAAGAAGAAGTAGACACTTATTATGAACTTTTACACAATATGATGAGTGAGCTAGATCGAATGCCTAAAAAGAACCCCGATCTCCTTGTTCATATTGATGTATCTTATGATACAATGCTCAAACGTATTCAAAAACGCGGTCGTAACTATGAACAATTAAGTTATGATCCTACTCTAGAAGACTATTACAAGCGTCTACTTCGCTATTACAAACCTTGGTATGAGAAGTATGACTATTCACCAAAAATGACTATTGACGGTGATAAACTTGATTTCATGGCTAGTGAAGAAGATCGTCAAGTAGTCTTAGATCAAATTGTAACTAAACTCAAGGAAATGGGTAAACTTGAAGAAGATTGGGAGCCTAATTTAGTTAAATAAAGTAAAACTGCGATCCATATTGGACCGCAGTTTTTTCTTACTCTAAAAATCAATGTCTTGATGCACCACTTACAGCATCAGCTGCTTCACCTGTTAATTGATTTTCTTTAGTAACAGGATATGGCTTCATCACACTTCTACTAGTCGAAGAAATGCCCCAGTCAGCACTGTAATTAATATGATCAATCTTAGCATGTTTAACATCTTCAATTGTCTTACAGCCAGTTAATTGCATATCAATCAATAATTCCTTATTCAATTGCTCAATAACTGATTGAACACCTTGTGCACCACCAAGTGCTAAGCCATATAAGAATGGACGGCCAATACCGACTAAGTCTGCACCTAATGCTAATGCTTTAAAGACATGAGAGCCGCGACGAACGCCGCCATCAAGAATAATTGGAACACGATGATTTGAGCTTTTTACTGCCTTAGCAATTTCAGGTAAAACGTCAATCGTAGCAGGAGCGCCATCTACTTCGCGTCCTCCATGGTTAGAAACCACGATCCCATCTGCTCCAGCACCAATAGCGAGCATAGCGTCTTCAGCACATTCAATTCCCTTAACAATTACAGGAACATCAGCAATTTCCTTTATTTTACGAATATCATCTGGTCCAATATTTTGAGCCGATGAAGCATACATTTGTGCAACGCTTTGGCCTTCACCTTTTCCACCATTCCATTCATTAAAGAAAGCCAACGGCACCGGATAAGTAAAGTTAGTTCGTAAGTTAGCTTCACGATAGCCACTAACTAAAGCATCTACTGTTAGGAAAAATCCCCTAAAACCAGCTTTAACTGATTCTTCAATTACCATCTTATTAAAGTCCCAGTTTTTGCTTAAATATAGTTGCATAAATCTAGGAGAATCCCCTACTGCGTTTTGTACTTCTTGTACACTCTTATTTGCATAAGTACTCATCCCAAATAAGGCCCCAGCAGCTTTTGCGCCTTTTGCCGTATCAATTTCTGCTTCGGCGTTTGCAATACCGTGGCATGCAATTGGACAAATCATAACCGGCGTCTTTAACTTCATCCCTAAAAACTCAGTATTAAGTTCAGGGTCTTGCATTCCAGTCAAAGCTCGAGGAACTATTTGAAAATGATTAAATGCTTGAGTATTATTTCGCCACGTCCATTCATTTTCAGCTCCACTAGCTACATAGTAATAAGCTGCTTCTGGCATTACATACTTTGCTTCATTTTCTAGTTCATCCAAGTTAACCATATGTAACTTTTCTTCTCTTGTACTTTGTGGAAAGCCCTTATAATAAGTTGTCATCGTACATTCCTCCAAATTTTATAACAAATGTTTTCTTGCACCTTCATTTTAAAACTATTTTATTAGCGGAGTAAGCAAAAGCGCTTACGAAATAATTCACTATCTCTTATAAGATTTACTTTCAGAAAGTTTTTTCAACCTTTTATCGGTAAAATTCGCGTTTACATTTATTTATGGGAATGCTACACTATAAAAGTTGCTTATTTAAAGCTTAAAAACGAACATTATGTCTGGAGGACAAAATGAATTTTATAAAAAACTACTTTCATTTAGAAAAGTTAGGAACTAATGTTAGAACTGAATTTATTGCTGGATTAACTACTTTTATTAGTATGTCATACATTCTCTTTGTTAATCCGAGCGTTCTTGGCGCTAGTGGAATGAATACTGGGGGTGTATTTACCGCTACTGCTTTAGCCGCTGCTCTTGGTACAGCAATCATGGGAATCGTTGCCAACTACCCGATCGGTGAAGCACCTGCCTTAGGTATTAACGCCTTCTTTGCTTACACTGTATGTATTGGTATGAAAGTATCCTGGGAAACTGCTTTAGCTAGTGTTTTTGTTGCATCAATTATCTTTATTTTAATTACTTTATTTAAACTAAGAGAAAAGATTATTGATTCAATTCCTTCAGACTTAAAATTTGCCATTTCTTCCGGTATTGGTTTATTTATCGCCTTTCTTGGATTACAAAACGGTGGCTTAATCGTTGCTAACAAATCAACTTTAGTTGGTTTAGGCTCACTTCATAATCCACTCGTTTGGATTACTATTTTTGGTCTAATTGTTACAGTAATCTTGATGATCTTAGGCGTTCCAGGTGCTATTTTTATTGGAATGATTGCCGCATCAATCTTTGGAATTTGTACCGGTCAAATTGCTGTTCCGCATAAGTTCATCTCTTTAGCCCCAAGCTTAGCTCCAACTTTTGGCCAAGCAATTTTCCATGTTAAAGATATTAACTCTTTGCAGATGTGGGTTGTTGTTTTAACTTTCTTACTTGTTACATTCTTTGATACTGCTGGTACTTTAATCGGTCTTGCTCAACAAGCTGGCTTTATGAAAAATAATAAAATGCCACGTGTCGGTAAAGCATTAGCTGCTGACTCAACTGCTATGATGTTTGGTTCAATCTTCGGTACTTCACCAGTTGGTGCCTTTGTCGAATCAAGTGCTGGTATTGCTGTTGGCGGTCGTTCTGGTTTAACTGCTGTTTTTGTAGCCATTTTCTTCTTGATCTCAATGATTTTTAGTCCACTACTTGGTGTCTTCACTACTCAAGTAACTGCTCCTGCGTTAATTATCGTCGGAGTTTTAATGGCACAAAATACCGCACATATTCACTGGAACAAGTTAGAAATTGCCGTACCTGCATTTTTAATCTTACTTGGTATGCCTCTTACTTACTCAATTTCCGATGGTTTGGCATTAGGAATGATTACTTACCCAATTTGTATGGTTTCTGCAAAGCGTGGTAAAGAAGTTAGCCCAATGATGTGGGTACTGTTTGTAGTATTTATCATCTTCTTATGGGTATTGAATTTTAAATAGACTGGACTAAAGAAAAAGCTCGTGCTGATGCACGGGCTTTTTTGGTTAATCAAAAAATTTTTCTGGTAATTTTAAATATTGTTTTTACTCTCTACTAATTTCCAAACAATAGGATCTTTTACCGCACTTCGGACAAGTTAATTTTCTAAACTTAGGCGTATGCGGAGCTAAATTAAATGCCAGAAATGACGGAATAAATACATCTCCGCAATTAGGACAAACGTATTCAACGTTATCGTAGTAATACTTAGAAAGAGCAATTGCTCCAATTAGAGTCGTTCCTATCACTACCACACCCGGCTGCAGCTTAAAAGCATACAGAATACTAATTGCCATCAATTCAAATACTACTAATAGAATACTAAAACAACATAGTTTTCGTCTTAAAGCTGAAATTCTATTTTCTTTTCTCATAATATTTGTAATGCCAGAATAATTGGTTAACACAGCATGCGACAACTTTATTTTTTGCAAGTGTTCTATTTTATCTTGCTTTTTACTTATCTCATTAATTTTCCTCTGATTCTCTTGATATTGTTCTTTAAGCAATAACTCAAGTGATTGACTCCCATTCTCATCTTGAATGAGCATTTTTATTTGCTTCAATGAAAATCCCAATTCTTTTATAAAAAGAATTAATTCAATTTGCCTAATTTGCTCTTCGCTATAAAAACGATAGCCGTTCTCTTTGATATAAGCGGGCCTCACTAAATCTTTTTCATCATAGTATCGCAAAGTACGCGTACTTATTTGTAATTTCTTTGCTGCTTCTCCGATGGTATATCTCTCTGACATTACTTTCACCTCCCAGATTTAAGATACCAATTAACGTAAGGTTAAGGTCAACTTCTAAATTATAAAATATTCTATTTCCTTGGAAATATTGTTCGGCTTTTAAAACAATTTTCTTATTTTTACTCCTATTATTTTCTATTTTTATGATTTATTCGAATAATTATAGTTTTTATTCTTGAAATAGTTAATATTTTAGATATAATTTTAGTTGAAGATTCGCTTTTAAATGATCAAACACATAAATTAATCATTTAAAATTATATTTTCCTTTAAAATCCGAACATTACCATTCCTGGAGGACTACATGAATTCAATTGGTAAATTTTTCCATTTAAATGAAAACCATACTTCATTTAAAACTGAGTTTTTAGCTGGATTAACTACTTTTGTAAGTATGTCTTATATCCTTTTTGTTAACCCAGCTGTTTTAGGAGCAAGTGGCATGAACAAAGGAGCGCTATTTACGGCTACTGCCTTATCTGCCGCTTTCACTTGTATTGTAATGGGAGTAATTGCCAATTATCCTATTGCTTCTGCACCAACTTTAGGACTGAATGCATTCTTTACTTATACAGTCTGCTTAGGAATGCATGTAAAATGGCAGACTGCTTTAGCTGCCGTTTTCGTTGCTTCAATTCTTTTCATTTTACTAACTGTATTTAAAGTACGTGAGATGATTATTGACGCCATTCCTAGTGATATCAAATATGCTATTTCTGCTGGTATTGGTTTATTTATTGCCTTCATTGGTCTTCAAGGTGGTAAATTAATTAGTAAAAGTGATTCAACTCTAGTTACTGTTGGTTCTTTAAACAATCCACTTGTTTGGATTACAATCTTTGGTTTAGTGGTAACTATTTTCTTAATGATTGCCAAGGTTCCAGGTGCAATCTTTATCGGAATGATTGTTGCGGCTATTTTCGGTATTATAATTGGTCAAATTCCAATGCCAAAAGCATTTATTTCAGGCATTCCAAGTCTTTCACCAATTTTTGGCCAGGCTATTTTTCATATTAGTGATATCAATACAGTTCAAATGTGGATTGTCGTCTTTACATTTTTACTAGTCACTTTCTTTGATACTACTGGTACTTTAATCGGTCTTGTTCAACAAGCTGGCCTTATGAAAGATAACAAAATGCCACGTGCTGGTGAAGCTTTAGCCGCTGACTCATCCGGTATGTTAGTAGGATCTGTTCTTGGTACTTCCCCAGTTGGTGCCTTTGTTGAATCAAGTGCTGGTATTGCAGTCGGTGGTAGAACTGGTTTAACCGCTGTTTGGGTTGGTATTTTCTTCTTGATTTCTACTATTTTTAGTCCAATCTTGAGTGTCTTCACTACTCAAGTAACTGCTCCTGCTTTGATAATCGTTGGAGTATTAATGGCTGAAAACTTGGCGCACGTTCACTGGACTGATCTTGAAATCGCAATTCCATGTTTCTTAATTGCTCTTGGTATGCCACTTACCTATTCCATTTCAGATGGCCTTGGCTGGGGACTAATCATTTACCCAGTATCTATGCTAGCTGCTAAGAGATTTAAAGAAATTACGCCAATGATGTGGATCCTGTTCTTTATTTTTGTTATTTACTTCGTTGTTCTGAATGTTAAATAGTATACGCAGGTAAACCAATCAGCTCTGGTAGCTGATTGGTTTTTTATTTCCTAGGAAATTCTATAGCACATTTGCCTATCTAGTGAATTTCTGCTAGAATACTTAACAATCAAGTTATCTATATATCGTCGAAATAAGGTCGACAGTATCTACCCTGAGCCATAAATTCAGGACTATAGGTATCAGACGTCATAAATTGCTTTAAAGGACATCTTTTACCCGTGGCTCTTGGGTAAACTGTGTCCTTTTTTCATTTTTATTTTATGTTGGAGAAATGATGCAATTTTTAGACAAAATCTTTCATTTAGAGGATGCTCATACTAATGTCAAACGTGAATTGATTGCAGCCTTAACCACGTTTGTTTCATTGTCATACATCCTTTTTGTTAACCCTAATATTTTAAGTGCAGCTGGCATTAATAAAGGAGCTGCCTTTACTGTTACTGCTATTGCAACCGCAATTGGTTGTTTCTTGATGGGATTTATTGCGAATTATCCTATTGCCTTAGCACCGACACTTGGTAGTGCAGCCTTTTTCTCATATAACGTTGTCATCGGAATGCATATCAATTGGCAAACTGCCCTAGCTAGTGTGTTAGTAGCTTCAATTTTATTCATTTTGATTACCGTTTTAAAACTTCGTGAAAAAGTTGTTGATGCAATTCCTCAAGATTTAAAATATGCAATTTCTGCTGGTATTGGCTTGTTCATTGCTTTTATTGGATTGCAAAATGGTAAATTGATCGTCGACAATAAATCATCTCTTGTTGGTCTTGGTTCATTTAACAATCCAGCCGTTTGGATCACATTATTTGGTTTAATCTTAACTGTCATCTTAATGGCAGCTAAAGTACCAGGCTCAATTTTCATCGGAATGATTGTAACTGCTATTTTCGGAATGATTATTGGTCAAATTCCAATGCCACATGGTATTGTTTCAGGTGCTCCAAGTATTGCTCCAACCTTTGGTCAAGCAGTTTTTCATTTAAAAGATATCAATACACCACAACTATTTATGGTTGTTTTAACATTCTTACTTGTTACATTCTTTGATACTGCTGGTACCTTAATTGGTATGACACAACAAGCTGGAATGGTTGACAAAAACGGTAAGATTCCACGGATTGGAAAAGCTTTCTTGTCAGACTCACTAGCTATGGTTGAAGGGTCTGTGTTAGGTACCGCTCCACTTGGTACCTCTGTTGAATCAAGTGCCGGTATCGCAATGGGTGGTAGAACTGGTTTAACTGCTATTTTCGTTGGTATTCTATTCTTAATCTCAATGATCTTCAGTCCACTTTTAGCAGTAATCCCAACCACTGTAACGGCTCCTGCTTTAATCATAGTCGGAGTTCTGATGGCAGGTAATCTTAAATACATCCATTGGGATAACTTCGAAATTGCCTTTCCATCTTTCCTAGTAGTAGTTGGTATGCCTTTAACTTACTCCATCTCCGATGGTTTAGCCTTAGGAATGATCGCTTATCCAATTACTATGATTGCTTCTAAGCGCTATAAAGAAGTATCTCCAATGATGTACATTTTATTTGTAATCTTTGTCATCTTCTTCTTAATTACTAATATGGGCTAATTAATAATCCTTTTTCAAGCTAGTAACGCTATCTCTTAAGACGCAAGCATTACTAGCTTGTTTTTTTGACTCAATTTTCATTAAATTAAACTGCGAGGTGAAACAAAATGGACTTTAACGAACAAATAAAACGCCTTCGAAAAGAAAATAACTTAACTCAGGAAGAGATGGCCAAGAAATTAAATGTAACTAGACAGGCAATTTCTAACTGGGAAAATAATCGTAACCTTCCAGATTTTGAAATGATTATTTTGATTGCAGAAACATTTGGTGTTTCCCTTGATGAATTAATTTTAGGAGATAAAAAGATGAATAAAATTGAGCAAACTTTGATTAATGATGGTAAAAGATCACGTGCAGCAAAATTTAATATGGTCACTACTATCATCGGGAGTGCATTCATTATTTTAGGAATTATTTTCTTCTTAATCAGCGGTGCCTCTGTGTCTTATATTGATAGTAATGGTTTTTTACACGAAAACTTCTTCTTAATTCCATTAGGCTATCTTTCATTATTTGTAGGGATAGTGATCATTATTGCCCGGATAATAAATTCGATTCGTCTTGCAATTAAAGAAAGAAAAAACAATTAAACTTAAATTTTACGTGAGTAATATGCGATAATTAGGATAAAAATAACAATGGAGAATTATTTTTATGGCAGTCAAACCTATTATTCATGATGAACTTTCTTTAAAATTTAAGTCTCTACCAGCAACTAAACAAGATTTAGGAGCAGCCACTGATTTAAAAGACACTTTACTGGCTAATAAGGATAAAGCGGCTGGCCTCGCCGCAAATATGATTGGTGTTCAAAAACGAATTATTGCTTTATTTGTTGGACCACTCCCAATTGTGATGCTTAACCCAATTATTGTGGCCCAAGATGATAAATATTTAGCTTATGAGGGCTGTCTTTCTTTAACTGGAGAACGTCCAACCGAAAGATACAAGAACATCACAGTTAAATATCAAAATGAGAATTTAGAAACTCGGCAGCAAACTTTCTCTGATTTTACTGCTGAGGTAATTCAACATGAAGTTGATCATTGTAATGGAATTTTGATTTAATTAAAAATTTTTACGTATAATATTTTTCAAAAAAGGTAGAGTACTCGACTTAAAAATGATATGAACCCAAAAATTAGGACATATTATTAAACTGTTTGATTTAAAACCA
>CANPPJ010000008.1:0-42649 GCA_947575965.1 uncultured Lactobacillus sp. | reverse complement strand
TTTAAATAATTTATCTAAAAAAGGGATTAACTTACGTAAAAGCTGGTAAGTTAATCCCTTTTTGGTTTAAAAATAAATAAAATTATGGTTGAAATAATCGAAATTATAAGACCAATTAAGAAAGCAATTGGTACATAAATTAAAGTAAGGTGATGGGTCCCTTTTTTTATAGGTGCACTTAAAAATGTTTGGGCAAATTTTTGGGTTTGCAAAAGTTTACCATTGTCAAAAATTAGCCAATTTTTTGAATAAGGAATGGTAGAATTTAAAGTTTCATTTTTTTGTGCAGTGTAATTAAGTTTTAAAGAAATAGGACTTGTTTGATGAGTTACGGGCTGTTTTTGATTGAATTTGCGGATAATTTTGTTAAATTCATCTTCTCTAAATTGAAGAACTCTAATACCATTTAAATTGATATTTTCAGTGTTTAGATTGAAAACAATTTTAATAGGAGTATTTTTCGAATAATATCCAATATTTAGTAATTTACTTGAAATACCTAAATCATCATTGTTAAGTTGGTGATTATTAACAATAATAGAAGTGACATTAGTAGTTAAGTTTGAGGGAAGCTCGAGATAATAAGCTCCCTTTTCAAATGAGGAAATATTAAAGGTTATTGTAGCAGTTTTATTTTTATCAATCTTTTTATATTCATTGATATTCTTGCTACGCTTAGTGTTTTTTAGTTTGCTTGGATTTGTTAGATATAAACTATTGAAAAGATTAAGTTTTTGACCGACGATGCTGCTAAAGAGATTATTTTGATTTGTAGCAGGCATATTATTATAGAAGGTGATTTTCTGATGGGTATCTGAAATAAAAATAAGTGGTAAAGCAGATGAATTTTTTCTAATTTGTAATTGTTTAAAACTTTTAACGACTGTATTTGTAACTAAATCTGGTCGATAAAAAGCACTCGTAAATACAACTTGTTCTTTTTCAGGTAGATTACGCCTATTCTTAATGGGGACAATATTATATTTGATGCCTAAAAAACTATCGGATAAGGGCGTAGCGAAATTATTGGTAAAAGAATTATCATTGTTTTCTAGCCCAAGATAATCTACTAAGTTAATAGCTGCACGATCAGAAATAGAATTAAAGTTGCTAATCCCATAATAATTATTACTGAATGGATCGTCATCGGAACGAGTAAATGTCTTTTCTGTGCGATATAAGCCGGAGTCATATTTATGTAAATAGGTTGTAGTTTGAGAAACATTACTAGTGAAATTAGCATAATCAAAGTTTTTTTGATAAGAGATATTATCTAAACTTGCTAGCAGATTAATACTTACTTCTAGTCCTACTATTCCAAAAAAGATTACTGGGATCCACTTATAGTTAAAAAATAAAATTATGAGTAAACTACATAAAAGAAAAAGGATAGTAAGAATAATATTAGTTTGATTCAAAAATTCTTTTTGATGGATATTTAATAAAAGAAAGATACTTAAGCTAATTACTAAAAGTAAGGCAACTATTTTACTAGTAATATTAAATTTGTGTGTATGTGCAATCACTTGAACACCAAGATAGATTGCATAGAAAGAAAAGATAAAGCTAAAGCGTGCTGGATACCAAACCGGATACTGACCTAAGTGCCATAACAGAACTAGTGGGTTAAAGCTAAAAGAGAAGAATAAAAATAATAGTAAAATAGCTGATGTGAATTTTTCTTTTAGAGAAAAATGGTGGTTGATGAAGTAAAGGAGGCACAAGATAGTAAAAGTACTAGTTAAAAAAATGTTAGGTAGTCCCTTTTCCATCTCAGTAAAATTAAATGCGCCAATTACTAATTTATCCAGTGCTTGATAGGGTGCAAATTGAAAACCTAGTGAAATAGTGGTGTCGGACTTGATTTTTCCATTTAATATTTCAAAAAAAGCTGGTAATAATGCAAATGCAGCGAGGGTAGTTCCTAGGATACTCTTAGCAAAATAGTGGAAAATAATTTGGCTTGAAAAAGAATGGTTAATTAGGGTAGTAATAAAATATAGTAAGCCAAAAAATAGTACCATGACGCCGGTATAAAAATTAGTTAACCACAGTAAAAAAGTGATCATGATAAGATAAAAATAGTGTTTCTTTTGTTCAAATGATTTATCAATTGCGTCTAGTAAAACAGGTAATAAAATTAAACTGTCAAGCCACATGAGATTTAAATTATAGCTAACAACAAAACCGCTCAGTGCAAAAGCAAGACTAGCGGCTAAAGCAAAAATTTTATTATCACCCTTGAAGAATTTCTGAAAATAAAAAAAGCTACTTAAACCAATAGCGCCGACTTTTAGACTAATAATTAAAAGAATAGCTATTGGTAAAGATGAATTTGAAAAAAGTAATAGTAGAAGATTAAAGGGACTATTTAAATAATAGGCACTAGTTCCAATAAACGAACTCCCTAGACCATTACTGAATGTAAAAATAAAGTTTAAAGGATTAGAGAGTAGATTATTTTTATAAAAAGAAAGAAAGTCAATATATTGTTGCCCTAAATCAACGGTTAAAATTTCTTGGCCTCGATATAGAAAATAGCTTGCAAAGATACAAGTAGGCAGTAAAAAAGAAAGCCAATATAGATATTTATTTTTAAAATATGTTTTAACTTTGTTGATAATCATTGATAAATACCCTACTTCTTAAGAATATATAATTATTGCGATTTTCACTGGGAGAAAAATAGAATTTAGATGCATTTTTTGCTAAAATCAATTCTAGTTTAGTGAGGTTAGAATTTTGAATTATTTAAAACAGAGTAAAGGTTCGAATAGAAATTCCACTTCGACGCCCCTAAGAATGAAAATTATTTTGGGCGTCATTTTAGTTTTATTTTTATTATTAATTGGTCAATTGGCCTACTTACAGCTTTTCTACGGTGGACGTTTTCAAGCAGAGGTACAGCAAACCGACCAAAAGATTGTATCAAATAATGTACCACGTGGTGTGATGTATGATAGCAGCGGTAAAGTTTTGGTAGGTAATAAAGCTAATAACGCAATTACTTATACCAAAAATTCTAGCATTACGTCTAGTCAAATATATAAAATTTCTAATCGCTTAAGTCAATATATAACACTTGATGAAGAACCTACCCAAAGACAGCTCTATGATTATTATTTAGCTAACAGTAAAATATCAGAAAAGGAAACAGCTAAGCTGCCTCGATCTGAGCGTTATGATAGTAATGGGGATGCTTTAAGTTCAAGTCAAATCTATAATAATGTCTTAAAGCGTGTTGAAAAGCAAGATATCCATTTTACTAAACGTCAAAAAACAGCTGCTTTAATTTTCAATAAGATTTCTGGAGCATACACCTTATCCACTATCTATATTAAGAATAAAGATCTAACTGATCGAGAAATGGCATTAGTTGGAGAGCATTTATCTGAATTACCAGGTGTAGGTATTGGAACTGACTGGTCAAGAAGTTATCCAAATGGAAAATCCATTAAAAGTATCATTGGTTCCGTTTCTTCAGAAAAAGCTGGTTTGCCAAGTGATAACTTGCAGTACTACTTAACACAAGGTTACTCACGAAATGACCGTGTAGGTACAAGTTACTTAGAAGAAAAGTATGAACCGCTTCTGAAGGGAACTAAGTCTAAGTCGCAGGTAGTTACTAAGTCCAGAGATGGTGTTGAACAAACTAAGACTGTCTATAAAGGTCAAAGTGGTGCCAGTTTGATTTTGACAATGAATGCTAAATATCAACAACAAGTAGAAGATGCACTGAAGAAGCAATACGCGGCTGCTAAAGCTGCAGGGGCTACGCAGTATTCTAATGGTGCCTATGCAGTAGCGATGAATCCAAAGACTGGAGCACTTTTAGCGATTGCAGGTATTGATCACAATGCAAAGACTAATAAAGATACTGATGATGCGTTAGGTGTAATTAATAAATCCTTTGTTATGGGGTCTGCAATCAAAGGTGCAACTGTTGCGGGTGGATTAATGAATGGTGTTATTACACCAACTAATAACGTGATGCCCGATACGCCAATTTACTTACCAGGTTCTCCAATTAAGAAATCTGTTTACCCAGTTGGTACATTTGGTAGTCTTGACGCTCCAACAGCCCTTGAAGTATCAAGTAACATTTACATGATGCAATTGGCTTTAAGATGGGTAAATGCTAAATATACGCCACATAGTTTTATCTCAATGCCTTCAGATGCATTTACTAAATTGAGACGTAATTTTGCAATGTTTGGTTTGGGTCAAAAAACAGGTGTAGACCTTCCTGGAGAAGTTTCAGGAATTCAAGGTCGTTCATATAACTCAGCTGGTCAATTGCTTACTGGTTCTGTTCTTGACTTGTCTTATGGAAACTATGATGCTTATACGCCAATTCAATTAGTACAATATATTTCAACTATTGCTAATGGTGGTTATCGTATGCGTCCATATTTAGTTCAATCAGTTGGTGAAACTAATTCACAAGGTAATAAAGTATCAATTCTTCATAACACTAAGCCACAGGTTCAGATGCGTATTCCTTGGACGCAGGATCAACTTGATGTTATTCATCAAGGGATGTATCGTGTTGTTCATGGTACTAATTCATGGGGAACAGCCCATTCATTAAAGAATGTTAAGCCTTCGATTTCTGGTAAAACTGGTACTGCTCAGACTTTTTACTATGATGAAGATAATCCAGGTAATCCACATGCGCCAGAAGTTATTAACGCTACTTTTGTTGGTTATGCTCCATCAAAAGATCCTGAAATCGCTGTAGCTGTGGTCTTCCCAGGACTTGACCCAGATAAAGAAGGTTCATATACTTTGCAAGTGGCAAAGGCAATGGTTGAAGACTACTTCAAACTTAATAAATAGAAAAGTACTGGTAAAAGTGTGGAAAACATGGTATAGTTTAACAGTTAACTAAATAAGTAGGTGGTGGAAAACATGGCAGAACATATTATCCTTGAATGCACCGAATGTGGCGATAGAAGTTACTTATCTGAAAAGAACAAGCGTAAGCATCCGGAACGTTTAGCTTTAAAGAAGTATTGCCCAGTTGAAAGAAAGGTAACACTTCACCGCGAAACTAAGTAATCAAAGCAACAGGCAATTCCTGTTGTTTTTTTGTATCTAATAATATTTTATTTAATGAATTTAATTAATAAAAAAGACTTACGAAATTTACAAATAAAAAAACTGACTGAATTTGAAAAAAATCAGCAAAAACAATTAGAAGATAGAATCTTAAAAGAAAAGCTACTTAAAAGCCGACTATTACATCAAGCAGATAATGTTGGTATTTCTATTTCAATGGCTCTAGAAGTGGATACAGCCCCTATTATTGCTGCTTTATGGAAGATGAAAAAGAAAGTATATATTCCACGTTGTTTACCAAAAAGAAACATGGAATTTACACTTTATAATAAAAATACTTCCTTAGAAAAAACTAAGTTTGGGGTTTTAGAAAATCACGATCCAAAAGCTGAGGTAAAAAATGATTTAGATTTAATAATCGTACCAGGGCTAGCTTATGGCTTAGATAAAAATAGTCGACTTGGTTTTGGTGGTGGGTATTATGATCGTTTTTTAAAGAAATATCCTACTCAAACTCTTAGCTTGGTTAATTCCATCCAGGCTTTTGACCAAACAGAATGGAAAATTGAAGATCATGATGTCCCGTTGAAAAATCTTATTTTAATTAAATAAAGGGGATGATGGACAATGCAAAAGTTGAATACTAATCGATTTTCTAACACTTTCGTTACAAATGCGATTTTAATAGTACTCTTTGTTGTCTTTATAATTGAAACAATAATGGGTGGCTCGACTAATATTAATACCCTAGTTCGCCTTGGGGCAATGAATAATCAACTTGTTACTGTTGAACATCAATGGTGGCGTTTGTTTACAGCTCAATTTTTACATATCGGCTGGTTACATATTGCATCTAATGCAGTAATGATTTATTATATGGGTCAATTTATGGAACCACTTTTAGGTCACTGGCGATTCTTAACAGTTTATTTATTATCAGGGATTGGTGGAAATCTGTTAAGTTACGCATATGGAAGCGATTCTGTAGTTAGTGCTGGTGCTTCTACAGCTTTGTTTGGACTTTTTGGTGTAGTAATTGCTCTTTATTTAGCTAATCGGGCAATTCCCGCAATTAATTATTTGGGAAGACAAGCTTTAGCATTGGCTATCATTAACTTAGCGCTTGATTTATTTGCAAGTCATATTGATATCTTGGGTCACCTTGGTGGATTAATATCTGGTTTTCTTTTAGGAATAATTTTTGGTAGTGCCCATTTGAGACAATATCATCATAAATTACGAGTTATTGCAGCGGTAGTAGCAATTATTTATGTTGTCTTCTGTTTACATCAGGGAATAGTGATTAATAATTAATAATGAAAAATTTACATGATGTTCAAAAGCTATTAAAAAAATTCAATATTATTGTTTATGTTGGCAAACGTAAGTGGGACATAGAACTGATGGGGATTGAACTTGATAATTTATATCATGCAGGTGTAGTTTCTAAGAAAGAATACATGAACGCAAAGTTGATTTTAAGTCACGAACATGAAATTGAAGAAGAAAAGGAAACTAGCGCAAAAGATAGTAATGGACTATCATAGTACTATAGAAATTCTTATATAGGGGTAAGTAATTAATGAATATTTTTTTGATTATCAACATTATCTTAATCATCATTATTTTGGCTTTTACTTTGAGTTGGCTTTGGACATGGATCCAATCAAAGAGAGTCGGTGGTGCATTAACTAATGAAGAATTTGAAAAGGGGAAGCGAAAAGCACAAATTATTGATGTACGCGAAAAAAATCCTTTTAAAAAAGAACATATTCTAGGAGCACGTAATATTCCTTATACAATGTTCAAATATCAATATCAAGAAATTCGTCCAGATTTACCAGTTTATCTTTATTCTGATTCAAATGCCTTGACGGTAAGAGCGGCCCGCTTTTTACAAAAGAAGGGTTATGAAAAGGTATACTGGCTAAAAGATGGTTTTGAAAAATGGGATGGTCAAACTAAGGCCTCTAAATATTAAAAGAGAGATCAACACCTTTTTACAGGGATTAATCTCTCTTTTTTATTTAGCCTTGGTGAGCTGAGTAGCTCTTTCTGTTGGCTTTAATTCTATTTTGTTCAATTCTGTCAGCTTCTTTTTGCTCAGGTTCTACTACCTTTTTCTTGTAAGTAGCAAGTCCTGCTGCAAGTGCACCAACAGTTGCTAAAACACCAGTTACAACACCGGCACCGAATTTCTTTGCCATACAAATGCCTCCCTAAAAAATTATTTATCACCTCAAATTTTAGCAGTAATTCTTAATTCAATAAAGATTTTTGCTATATTAACTCTGAAGAAAGAGCAGATTTTTGTTAGAATTGATACCAAGAAAATAAGAGGATTTTATATGCAAAAAATTATTGTACTAATTGGCCCAACCGGGATCGGAAAAACGGACCTAGCGTTAGGTTTAGCCCCAAAAATTAATGCAGAAATTATTTCTGGGGATTCGATGCAAATTTATCAAGAAGTAAGTATCGGTACGGCTAAGCCAACAGATGAAGAACTAAAACGAGTAAAGCACTATTTAATTAATCAACGTTCAATTTTTGAAGAATATTCTGTCAAAGATTTTGTTGCTGAAGGTACCAAAGCGGTAGATAAAATTGTTGCTGATAGGGCCATTCCATTAGTTGTTGGTGGAACAGGTTTTTATATTAATGCCTTGGTCAACCAGCTTCAACTTGGTGAACCAGGGGAGTATCAAACAAGCGTTGATCCACAATGGGAAGAATATCTAAAAGAGAATGGAGAAAATAAGTTGTGGGACCTTCTTCAAGAGAAAGATCCAGCCGCAGCAGAAAAAATAGCGCCGCAAAATAGTCGTCGTACTCTTAGAGCATTAACTGTGATTAGTAGAACAGGTAAATTGTTTAGTGAACAACAAAGAAAGATTAGTCCGCGATATGATGCTTTAATTCTTGGATTAAATAGTGATCGAGAAGAAGTCTATCAGA
The DNA here is from genome assembly GCA_947575965.1 of uncultured Lactobacillus sp. Taxonomy (GTDB): domain Bacteria; phylum Bacillota; class Bacilli; order Lactobacillales; family Lactobacillaceae; genus Lactobacillus. Next base: position 34,630 of record CANPPJ010000008.1, on the reverse strand, counting down.
GAATAAATATGCGCGTAGATAAAATGATGGAGCATGGGTTACTACAAGAAGCAAAGTTCATCTATGAAAATAGGTCTCGTGAACATCAAGTAATTCAAGCTATTGGATATAAAGAATTTTTTCCATATTTTTCTGGAGAAAAGACTTTAGATGAATGTGTGAATAAACTGAAACAAGCTTCTCGAAAGTATGCTAAACGTCAATTGACGTATTTCAAACATCAATTACCTGTTGTTTGGCTTGATCCTTTACAGGATAAAAATGTATCTGAAAAAGCTCTTAGAAAAATAAATAAGTTTTTAAACAAATAAAAAATTATAGTTATAATAGGGCATTATTAGTATTCTTTATAATAATTAATTTAAATAATAGCTAAAGAAATATTAATATTTATTGACGAGACCAATTTGGTCTGCTATTGTATTCAATGTGCATAAGCACAAGTAGTGAATAGATTTTTAAGGACTATACCAATTTAAAAATTGGACTATAGTTCTTTAGAATAGGTGTGTACAATGAGTAAAACTATTACTGCAGAAGATATTAAAAAGAGTGTTAAAGATAACGATGTTCGTTTTCTACGATTAGCGTTTACCGATATTAACGGAACATCTAAAGCCGTTGAAGTTCCAACTAGCCAATTAGATAAAGTTTTAACTAATGATATTCGTTTTGACGGTTCTTCAATTGATGGCTTTGTTCGTCTAGAGGAAAGTGACATGGTTTTATACCCAGACTTTTCTACTTGGGCAGTTTTGCCTTGGGGAGATGAAAAGGGTGGAAAGATCGGTCGCTTAGTATGTTCAGTTCACAAGACAAATGGTGAACCTTTTGAGGGTGATCCAAGAAATAACTTAAAGCGTGTGCTTAAAGAAATGGAAGAAATGGGCTTCTCAGATTTCGATATTGGTTTTGAAGCTGAATTCCACCTCTTCAAATTAGGTGAAGATGGTAATTGGACTACCGAAGTTCCAGATCACGCATCATACTTTGACATGACTTCAGATGACGAAGGTGCAAGATGTCGTCGTGATATTGTTGAAACTTTAGAAAATATTGGTTTTGAAGTTGAAGCAGCTCACCACGAAGTAGGTGACGGTCAACAAGAAATCGACTTTAGATTTGATGATGCTTTAACTACTGCTGACCGTGTTCAAACATTTAAGATGGTTGTTCGTGAAGTAGCAAGAAAGCATGGTTTGTATGCAACATTTATGGCTAAGCCTGTAGAAGGTCAAGCTGGAAATGGAATGCACACTAATATGTCTTTATTTAAAGATGGTAAAAACGTCTTCTATGATAAAGATGGCGAATTCCACTTATCAGATACGGCTCTTTATTTCTTAAATGGAATTTTGGAACATGCCCGTGCAATTACAGCAATTGGTAATCCAACTGTTAACTCATATAAGCGTCTAATTCCTGGTTTTGAAGCTCCTGTTTATATTTCCTGGGCTTCTAAGAACCGTTCACCACTTGTTCGTATTCCAGATGCAGAAGAAATTAACACTCGTCTAGAGATGCGTTCAGCTGATCCAACTGCTAATCCATATCTTCTCCTTGCAGCTTGTTTAACTGCTGGATTAAATGGTATTAAAGAAGCTAAGAAGCCAATGGCTCCTATTACTTCTAACGTTTTTGAAATGTCTGAAGAAGAAAGAGCTAAGCGAGGCATTAAGCCACTTCCATCTACTTTGCATAATGCGGTAAAAGCTTTTAAGGCTGACCCATTAATTCAAGAAGCTTTAGGTGAACACTTGACTCAAAGCTTTATTGATTCTAAGAACCTTGAATGGTCTAAGTACACTCAATCAGTTTCTGACTGGGAAAGAGACCGTTACATGGGTTATTAATTAAGTAAGATAAACTACTAAGCCAGTTGATTTATTCAACTGGCTTTTTTTGCTTAAACTAAAAGTGTGATAAAGTTAAAAGTGATAATGCTAGATAGGAGTAAAAAATTGAAACAGGATCAATCAATTTATACTAAAGACGTTATTCTGGTTATGGCCGCGTCTTTCTTTTTTATGTTTTCAGTAATGTTTGTAACACCCTTGATTAATGGCTATGCAATTAGTTTAGGAGCTAGTGCTGTCTTTGCCGGTGTGATAACAGGTATTATGAGTGTAGTTTCAATGTTCTTAAGACCAGTCGCTGGTAATTTAACCGATCGTTTTTCAAAGTATAGTTTATCCTTTATTGGGGGCGTACTAATTTTAATTGGGGTAGCAGGCTACTGTTTTTCTCCATCAGGAAATTGGCTTTTAATTTTTAGGCTAATTAATGGTACGGGTTTTGTGCTGGCAACGGTTTGTATGACTACGTGGTTAGCATTTCTGGTTCCTCGCAGTCATGTTGGAGAAGCGATGGGATTTTATGGTTTGATGAATGCTTTAGCCATGGCTCTGGCCCCAGCTTTAGCCATTAACTTATATAAAATAATTGGTTATAAGTCAGCTCTTTGGCTTGCTGTACTTGCAGCACTATTAATGATTGTTTCTATTCAATTTGTTGGAAACCATGCTAAGCCTAAAATTACTAATAATAAAAAAAGAAAAATAAAAATCATTCAAAAAGATGCTATTCCTGTAGCGTTATTAACTACTTTTTTTGCGATTCCATATTTTATTACACAAGCCGACATTGTAGTGTATGTGGAAAGACAACACTTTTCGATTGCTGTAGGTTATTTTTTTGTAATTTATGCGATCGCCTTATTATTAATTAGAATTGGTTTGAAAAAGTATTTTGATTTAATCCGCTTTGGCTTTTGGTTCTGGCTAAGTTTAGTTGCGATGATTTTATTTTTAATTATTGCTACTTTTATGGTTAATAATTGGTTAATGGGATTAGCTGCAATTATGCTTTCTATTGGATACGGAGTTATTTACTCTGTCAATCAGTCTACTGCTTTGATGTTAGCTCCAATTGAAGAACAAGGGTTAGCTAGTTCGACTTTTTACTTGGGTCTGGATATAGGAATGGCTTCTGGTCCGATGATTGGTGGGGTAACTGCTCAAAATTTAGCTCCAGATGACTTTTACCCAGTTTTATTAGTTATTGTGCCAATTATTTTAATTATTTACTTTATATATCGTAAGAAATTAAATGGTGCCTTAAATCACCGTTAGTAAGGAGAAGAATATGACTATTCCTTTTAAAGCTGTTGCGGTTGATATGGATGGAACATTTTTAAATGACCAAAGAAGCTATGATCATGATTTGTTCGCTCAAGTTTTAAATAAATTAGAAGAACATAATATTCAATTTATTGTAGCTAGTGGTCGTCCGTTTGCCCGTTTAAAAAATGACTTTTCTGAATTTATTGATCGCATAGATTTTGTGACTGCCAATGGTTCTCGACTAATTGTTGAAGGAAAAGAAGTGTCTATTGAAGGATTAACTAAAAAGCAGACCATTGATTTAATTGATTTTGTCCATCATACCTATGGGAGTATGGCAACAATGGCCTATGGTAGGGAAACAGCATATATTGGAACTGAAGCACCAGAAAAAGATAAGGAATTTTTGCAGTACTTCGCTAAAGAAAGTGCAGAGATTAGTGATTGGCAAGAGTTACCTGATGATATTTTTATTGAATTAACTTTTCATCATGATAGTAAAATAGCTGGAGAGATTGAGAAAAAATTTAATGAGCAATATGGAAAGATTGTGACTACTTTTGCTTCAAATCCACTAGCTATTGACGCTGTTAAACATGGGATTAATAAAGCAACTGGATTGAAAAAGTTACTTGCTTATTTCGGCTTAACAGGTGAAGATTTAATTGCTTTCGGTGATAGTGGTAATGATATTCCAATGCTAAATTTTGCAAAATATAGCTATGCAATGAAAAATGGGATGGCTATTGCAAAAGAGCATGCAAAGTATCTGGCTCCTAGCAATAATGACAATGGAGTTTTGAGAGTTTTAAAGGAATATCTAGATAAAAATTAGGGATGTGGAGAATCGATTTTTCATATCCCTTTTAGCTTGCTTTATAAAATATAGACTTGTCCCTTTACTAAATTTATTTTGATACCAAAAATTTTATTTTTTTCGTTTGTATTTTTCGTACATACATAGATAGGAAGATGGTTAGACTTTAATTTACCCAGTAAATAATTAATTTGAGCAATTGTCTTAGCATTTTCCCCAGTATATAAAAGGCATTGTTCTCCATCAATTTGGACTTTATTGATTGGGTCAATTACACCATCTTTTTTATTTTGATAAAAAAATTGAAAATTAGGATGGAGATCAGAAATTAAAATTAAGAAATCATCTAAGTACATAGATCTTTATCCTCTCTTGATTTCTATATTTTTTAGAGATAATATAGATTATATTTTAGAACCGAGGTCTTCTAATGAAGCTGAAAAGTAAAAAAATAAAAATAATCATTATCTCTATTTTAGCAGTTTGTGGTATTTTTTTAGCTGCAGGCCTATATTTCTATCAGGTGGCTGTTGTTCCAGGACATAAATCATTTATTAATAATGATACTAAGCTAGTTAAAACTGATCCACTGTACAAGGAGAAGAAGTGGTATCAAAATGTGCACAAACAAAAGTGGATTATGAAATCAGCAGATGATAATTTGAGGTTAGATGCAAATTATATTCCAGTAAATAATTCTAAAAAGACAGTCATTGTACTGCACGGTTTTATGAATAATAAAGATACAATGGGGGCGTATGCTGCTATGTTTCATAGACTAGGCTACAATGTTCTTTTACCAGATGCGCGTGGTCATGGACAAAGTGAAGGAAACTATATTGGGTATGGCTGGCGTGAAAAAGTAGATATTAAAAAATGGGCTAAGAAAGTTATTAAAAGGAATGGAAAGCAGAGTCAGATTGCTATCTTTGGTGTAAGTATGGGTGGTGCTACAACAATGATGGCAAGTGGACTAAAAATGCCTAAACAAGTAAAAGCTTATATTGAAGATTGCGGTTATACTAATGTTAAAGATGAGATAGAACACGAAGCAGAAGATTTATATCATTTTCCGACTTTTCCTCGTTTTCCTCTAGTTGAAATTTTAAGTGGAATAACTAGACTTCGAGCAGGTTATTTTTTAAAAGATGCTAGCAGCGTAAACCAAGTCGCTAAAAATAAAAAGCCAATACTATTTATTCATGGTGCTAAAGATACTTTTGTACCAACAAAGATGGTCTATCAAAACTATAAGGCAGCAAATGGTCCAAAAGAACTTTGGGTTGTTCCAGGTGCTAAACATGCTAAATCATTTGCGACTCACCCGATTCAATATCAAGAAAAAGTAAATGAGTTTTTGAGTAAGTATATGTAAAAGGTTGCTAAGATTGGGTAGCAATCTTTTTTAGAATTGATTAAAAAAATTGTACTTTATACATTTGATACATGTCGTGAGCTATTATGTTAGTAGAATAATTTTTATTAAGAGGTGGAAGAGTGTTGCAGGATGTCTATATAGTAGGAATGAATCGAATTCCTTTTGGCAAGTATCGCGGATTTTATAAGGATAAAAGTGCTGTTGACTTAGGAGTGTTAGCACTTAAGGGATTATTGAAAAAGAATATTGTTCCACAAGATGAAATCGATAATATTTTAGTGGGGAATGTATTAAGTGCTGGACTAGGTCAAAATGTCGCTCGACAAATAGCTTTAAAATCAGGTTTACCTGAAGCTGTAGTGGGTACTAGTGTAGACGATGTTTGTGGTTCAAGTTTAAAGGCATTACGGTTTGCTCAAGGTCAAATGCTCCTAGGAGATTCTCAAATTGCAATTGTAGGCGGGGTAGAAAGTATGACAAATGCACCGCTTTTACTTGATAAAAGTAAAAAGCATGATGAAAATCCAGCATATCGAGATAGTTTAATGATAGATGGAATTGGGGATGCTTATTCGAGAAAGCCAATGGGAATTACAGCTGAAAATGTAGCTGATAAATACCATATTACGCGTCAAGATATGGATGAATTTGCGCGTGATTCCCATACCAAGGCTTATGCAGCTCAAGAGAACAGCTGGTTTGAGGAAGAGTATGCACCAATTGAACTCGATGGTAATGTTCTTGATCATGATGAAACCATTCGACCAGATTCTAGTTTAGAAGCATTAGGTCAATTAAAACCTGTATTTAAAGAAAATGGACGAGTTACGGCTGGTAATTCTTCTCCGCTAACTGATGGTGCAAGTATGTTGTTATTATCTAATCAACAAAAATTAGATGAGTTAAATTTAACCCCATTAGCATACTTAGGTGCCTATGCAGAAATTGGCTGTGATCCTGCTTATATGGGCTATGCGCCATACTTTGCCATTAAAGAACTACTTACAAAAACTAATAGCACAATTGAAGATTACGATCTTATTGAAATTAATGAAGCCTTTGCAGCTCAAGCATATGCTGTAGCCCGTGACCTAAATATTCCAAAAGAAAAATTAAATATCGCTGGAGGAGCAATTAGTTTAGGACATCCGCTTGGTGCAACCGGTACGCGCTTGGTAATGAGTGCAGTAAATGGTTTGCGTAAAATTAATGGTCGCAGAGCAATTGTATCTCTATGTATCGGCGGTGGTCAGGGAATTGCATATGAAATTAGAAGAATCATCTAACAAGAAATTTTATCAATGGCTGCCAGAGGAAAGAAGAGCCTTTTTAACAGAAAAGGGAATTAAGCTGAGTGAAATTGATCCTGAAGCCTTAGAAAGACTAAATCAACTTAGTGAAAATGTAATTGGTCAAGTCCGTCTTCCGCTGGGTGTGCTTCCCAAGTTAATAGTTAACGGGAAAGATTATCAAGTACCAATGGCCGTCGAAGAACCATCAGTTGTTGCAGCCGCAAATCATGCAGCTAAAATTTTTAATCAAAATGGTGGAGCGGTAGCTGATAGTAGACGAAATGGAATATATGGTCAAATTGTTTTAGAGGTAGCTGATAATTTTGATTTAACTAGGTTTACTACTGAATTTCCTCAATTAATTAAATTAGCTAATAAAAAATTCGACAGCTTAGTCAAGCATGGCGGAGGAGTTCGTAAAATTGAAGCTTCTCAAAAAGAAAATTTAGTTTTTCTTAGAGTTTTAGTTGATCCAGCAGAAGCCATGGGAGCTAATAAAACAAATGCTATTTTAGAATTTTTAGGAAATGAATTAGAGAAGCAGTCAGATATTGAACAAACTCTGTACGCAATTTTGTCTAATTATCCTACTCAATTGACTAGTGCAAAAGTAAGTCTTTCGCTTGATAGCGTAGGAGGATTGAAAGTTGCCAAAAAGATAGTCTTATTGAGTAAAATAGGGCAAACTGATATTTATCGGGCAGTGACTAATAATAAAGGAATTATGAATGGTATTGATAGTGTATTAGTTGCAACTGGTAATGATTATCGTGGAGTTGAAGCAGCAACCGCTGTTTGGGCTAATAAAAATGACACCTATACATCTTTAAGTAAGTGGAAAATTGAAGAAGATAAGTTAGTGGGGACGGTAACAGTTCCCTTAGCCATAGGTGTAGTAGGTGGCTCAATTAAGGCTCGTCGAGACATTCAGCAAAGCTTTAGTCTCTTAGGCAGTATCTCTGCTAAAGAGCTAGCACAAGTTATTGCGACAACTGGATTAGCCAATAACTTTTCAGCTCTTTTAGCAATTTCTACCAAGGGAATTCAAGCCGGGCATATGAAATTGCAGGCGAGAAATTTGGTAGCAACCTTAAAAGCTAATGAAGCTGAAAAAGCAATGGTTTTAAAGAAATTGCAAGAAAGTAAAAAATATACTCAAGAAGCAGCTTTTGAATTTTTAAATGAAATAAGAAAGGATTACAAGTAGATGAAGGTTGGAATTGATCAGATTGGATATTTTACTCCAAATAAGTATGTGGATATGGTGGATTTAGCACATGCTAGGAATCAAGATCCAAATAAATTTTTAATTGGAATTGGACAGAAAAAGATGAGTGTTGCCGATCAAACTCAAGATGCAGTTTCAATGGGAATTAATGCAACTTTACGCTATAGCGATAAGATTGATAAATCAAAAGTAGGACTTTTGATTTTTGGTACTGAAAGTAGTGTGGATCAATCTAAATCTGGTTCTTTATTTGTAAAATCGGCATTAGGTTTAGATCCTACTGTGAGAGCTTTTGAAGTTAAGGAAGCATGTTTTGGCTTAACTGCTGGCTTAATGATTGCCCAAGATTTTGTACGACTTCATCCTGATCAAACTGCTATTGTTATCGGCAGTGATATTGCTCGCTATGGGGTTAATACTGCTGGTGAAGTTACTCAAGGAGCTGGAAGTGTTAGTTTATTAATTTCTAGTAATCCAAGAATTTTAGAATTAAATGAGGGCCATAGTGCTTATAGTGAGGATATCAATGATTTCTGGCGGCCTAACTATTCTAAAACAGCTAAGGTAGATGGAAAGTATTCTACCCAGGTTTACTTAGACTTTTTCAAACATACTTTTTCTGCTTACAAAGAACAAAAGAATCTTGAAACAAAAGATTTTGCTGCTATTGTCTACCACTTACCTTTTACTAAGATGGGATTAAAGGCAAACAGATTAGTTGTTGAGGGAACGGATGAAGAAACAAATGCCCGTTTAATGGACAGCTTTACTGCAGCTAAAGAATTGAATGCAAATGTAGGTAATATTTACACTGGATCGTTATACTTGAGTCTACTTAGTTTACTTGAAAATGGTAGGTTAAAAGCTGGAGACTTAGTCGGTCTGTTTTCTTATGGTTCAGGTGCAATGGCTGAATTTTATTCCGCAAATGTAGTTGAAGGCTATGAAAAACAACTTGATAAGGTTGGAGATAAAGCTTTATTAGATAATCGAAGCAAGCTTAGTGTTGCCGAATATGAGGAAATCTTTTCTGCAGGTTTGGAAGATCCAGAAAATAATGTTGAGCTTATCAGTGATGAAGAAACTGGTAGATATTATTTTGCTGGTGTTCGTAATGATATCCGCCAATATCAAGTTAAATAACTTGTATTCGCTTACATAGTCGTTATAATAAGATGTGTGGAGAGGTAGAATAATTTTGTAAATAGTTTTTATCTCCAGATTGTAGTGTTTTAAAGACAAGATTCTCTTAGTAAGATCAAATAGTCGTTATTCAATACAGATGCAAACAAGTGATGTTGATCAAGTCATAATATCAAACCCAGATACTGACGTTATGGCGCTAGATAGTATTTACCTCATCCACTTGAAAAAAGGTTGTAGACCAGGCAGTCTACAACCTTTTTTTATAAGTACAAAAAAAGCAGCCATTTGACTGCTTGAATTAATATAATTACTTGTTTTTTCTTAAAACTAGTTTGGTAACGCCTTCCCAACGTGGTGTTTGTGGCATCATATCAACTGGTTGAATAACTCTGACATCATAAGCTTCACTTAAAAGAACTAAATCTTTTGCAAGAGTAGCTGGATTACAAGAAACGTAAACAAAGGTTTCAGGTTTTACTTCAAGTAGAGTTTTAATTAGCTTTTTGCTTAATCCTGTACGTGGTGGGTCGACGATTAAGGCATTAATTGGAACACCTTGATTTTTTAGTTCTGGAAGTAATTTTTCTACATTTCCTTGAATGTATTCCGCATTTCTTACATGATTTAAGCGGCAGTTTTCTTGAGCATCGATTACAGCTTCAGGAATAGATTCAATTCCAATAACCTGTCTTACTTGATCGCTAGCCAAGATTCCCAAAGTCCCAACCCCCGCATAAGCATCGATCAAAGTTTGATCAGGAGTTAAGTCAAGATATTTAAGGGCTTCTGAGTAAAGAGTAGTAGTTTGTTCAGGGTTAAGCTGGAAAAATGCGCGTGGTGAAAGCTTAAATTTTTTACCTAGTATTTCTTCTGTAATATGTGACTTTCCGAACAATTTAATGGTTTTATTGCCCCAAACTTGAGGATTTTGCCATTGAGTTTCATTTTGGAAAACAGAAACTACATTTGGAAGTTTCATAATATGACTAGCAAGTAATTTGAGATCTTTAATTTTTTTACCAATTGTAATTAAAGTTACCTGAATTTCACCAGTAGCATTGCTTTGACGAACTGCAATGGTTTTAATTCCATCGGTATGACGTCTAAAGTCGGCAATTCGGATGTGAAGTTTATCGATTAGTTTCTTAATTTCACGTTCTACTTTTTGAGTCTCGTTGGTTTGAGTAGGCATATCTGGCAGGTCAATAAGATGACGGGAATTAGGAGCATAGAGACCAAGTTTACTCTTTCCCTTATTAAATTCAATTTGATATTGAGCTTTATTTCGATAATTCCAAGCGTTTGGTGCAGGAATTGTCTTTTTAACTTTATATTTAATATAGTCTCTTGGGTGATATTTTCTAAGCGATTCTAGAATTAAATGTTGTTTAAATTCAAGTTGTTTTGGATAAGAAAGGTGGGCGAGTTCTAGCCCGCCAACTGCAGGATCAACTCCTTTAGGAAAGGTAACTCTGTCAGGAGATTTTTCTTTAATTCTTACTAATTCACCTTCCAGGTAGTGTGGATGGCGATCAACTATCTTAGCAACAACTACCTCATTTGGAAGTGCACCAGGAATAAAAATAATTTTCTTTTTATAGTATCCAATACCTTCACCATTAATACCCAAGCGTTTAATAGTGATGATAATATTTTTTTCTTGTTTGTTTTTAGTAAATTTTGTCAAAATAAGGCCCTCATTTCGATTGATTCATGAAAAAAGTGTCACAATAAGCATAAGCGTTATTTTCAAGTGATACAAGTATTTAATTTATTATAATATAGAAGAAATAAAAAAATGAAGAAGGTGCGATAATGCCAATTATTACTAAGATTAGTACGCAAAAGCGGAAGGGCCGCTATAATATTTTTATTGATAATGAATATGCCTTCAGTGTCAGTGAAAGAACATTAGCTGAAAAAAGACTGTTAAAAGGAACTGAACTAAGCCTTGAAGATATTGAAAAAATAAAAAAGGCTGAAGCAGATAGTCATGCGCTCCAGCTAGCTATGTCTTATTTAAGCTATCAGCCGCGTAGTGTATATGAAGTCTTAACTTACTTAAATAAGCAGGGGATTAGTCCAGAAGCTAGTCAAAGTGCTATAGAAAACTTAGTAGAATTAAATTATCTTGATGATAATAATTTTGCACGCTTATTTATCCAGAATAACCTTAGAGTAGGAAAAGATGGGCCAAGATCGATTAGTAGTAAATTAAAACAAAAAGGTGTAGCTAATGATATTATTCAGGATTCTCTTTATGAAGTAGAAGATGGAGAATGGACAGAAGCTGGCATTCGATTAGTACATTCAGTTACTCATCAAGTGGGAAAAATGTCGTATAAAGAGATCAGACAAAAGGCACTAAAGAAGCTGCAGACACATGGCTTTAATCAAGAATTAGGACAGTTGGTTGTTGATAGTTTAGACTTAGAAAGTACAGAGGAAGATCAGCTAGAAGCATTGAGAAAACAAGGAGTCAAAGCTTGGCGTCGGTATCGAAGAGATGATAACTTTAAGAGACGACAGAAAGTTAAAAGATACTTATTTCAACATGGCTTTTCGAGTGGAGAAATTGATAGTTTCTTAAGTGGTGAAGTAGTAAATTTAGAAGAAATAGATGAATATTAATTTGCTGGTATAATGTTTAGTTAGGAGGCGAATATCATGGAGATGCCTCGTGAAGGCGATTATATCGCAATACAAAGTTATAAACATAATGGTACGCTACACCGAAATTGGCGTGACACTATGGTAGTTAAAACAGAACAAAATATTATTATTGGCGTTAATGATCGGACTTTGATTACCGAAGAAGATGGTAGAAAGTGGATTAGTCGTGAACCAGCAATTGTTTATTTTCATCGTAAACTTTGGTTTAATGTGATAGCAATGCTTAGGCCTGATGGTGTTGCATACTATGCAAATTTAGCTAGTCCATTTATTTTAGACCGAGAAGCATTAAAATATATCGACTATGATCTAGATATTAAAGTTTTTCCAGATGGAGAAAAAAGACTTCTAGATGCTGATGAGTATGCGATGAACAAAAAACGTTGGCATTATAGCGAAGAGATTGATAGTATTTTGCGTAGTACTAGTTTTGAATTATTAGATTGGATTGATCAAAAGAAGGGGCCATTTGCTAAAAAGTTTGTACAAATTTGGTATGAACGCTATAACCAATTGCGTCCTGACTTGGATCGAAGCTTTTTTAAGGGGAGAGAAAATGAAGAAAGAAAAATACTCGGCACATAACTTTATTGGTAAGGTTTTTATGCCAAATCAGATGGATGAAAATAAAACATATACAGCTGCTATCCAAGAAATGGAAAATGATCCTGTATTCCAAAAGTTTGTCAAAGACAATGGATATGAAAATGAACGAGCAAGTTTAGTGGTATTTGGACCAGAAAACTTTATGTTTTGGTATGGAATCTTGGCTGATGACAAACAAATGCCTGTTGCAGGATTAAATAAATTTGAATTACCTGCTTCAGAAATTGCGGAAATTGATACACCAGATAGTAATTTAGCTTTCTTTAGCCAACCTTTAAATTTTGTTATTCCTACTTTTTTAGATAAATTATCAAAAGATGGCATTACTATGTACGAAAATTTAGGCGATAGTGAAAAACCATATGTTTTAGCTAAATTAAACTTAGAAACAAAAGAACTGGCCCAGATTTTATATCTAGATGCCAGTTCTGAAGAAAGTTCAAAATAATTACTTCTGTTTAGGGTCAATAGAAAGATTATCATATTCAATATAAGCGCCAATACATGTTGAAATTAGCATGATCAATAGGACTATCCCAACGGAATTGCCAATAATAAAAGATAGTGAGAAGAATTTTCTTACTAAGTCCATGGCAAGCCAGCAGAGGGCAAAGTCAACTAAACAATTACAAATAAGTAGAAATTTACGTCTACGAATACTATAAAAACGTAAAATCTGTTTAAACAAGTTATTTGGTACTTCATCAGAGACTAAATCAAGTGGACGTTGAATAGTGGCCTTAATTGCAAACATAATAATTGTACCAACTAGGGCACCGATAAAACTTCTAAAAATATCACTAGAGTGTCTGACTAGAGCATTGTAACAGATACCAATTAAAGTTAAACTGCAAAGATACGGAATTAATAGTAAAAAAGTAAAGACTAAGTAGATGTTTGGTTTTTTCATCTATAAGACCCCATTTCTTGTTCCTTATTTTATCATATATTTGCATGTGATATAATTACCGATAATTGTGATTAAATGGGCATTAATACAGCAATAGAAAGAGAGAATTTAAAGATGAGTAGTGATCCCGGTGCGGGGGATATATTTAGCAAATTAAGAGCTAAATTTCGTGGCGATGAAGATATTGATGGCCAACGTAAGTTAAATAAAATTTTAAATAAATTACATGAGCAAAAAGAAATTAGTGATCGCGAATATTCAATGATGGAAGGTATTCTTGAATTTGAGGAAAAGATGGCACGAGAAGTAATGGTGCCTCGAACGGATGCCTTTATGGTCGATATTAATGATAGTTTTCAAGAAAACTTAGATAAGATCTTAAAAGAGCCTTATTCAAGAGTGCCTGTTTATGATGGTGATAAAGATAAGATTGTCGGCGTCATTCATATTAGAACTGTTTTACGAAAAGCTCATAAAGTTGGTTTTGATAAGCTAGACTACGATCAGGTTATGTTTAAGCCTTTATTTGCACCTGAAACTATTGAATTAGGAGAATTGTTAGTCGAGATGCAGGAGACCCAAAGACAGCTTGCTATTTTGACTGATGAGTACGGCGGTGTTGTTGGACTTGCAACAATTGAAGATTTAATTGAAGAAATTGTCGGCGATATTGACGATGAAGTTGATAAGGCTGAGGTATTATTTTCAAAAATTGGTCCAAGAGAGTATGTTATTTATGGAAAAATGCCTTTGGCGGACTTCAATGAAGAATTTGGAACTGATTTGGCAATGGAAAATGTGGATACTGTTGCTGGATATGTAATTACTAAATTAGGTCTAATTCCAGCTAAGGGAGAGAAGTTGAGCGTTAAGCTTGATAACGGGATGGTTTTAACTACGAGACGAATGAAAGGTTCTCGTTTATTAACACTGCTGCTCACAATTCCAGAAAAACAAGAAAAGGAAGAAGCTAAAGATTAATGACAAAGTTAACGGATGAAGTGAAAAAAAGACGCACATTTGCGATTATTTCTCACCCTGATGCGGGTAAGACGACAATTACTGAACAAATGCTCCTTTTTGGTGGAGTAATTCGAAGTGCAGGTACAGTAAAAGCGCGTAAAAGTGGCCACTATGCAACTAGTGACTGGATGGCAATTGAAAAGAAGCGTGGTATTTCAGTTACTAGTTCAGTTATGCAATTTGAATACCAGGGGAAGAGAATTAATATTCTAGATACTCCTGGACACCAAGATTTCTCTGAAGATACTTATCGGACTTTAATGGCTGTTGACGCTGCAGTAATGGTTATTGATTCTGCTAAAGGTATCGAACCTCAAACTAAAAAGTTGTTTAAAGTTGTAAAGAAGAGAGGTATTCCGATCTTTACTTTCATGAACAAATTAGATCGGGATGGACGTGAACCACTAGACTTAATTGCTGAATTAGAAGATTTGCTAGGCATTGAAGGAGTAGCAATGAACTGGCCAATTGGTATGGGAAAGCAATTAAAAGGATTATATGATATTGCGAACAATCGAGTTGAACTCTATCGAAAAGATGATGATGATCGTTATTTGCCATTAGATGAAAATGGTAAATTAGCTGAAGATGAAGCTTTAGCCCAGGATAGTCTATATCAATCAACTTTAGATGATATTGACTTGTTGAAAGAAGCCGGAAATACTTTTGATAAAGATAAGATTTTAAGAGGAGATCAAACGCCAGTCTTCTTTGGATCGGCTTTAACTAACTTTGGGGTAGAAACTTTCTTGGATAGTTTTGTTAATTTAGCACCTGCACCTCAAGAACATGTGGTTAATGAAGATGAGAAATTAGCTGCTGATGATCCAGAATTCTCTGGTTTTGTTTTTAAAATTCAAGCAAACATGAATCCTAATCACCGTGATCGAATTGCTTTTGTAAGAATTGGAAGCGGCGAATTCAAAAAGGGGATTGATGTAACTTTAGCTCGAACTGGTAAGCCTGTTAGATTAAATAATGCAACTGAGTTTATGTCTAGCGAACGTGTACAAGTTTCTGATGCAGTAGCCGGAGATATAGTTGGTTTGTATGATACGGGTAATTTTCAGATTGGTGACTCAATTTATGCTGGGAAGAAGAAAATTGTCTATCCGGAATTACCACAATTTACCCCCGAAATTTTTATGCGAGTAACTGCTAAAAACGTTATGAAACAAAAATCATTCCATAAAGGGATGAATCAATTAGTTCAAGAAGGTGCGATTCAACTTTATCGTGGCTATTCAACTGATGATTATATTTTGGGGGCAGTTGGTCAATTACAATTTGAAGTATTCTCTTTTAGAATGAAAAATGAATACAATTCAGAAGTTGAACTCCATACGTTAGGAAACCGTGTAGCTCGTTGGATTAAACCAGATCAACTAGATCCTAAAATGTCATCATCCCGTAACTTATTAGTTAAGGATAGGGATGGTGAGCCACTATTCTTATTTGAAAATGCATTTGCTGAAAGATGGTTTAAAGACAAGTATCCTGATGTTGAATTAACTTCAAGATTATAAGATAGAAAAAAGCCGTGGAGTTGTTCCACGGCTTTTTTGCGATTTTAACGATCACAAGTGATAGAAATGATTTTTCTACTTTTATCAACTGTTATATCATAAATTCGATCTTCATGAATTAGACGCTTAATAACAAATTCTACTTCATCTTGTCTGATAGGACGTTTATGGTTTTCCATAACGATTTCAATTTTATCAGTTGTTTCGCTGTATACTACTGTGGTATTACCTAAAGAGTAAACTTTTACGAATTGACTATTAGTAGCTGCTAATTGTCTTTGGACTAAATCACGGTAGCTATTTGTAACATCAATTAAATGCATCATATTTATAACCTCGATATATAAATGTGTCTTTAAAACCCCAATTTAAGTATAACCTTTTTGCAGAATTTATAAAAATAAAAATAAGAGTCACGAAACTTGTGACTCTTATTTACTTTTAGATAATTAATTTTCACTAATTACTATTTCACCATCAACTACATCAGCCTTTAGTTCTTTAGCTGCTGAATTATCTAGTTTATAATCTGCTACTTTATCTTCAATTTCTTCTTGGATTGTACGACGAAGTGGACGAGCACCCATAGATGGATCGTAACCCTTTTCGACAAGAAGTTCTTTTGCTTCAGGCATGACTTCAATATGAAGACCTTGATCTTTTACCATGTCATTGGTATTTGCAAGCATTAAATCAACGATCTTGATTAAGTCTTTCTTATCAAGTGCATTAAATTCAACTATATCATCAAGTCTATTTAAGAATTCAGGTTTAAAGTATTGACCTAAGCTATTCTTAAATTGTTCTTGATGACTGTTTTCAGCTGCAAAGCCTACGCTAGCTTCTTTGATTCCTTGACCAGCATTAGAGGTCATAATGATGATGGTATCTTTAAATGAAACTGTGCGACCTTGCGAATCAGTTAAGCGACCATCATCGAGAATTTGCAAGAATAAGTGAAGTACATCAGGATGAGCTTTTTCAATTTCATCAAATAAAATTAAGCTATATGGATTATGGCGTACCCTTTCTGTTAATTGACCAGCTTCTTCATAACCTACATAACCTGGTGCAGATCCGATGAGCTTAGATACGGAGTATTGTTCCATATATTCACTCATATCGAACCGAATCATGGCATCTTCCGTACCAAAGATTTGTTTGGCTAATTGTTTAGCTAATTCTGTCTTACCTACACCAGTCGGTCCTACAAATAAGAAGGAACCAATTGGACGACCAGATTTGTTAAATCCAACTCGATTTCGTCTTATTGCACGAGCAACAGTTTCAACAGCTTTGTTTTGACCAATTACATTATCTTTGAGGTCAGTAGCTAAGTTTTTTAATTGTGTTTCTTCTTGTTTCTGTAAGTCGCCGACAGGAATATTAGTTTTTTCTTCAACGATCTTATTCATGATCTTTTCAGTAATTTTAGGTGTTTGATCAGGATCTACTTTCTGATCTTTTAATTTTTCATATTTTTCAATTTGATCACGATAGTAGGCAGCTTTTTCGTAATCCTCATTTTTTAAAGCATCTTGCTTTAGGCTTTCAGCAACATCAAGTCTTTCTTTGATTTTTTCACTATCAACATAGGGAATAGTGAGATTCATTCTTGAGCCAGCTTCATCTAAAAGATCGATGGCTTTATCAGGTAAGAAACGATCTTGAATGTAGCGTGAAGAAAGATCTACTGCAGCTTGTATGGATTCATCCGTATAGTGCACATGGTGGTAATCTTCGTAACGCTTCCGAATGCCTTGCAAAATCTTAATTGTTTCTTCAGTTGTAGGTTCTTTAACCTCAACTGGTTGGAATCTACGAGCAAGGGCAGAATCTTTTTCAATGTTTCGATATTCCTTAATGGTAGTAGCACCAATTAATTGGAAATCTCCCCGAGCTAAGGCGGGTTTAATAATGTTCCCCGCATCCATCCCGCCTTCAGCATTCCCCGCACCAACTAATTCGTGAATTTCATCAATAAATAGGATGATATTATCGTTTTGTTCTAATTCTTTGATTAATTGTTGCATTCTTTGTTCAAATTGGCCGCGAATTCCAGTTCCTTGAACCATTGATACCATATTTAAAGAAATGATTCTCTTGTCTTGAAGCTTAGCTGGAACTGAACCATCGACAATTTGTTGTGCTAAGCCTTCAACAACAGCAGTTTTACCAACACCGGCTTCTCCGATAAGAACAGGATTATTTTTAGTTCGTCTGTTTAAAATTTCAATAACACGAGCAATTTCTTTATCACGTCCAATAACTGGATCAATTTTGCCTTTTTTTGCTAAGTCAGTTAAATCAGTACCATATTGGTCGAGTAGGGATTTTTGACCACCGTTATTTCCACTTCGGCGCCCACCACCCATTTGCATACGTGGGTCACGGCCTTGAGAATTATTTTGTTCATTATTGTTATTATTTAAGGCGTTGAATAAATCATCAAAATCGCCAAAAAATGCATTGTTATTATTCATACTATTATTTTGTCCTTGTTGATTTTTCAATTCTTGATAACATTGTTGACATAATGAGATTTCACGATCTTGCCCATTTACATTTGTATAAAGATGAATAGAGGCAGGACGTTCATGACAGTTATCACATAGCATTAATATTTCCGCCTTTCTTATAATATTCAGGCTATATTTCTTATTTTAGCACTCTTAATGTAGGAGTGCTAACTTGCTAATATCATAGTACGGATACTTACTAATTGCAAGTGATAAACCCAGATTTTTATAGAAAATTGATATAATATGAAAAAGAATGGATTTTTTATAAAAATATAGAAACTTTAAGGAGAAAAAATATAATAAATGGATTATAAAGAAATATTAGATAAACTCATAAGCGGTGAATTGAAAGAATATAGGGTTAGTCCCAAAGATGCTTTTCAATTCCAATTGGCTCTTAGAAGCTATGGGAAGAGACAGAGCATAACTGGGATTGCCCAAAGAGGCGGGGATATAATTTATACCTTATCTAATAATGAAAATTAAGTGCTTTATAATGTAAACATTTACATTTGTATTGTTTTCATTTTGAAAACATGATAACCTAATAAACGAGTGGGTATAAAACTCCCGATTATTTTTGATTTTAAAGGAGATAATTTAAAATGGAAAAACGCGAATTTCATATTATTGCTGAAACTGGTATTCATGCTCGTCCAGCTACTTTGTTGGTACAAGCTGCTTCTAAGTTTAACTCAGATATTAACTTGGAATACAATGGTAAATCAGTAAACTTGAAGTCAATCATGGGTGTTATGTCTTTAGGTGTTGGCCAAGGTGCAGATGTAACTATTACTGCTGACGGTGACGATGCTAAAGAAGCAATTGAAGCTATTGCTGACACTATGAAAAAGGAAGGTTTAGCTGAATAATGTCGAAAACTTTAAAGGGAATTGCAGCCAGTGATGGTATTGCAGTTGCACCAGCCTACCTTTTGGTAGAACCTGACCTTTCGTTTTCTAAAACCTCAGTTAGCGATGTTGATGCTGAAGTAGCTCGCTTTAAAAAAGTTGTTGAAGAATCAACTAAAGAACTTGAAAAAGTTCGTGATAAAGCTAAGGAAAGTTTAGGACCAGAAGAAGCACAAGTTTTTGATGCTCACCTTCTATTCTTAAGCGACCCAGAATTTACTGGGGCTATTGAAACAGAAATCAAAGATCAAAAAATTAATGCTGAAGCTGCATTAGATGAAACTGCTCAAAAATTCATTACTATTTTTGAAGGTATGACTGACAATGCATATATGCAAGAACGTGCAGCTGACGTACGCGATGTTTCAAAGCGTCTTATGGCACATCTTCTTGGTAAAAAATTGCCAGATCCTGCAGCTATTGACCATGAAGTTGTAGTAGTAGCCTACGATTTAACACCAAGTGATACAGCTCAACTTAACAAGAAGTACGTTAAGGGATTTGTAACTGATGTTGGTGGTAGAACTGCTCACTCAGCAATCATGGCTCGTTCATTGGAAATTCCAGCTGTTGTTGGTACTGAAACTATTACTAAAGATGTTAAAGATGGCGATATGCTTATTGCCGATGGTTTAGACGGCGATGCTATCATTAATCCAACTGATGCTCAAATCGAAGAATACACTAAGAAAGGTGAAGCCTTCGCTAAGCAAAAGGAAGAATGGAAGAAGCTAAAGAATGAACCATCTGTAACTGCAAATGGTAAGAAGTTCATTATCGCTGCTAATATCGGTACTCCTAATGATATGAAAGGCGTAAAAGAAAACGGTGCTGAAGCAATTGGTTTGTACAGAACTGAATTCTTATACATGGATTCAAAGGACTTCCCATCCGAAGAAGCTCAATTTGATGCTTACAAGAAAGTTATCGAAGACATGGATGGTAAGCAAACTATCATTAGAACTTGTGATATTGGTGGAGATAAGCACTTAGATTACTGGGATCTTCCAGAAGAAATGAACCCATTCTTAGGTGTTCGTGCTATCCGTCTTTCAATGCAATACAAGGATATCTTTAGAACTCAATTAAGAGCTTTACTTCGTGCATCTGCATATGGTCCATTAGGAATTATGTTCCCAATGATTGGTACTTTAGCAGAATTACGTGAAGCAAAGCAAATCTTAGCTGACGAAAAAGATAAACTTGCCAAGGAAGGCGTTAAGATCGGTGACGACTTACAAGTTGGTATGATGATCGAAGTTCCAGCTGCTGCTGTATTAGCTGATCAATTTGCTAAAGAAGTTGATTTCTTCTCAATTGGAACTAACGACTTAATCCAATATACTATGGCTGCTGATCGTGGTAATGATAACGTTTCATATCTTTACCAACCATACAACCCATCTGTTTTACGTTTGATTAAGCACACTATTGATGGTGCTCATGAAAATGGTATTTGGTGTGGTATGTGTGGTGAAGCTGCTGGTGATGACATTATGTTCCCAATTCTTTTGTCAATGGGACTTGATGAATACTCAATGAGTGCAACTTCAATCTTACGTATCAGAAGTTTGATGAAGAAAATCAATACTGAAGATATTAAAGAATTAGCAAATAAAGCTTGTTTTGTTTCAGAAACTGCTGATGAAAACAAGAAATTAGTTGAAGAAACTATGAAGAAGCTTAATATTCTTGATTAGAAAAAAGAGTACTAAAATAGTACTCTTTTTTTGTTAGAACTTCACACAAACTTCAATATTTGTTGTTAAAGTATACTATGTAAGCTAATAAAAGAAATTTGATTACAACTTATAAAAGACAGGTATTTGTGTTACAATGTTTTGTGTAAGTGAAACAGTAGTTATTTTTCTACACGTAAAGGAGTGTGGAGTTAAGTGTTAAATTTATATACATCACCAAGTTGTACTTCATGTCGTAAAGCTAAAGCATGGTTGAAGGAACACGATATTTCATTTAAGGAAAGAAATATTTTCGCCAATCCGTTAAATAAAGAGGAAATCATGCAAGTTTTACGAATGACTGAAAACGGCACAGAAGAAATTATTTCTACTCGTTCTCGTACTTTCCAAAACTTAAAGATTAATTTGGATGATTTATCAATCGATCAACTAATTGATCTTGTGGAAAAGAATCCTAGTTTGTTAAGACGTCCAATTATTATGGATGATAGACGTCTACAGGTAGGCTACAATGAAGATGAAATTAGAAGATTTCTTCCTCGTAAAGTTCGTCGCTTAGAACTTGAAGAGATCCAAGCAATGACTGCTGATTTTTAATTAAAAATTGTAAAAACGTTAGCTTTTTTAAGCTAGCGTTTTTATATGAGTAGGAAAATAGGTTACAATGTATAAAAGATAGAGACTTCGAGGTGATAATAAGTGGAAGTACACAGAATAAGTGAAAATACCATTCGTGTAACAATGGACGCAGATGAACTTAAAGAACGCGGAATAACAATGCTCGACTTGTTAGGAAACAAAAGTCAAATTCAACATTTCTTCTATCAAATTTTAAGTGAAGTCGATACAGATCATACTTTTGCTAAAGGAGATCCTGTTACTTTTCAGGTTATGCCAAGTAGTTCTGGATTAGAATTACTTATTTCAAAAGTTCCTGATAGTGATGATGATAGTAGTAACAATCCGAATGATCAATTACGAGATCTTTTAAAGGGATTAGGGGCTGGAGAAGATGATCAACGCAAAACTGAAATTGATGACGATCGTGAAAAATTAGTCAGTGATAATCGTCGCGTCTTTAAGCTGGATAGTATTGATTTAGTTGCAGCCTTAGCCGATGCTTTAAAGGTTGATGGATTAGCCTCTAGTTTATATACCTATCATCATGAATACTATCTAGATTTAGCCTATTTAGATGATAATTATGTAGAATTGAAACCCGAAGATACTTGGGTAATTGCTAATGAATACGGCACTGGAATGACTGAGAAGCAATTCCAAAGAATAAAGAAAAATGCTAAGTGCCTAATTGGACAAGATGCATTAGGGAATATAAGAGAATATTTTGATTAAAAGGGAGATGGGAAAAATCATCTCCCTTTTTGCGTATATAATATTGGGCGATAAAATGTACGCGGCTATTTTAAATAGAAAATTAGTCTTAGCCATCAAGGAAGCAGAACAAGTTAATAAAGGATTTAAGAAGTTAAATCAGGATTATTATACTTGTCCGTCTTGTAGGAAACGAATGATTTTGATTATATCAGAAGAAAAGCTACCATTTTTTAAACATTTTTATCAAGTAAAAGGAACAGGAGAGAAGGAAGAACATTATCAATCTAAGCAACTTTTATGTACTGCACTAAAAGCAAATGGAATTAATGCAGAAGTTGAGGTTCCTTTATTCGATCAACAGTTGAGAGCTGATGTATTAGTAGAAAATAAATTAGCTTTTGAAGTGCAATGTGCACCTTTAAGTGAAAAAGAGTTTAATCATCGCCATAGTTTATATGAAAAATTATCTATAAAAGATATTTGGATTGTGGGTCAAAGGCATTATTTAAAAAATAAAATTAATCGTTCAAAAGAAATATTTTTAAGGTATAGTCCACGATGGCAATGGTATTATTTAGAAATTAATCCATTTAGTTGTGTAATTACACTAAAATATAATATTTTGAGAGCTGCCCTTAGTTCGGAAATAAGTTATGAAATAAAACATTTTTCTTTAGATGAGAAAGGAATTGCAAATTTATTTACTTTTACGCCAGCTACTAAACAAAATATAAAATCCTCTTCTATTCAAGATCAAAAAATATATTTGCAGAAACAAATTACTCAGAAAAGTAAATTAGGGTTAAAAATTGCAGCGCTGTTATATCAATTACATTTTTCAGTAGCAGATATACCTGATAAACTATTTTTAGAGTTGAGGGGACCGAAGGAAAAGAGTCCAATAGTAGTTTATCTACAAAAAAAGCTAGATGATTCAAAAAATCATCTAGCCTAATTGAATTATAACAAGCGTAAACTATTATCACTACTAGTCTGTTTATCCCCAACGATTGCAGACTCAATTTCTTCACGATTTGCACAACCTTCGATCATCATACCAGAGTCTCCTCGATCCTCATCATAGTTAAAAATAATGGTCGTAGGAGTAGTGACGACATTTAAGTCGTCGGCGAGTTTTAAATCCTTATCCATTGAGAGCTTTATGTAGTTTGATTCTCGATTCTTTTTGAAGTTTTTAATTGAAACATCTAAAGAAGTTAGAATCTCATTAACGAGCTCTGGAGAATAAGTTTTATTCATATCATTGATAGCATGCTGCAAATTAATGATATATTGTCTAGCCTTTTTATTACCGACAATTAGTTTTAGAGTGTGATAATCTTTAGTTGCGTTGTAAGCACTTTGACTAAAAGTGTTGAAAACTTCGACATTATTTAAAGAAAGATGTCTAGCTTTGATATCGTTCCGAATTGTGTTCATCGTAGTTATGGGAATAAAGTGGTAAGAAATATTTTGATTGTAACCACTGACTGCAGCGATTATCTCCTGCTCATTTTGATAACAGTTAATCCCAATTGGATTAACAAAGAAAAATATTTCAAACATTTTGTTATTTCCTCCATCCAAGTCCATGAATACTTTATCAGAAAATGAATGAAATGGAAAAAAATTTGTTTTATTTTTTATGTTCCCAAGCGCGTTGTACTTTACTTTGATTAGTATTTTCCTTATTAACCGTAAAATTAAATTGCTTTTCTAATTGAGAAAGTATCTTTTTAATAGTATCCGGATTATCATTTTCAATTTCTAATTCAAAGTCATAATACCCATCAGGAAATTCTGTTAAATCTAAAGTTAATTCACAGTTTTCTGGGCCGTTAGCTAGTATTCTTCGAGTTTGACTCCAAGAAATTAATTTCAAAGAGTGAATTGCTTCATTAGAATAATGCTTTTGGAGGTAATCACCGACATCTCCTCCAAATAAAAAGAAGGTACCTTCATATGAACTTTGAGTCATTTGTTCAGCTTGTGCTACAGATAGTAAATCATTAATTTCAACTCGTTCACTATATTTCTTTTCTTTAGGATTAGTTTCTTTAACTTTAATAGTTTGTTCTGCATGATCAACAAGAATTCTAATTCTCAGACTAGCATCACTATTTTTTAAATCAAAGTCTGGTGTATCAAAATAATAATTCTTTTGAATAAAATCAGATTTTGCGGTAAAAGCTGCACGCATTTTCTCATAGGTTTCTTTATCTAGTAGAGTTTTTGATTCGATTTCTAAATTTTTACTCATAATTTTATCCTTTCACTAGTTAATGTTATCCCTCTATATGGTAGAATAATTTTGTTTGAAACGGAAAGGATTTATACATGAAAGATTGGGATTTATTTTTATGGCCTTATCAACAGGCTGTTTCTGAATTAAAAGTTAAATTTCGATCACTTAGACAAAGTTTTTTAAACAAGGGTGAGCATTCGCCGATTGAATTCGTGGTCGGACGCGTTAAAACAGTTGATTCAATTAAGGAGAAAATGACACGGCGTGTTATTGCCCCGGAGGTTATTGAAAATGATATGCAAGATATTGCTGGGATTAGAATTATGTGTCAATTTGTCGATGATATTTATCGAGTAGTTGATCTAATTCATGAACGGCAAGATATGCAGGTAGTTGAGGAAAGAGACTATATTCAAAATGCTAAACCATCCGGATATCGATCTTATCATATGGTCATTGAATATTCAGTTTTTTTACCCGATGGACCAAAGAAAATAATTGCTGAAATTCAAATTCGTACCTTAGCAATGAATTTCTGGGCAACAGTAGAACATACACTAAACTATAAATATCAGGGGAAGTACCCAGAAGATATTTCTAAGCGACTTAAGACAACAGCTGAAGCTGCTTATAAGTTAGATGAAGAAATGTCATCGATTAAAGATGAAGTGCAGGAAGCACAGAGAATTTTTACTAAATCTAAAGGAAAAGAGCAATAATGAAAGTCGCACTCGTTTATAATAATAAAGTTGAAACCTTAGCGGTGGTTAAAGCATTAGAAAAATTACTAGATGCTAGAAAAATTGAAATTGATCCTGAAAATCCTGACGTAGTAATTACTATTGGGGGAGATGGAACATTGATTTCGGGATTTCATAAATACCAAAATCTAGTTGATAGAATTAGATTTATTGGTGTTCATACTGGACACCTAGGTTTTTATACTGACTGGCGTAATTTTGAAATTAACAAAATGGTAGATAATTTGACTAAGAAACAACCATCTTCAGCTTCCTATCCACTATTAGAATTAATTATTACTACTGGAGCAGGTGAAAAGAAAAAGTTGCTTGCATTAAATGAGGCGACTATTAAACGAGTTTCTAAGACTTTAAAGGCTGATGTTTACATCCGGGACCAGTTTTTTGAAAGTTTTAAGGGGGATGGCTTATGTGTTTCAACACCTACAGGTTCTACTGCCTATAGTAAGTCATTAGGCGGTGCTGTTATTCATCCACGTTTAAAAGCTTTACAAATGACCGAAATAGCTTCAATTAATAATCGCGTGTTTAGAACTCTCTCATCTCCAATTGTAATTGCACCAGATGAATGGATCACTATTAAGCCGGAAACAGGTAGCGATGATCATTATGTAGTTACATTTGATGGTTATGAATTTAATCACAAGCATATTAAAAAAATTGAGTATCGTATTTCTCAACATGTTATTCGCTTCGATAAGTATCAACATACTCATTTTTGGAATCGTGTAGAAGATGCCTTTATCGGCCAACCTAAAGATAAACAATAATGCAATATTTTAAATTAAAATTTGAAAATAAAACACCTCAGAAACTGGGGCGTTTTTTGTTAAAAAATGGTTTTTCTAAGCGCGCTTTGACTAATAGCCAGCATCATGGTGGGATGATTCTAGTAAATCATCGCCGCCGGTATACTAGCTACTTACTACATGCTGGGGATGAAGTGATTTTTATTTTAGGAGAAGAAAAAGAAAATAAATGGTTAAAGCCCTCGTTTAATAAGCTAAATATCGTTTTTGAACAAAAAGATTATTTAGTTATTAATAAAGATGCCGGAATATTATCAATTCCATCGCGCTATGAAGATAGTGATGCAGTAGTAAATCGTCTATTGCACTACTTTCAGCAACAAAAACAAACTGATCTTAAGCCACATGTGATCACAAGACTTGATCGAGATACATCTGGATTAGTTTTGGTAGGAAAAAGCGCAGTTGCGCATGCACGTTTTAGTAAGATGGAAAAGAATGAGTTTATTAAGAAATATCATGCAATTGTGCATGGAAATTTTGGAGAAGCAGAAAGCCAGGGAGTTATTGATGCACCAATTGGCAAAATAGATACTGGAGTTAAGCGCGGAGTAGTAGAGACTGGACAGCGATCAGTTACAAAATATCGGGTTTTGGATCAAATTAAAGGGGCTAGTTTAGTAGAATTGCAGCTTTTAACTGGACGAACTCATCAAATTAGGGTGCACATGCAATATTTAGGTCATCCTTTGTTTGGTGATCCCTTGTATGGAATTAAAGATAATTTTAAGCGACAAGCATTAAATTGTTTTTATCTTGAATTTGATGACCCTTTTTCAGAAAAAAGACAAAAAATTGAAATATTAGATCCTACTGATATGGAAACATTATGGAAGAACATGATAAGTAATAAATTATAATATATCAGCTAAATTGATTGACTATTGTAACCGCTTTACATAGAATTGTATATAAGAAGTGTTAATACTATTCGAATATAGAAAAGAGGATCACTTGTATGTACTATTCAAAAGGAAACTATGAAGCTTTTGCGGATACTAAAAAGCCGGCTGGTGTAGACAAGAAATCTGCTTACATAATCGGTAGTGGATTAGCTGGCCTTTCAACAGCATTCTTTTTGGTTCGAGATGCTAAGATGTCTGGTGATAAAATTCATGTTTTAGAGGAATTAGATGTTGCGGGCGGCTCTCTAGATGGGACTAATCGTCCTCATGCTGGTTTTGTCGTTCGGGGTGGTAGAGAAATGGAAGACCACTTTGAATGTATGTGGGACATGTATCGATCAGTTCCTTCATTGCGGATACCAGGTGCTTCTTACTTAGATGAATATTACTGGCTTGATAAAGAAGATCCTAACTCCTCGAATTGTCGGTTGATTCATAAGCGTGGTAATGAATTACCAACAGATGGACTGTATCAGCTGGGGTCGCATGCTAGTGAAATTGTTAAGCTAGTTTTAACACCAGAATCTGAAATTCAAGGAAAAACAATTGAAGAGTGGTTTTCACCTGAATTTTTTGAAACTAATTTTTGGACTTATTGGTCAACAATGTTTGCCTTTGAAAAATGGCATTCTCTGGCAGAAATGAGACGCTATTGCATGCGGTTCATTCACCATATTGATGGCTTGCCTGACTTTACTGCCTTGAAATTTAACAAATATGATCAATATGATTCTATGGTAAAGCCACTACTTAAATACCTAAAAGACCATGGCGTTAAATTTGAATATGGTGTTCAAGTAGAAAATGTATTAGTTGAGCATGAAGGAAATGAAAAAGTTGCTAAAAAGATCGTGATGAAGAAGAACGGTAAGCAAGAAGATATTGACTTGACTGAAAATGACATTGTCTTTGTAACTAATGGCTCAATTACTGAAAGTTCTACTTACGGTAATCAAACTACTCCTGCGCCAATTACTCGTGCTAAGGGTGGATCTTGGAAGTTATGGGAAAACCTAGCTAAACAAGATCCTGCTTTTGGTCATCCTGACGTCTTTAGTGAAAACTTACCTGAAAAATCATGGTTTGTTTCTGCAACTACAACATTAAAGAATAAAAAGGTCGCTCCTTACTTTGAAAGATTGACTAAACGTAGTTTGTATGATGGAAAAGTAAATACTGGTGGAATTATTACGGTTACAGATTCAAATTGGGGTCTAAGTTTTACTATTCACCGTCAACCTCATTTTCCAACTCAAAAGCCAAATGAAATTGTAGTCTGGATCTATGCTTTGTATTCAGATACTGAGGGGAATTATATTAAGAAAAGGGTAGTTGACTGTACTGGACAAGAAATTGCTGAAGAAATGCTTTATCATTTGGGTGTTCCAGAAAGTGAAATTAAAGAATTATCTTCAGAAGAAAATATGAACACCGTTCCGGTATATATGCCTTATATTACTAGTTACTTCATGCCTCGTCATGATGGTGATCGTCCAGCTGTTGTACCTGAAGGATCAAAGAATTTGGCATTTATTGGTAACTTTGCTGAAAGTCCTACTAGAGATACAGTGTTTACTACAGAATATTCAGTTAGAACAGCTATGGAATCTGTTTACACACTACTTAATGTAGATCGAGGAGTTCCAGAAGTTTGGAGTTCTGTTTATGATATCCGGGAATTACTTCGTGCTATGTATTACATGTCTGATAAAAAGAAATTAGCAGACCAAGAAATGCCATTACCAGAAAAGTTAGCCGTAAAAGCTGGTATGAAGAAGATTAAGGGAACATGGATTGAAGAATTGCTTGAAGAAGCAAATCTAATTTAAAGATGTAACAATTTATTTAAATGAGAATTAACAAAAAAGATTATGGTTTGTTTTAAACCATAATCTTTTATTTTGCCTTCTGTGTTGCTTGCTTGAACATAGAGACTAACGTTTTTCTAAGCAAGGGATCATGAGCGTAAAGATAAGTTCCTTTGATTCCACGCTTAAATAAAACATTTAAAGAATTAAGGACCATTTCTTCTTCAAGAGTTTTGATTTCATGAGGATCAGATAAATCTTTTCTCTTTTTAAACATTTCTATATCAGTTATTTTGTCTAAATTAACACGGATTTTGTTTTTACCCGGGATTTGGCTGATGGGCGGCCCGATAATAATACCAGCATAGTTTAAATCAAATCCCTGACAAGTATATATCGAGCCTACCTCATCAATTGTTTTTGGTATTTCAGCCCAAGGAGTGGCAGTGTAGTTATATTGGTCCCATGGCATTTTGAATTTTCCTTCTTGGATGTAATGTTTGCCTCCATCTAAGGTCGAAGGATAGCCGGATGTAGAAAGAACTCGACTTAGCCCTACTTCACGGTTGCGCTTAACGATTTCCTTTCGCATTTTCTCGGCATCATCAAAAATACGAAAGTCATAGTTGCTATTAGCATTAGTAGGGATAGGATCGATGTTTTTATGTTTAGTAAATGAATTGAACCAACTAAGTAATTCAGAAGAAGCGGTCATCCTAAATTGATGTTTTAAATGATATTTTTGATGGGGATAGAGATCGATAATTTTTTCTAGGCGATCTTTAGTCCAAAGAGTTTTCATTTTTAGTACTTGATATGGATCAAATACTAAAATCACTACCTTGCTTCTTTTAATAATCTCAGCTAACTGATTTTCATGATAAAAATTATTGTAATGATCTGGCTTAGAAAGAAGTAAGTGCGCTTCATCGATTATAACAATGTCAGCATGTTCACTTTTCTTGTCTAATTGATTAATAAAAGTAGTTGGTCTTTGAAAATTTTTCTTTAAGAGGTTAGGTAAAGTTCCAGCAATTTGACGATAAACTTTTAAAATCTCTGGATGATTAACAAGAAAGTAATTGTTAGTTTGATAAATACTACTAGTTTTATCATGGCGTAATTTTTGTATTTGGTAAAACAGGGAAGAGAGAACAACACTTTTTCCTGTACCGGCCTCGCCATAGATGGTGAAAACAGCGGGAAAGTTTTGATTAATGTGTTGTTTAGTAAAAGAAATAATCTGAGTAATTAGATTTTGTTGTTCTATTGTTAATTTTTTGAAAGGTGAAAGTTTGTCGGCTGCATTATTTTGCATAGTGTATATCCTTTTTCCAATAAATAAAGAAAAGCCATGAATATTCATGGCTTAATTTATAGAATGAGTTTAATCTTCTTCAAATAATACGCGTGTAGCTTCAGGAACAGAAATGTCTTTTTGAATTGGAGTTAGATTACCAGTTTCAGAGTTTCGACGGTAAAGAGTTGCATTATTAGTATTTTGATTAGCTACAACTAGGTACTTTTCTGCTTTATCCCAGTTAAAATCACGTGGGAAGGAACCAAAGACAGAAATTCTTTGGGCTAATTCTAGTTTTCCATCATCTAAAACTTTAAAGACAGCAATTGAATCATGACCACGATTAGAAATATAAATAAATTTTCCATCTTTAGAAATTTTAATTGCGGCAGCCCCATTATGATCAGTAAAATCATCAGGGATAGTCTTATATGTTGCTATATCTTCAAATTCCCAAGTGTTTTCATTTAAACGGGCAACATTAACCTGACTAGATAATTCACCAACAATGTACATGGTTTTACCATCTGGTGAAAAGGTAAGGTGGCGAGTACCAAAGCCTTTTTCCATTTGATAGCGTGCTAGGTGTTTTAATTTGTTGCCATCTAACTTATAAAAATCAACAGCATCAATTCCTAAATCACATGAAACTAAATTACCAGCAGGAGTCTCATCGAAGAAATGTGGGTGAGCCTGATCTTGTTCTACTCTTGGTCCATGACCCTCATGCTTGTCGTTAGTAATAAAGGTTAATTTTCCATTTTTGTCGTAAGAAAACACATTAACAGTTGCTAAGTGATAATTTGCAGTGAAAACTAAATGCTTTTGTGAATCAACACTGATGTAGCAAGGAGCTGCTCCTTTGTGAAAATAGGTATCTAATTTTTCAGCTTCACCATTTTTAATTCTATAGGTAGCAATTCCGCTTTGGTCACCTTTTTGGATGATAGTAAACAATAAATCATCAACTAATTGAAAATACGTTGGTCTTTCAACTTCAACAGCATTTTTAATATTAGTTAGTTTAATATCAGTTCCATCATTTTCAACATTAGCGGTGTAAATACCCTTTGAGTCATGGCTTGTATAGCCACCAAACCAAACTTTCATAATTTTTATGTTAGCCTCCTGATAAAACTTTCCATAACATATTTATTTTCTACCTTTTAATAAGAATAGGCAATCGCAATTAAGTGTTATTGGATAAATAAGTTGATATGGTAAAATTTAATAAAGAGGTTGATAAAAATGAAATGGAATTCTACAATTACTGCTATTGGTTCGGAAGCATTGGATCCAGCAGATAATATCGTAATTTTATTTGATAATAAGGCTACCGATAAGTTGCGGGATGTTGCTGTATTGCAAGAGTTCGATCCAGCAACACCAGTAGAAAAATTTGTCTTTAAAAAAGACGATTCTATCACAATTGATGGCACTACCTACTTAGCTCTATATGTTGGGCCAATGGTTCAAATGAATATGCAAGCTATTGGTCATGCTACTTTAGTATTTACTGATGAAGTTCCGAAAAAGCCAATGACTAATGCTATCTATTTAGAAAAAGATTCTAAAGAAAAAATGCCAGAATTTAAGGTAGGCGACTGGATTACCTATGAACATAGATAAGAGGGAAAGCTATGGATGTAAAAAAACATCATCAGAAGAGTAATTTTTTTGTTAAGTGGTTTTTGAATAACCGTTTTAGCATAGCCCTACTTAATATTTTATTGTTCTTCTTGATCATTTTGGTATTTAACCAAATTTCTTTTGTGTTAAATCCTTTTTGGACATTTTTTAATGCAATTTTTCCACCAATTTTAGTTGCATCAATCCAATACTATTTAATGGATCCAGTAGTTGATTGGATGGAGAAAAAATTAAAAGTTCCCCGAATAATTACGATTATTCTATTGTTTGTTATCGTTGTAGGAGGATTGATTTGGATCATTAATACTTTGATCCCTATTATTCAGCATCAAACTGATTCCCTAGTAAAGAATTGGCCAACTTATTGGAAAGATGCACAAAAAGGTTTCGAAAAGATGATTCGCGATCCACGCTTAAATGGAGTTCGCGGAGGAATTAATCAAGCTATTTCTGATGCACAAACTAAAATGTTTAAAACAGGTCAGGATAGCTTCAATTTAGCCTTGAGTAATTTGTCATCTGCTGTTAACGTAATTACAATGATTTTTATGACCTTATTAACAGCACCTTTTGTTTTATTCTTTATGTTAAAAGATGGTCATCGTTTGAATCCTTATGTGACTAAGATTGCTCCTAAAAAGCTACAACCTAGTTTTTCAAGCTTACTTAGTGATATTAACGGAGCAGTTGCTTCCTATATTCGAGGCCAAATTACTGTTGCCTTCTGGGTGGGAGTAATATTTGCAATAGGTTATTCAGTAATTGGACTAAATTATGGAATTACATTAGCAGTTTTGGCTGGAATTTTGAATATGATCCCATATTTTGGTACATTTATTGCCTTTATTCCTGCAATTATTTTAGGATTAATCAGCTCTCCAATGATGTTGATCAAAGTCTTAATAGTGTTTGCTATAGAGCAAACACTTGAAGGACGCGTTATTTCACCACTAGTAATGGGAAATAAGATGAATATGAATCCTGTTACAACTATTTTGCTATTAATTGGTGCAAGCGCAGTAGCTGGTTTATGGGGAGTTATTTTTGCCATCCCTGTCTATGCTGTAATCAAAATAATTGTAACCAGATTATTCAATTATTATCGTAAGATTTCAAATCTTTATGATGATGAATCAATCAAAGATAGTGATACTCAAGGAAGTAAGGAGTAGAATTAAAGATAGAATTAAGCGTGGTACTTGCCATATTACAGGTGCTGCGTTTTTTTACAAGAGGAGTTTTTTATGACAAATCACGTTGTACTTTATGAACCATTGATGCCAGCAAATACGGGAAATATTGCTCGTACTTGTGCAGGTACTAATACAGTTTTGGATTTAATCGAACCGCTTGGCTTTCAAATTGATAATAAAAAAATGAAGCGGGCTGGATTAGATTATTGGGATAAAGTTGATATTAGAATGCATGATGATTTAGAAGCTTTTTTGAATACACTTGGTCCAAATGATGAAATGTACTTAATTTCAAAGTTTTCTTCAAAAAATTATGCTCAAGTAGACTATACGGATCCCAATAAAGATTATTATTTTGTTTTTGGTAAAGAAACAACAGGCTTGCCAGAAACTTTTATGAGAGAATATTATGATCGGAATCTTAGAATTCCTATGTCTGATAATATTCGTTGTTATAATTTATCAAATTCAGTTGCTATGGTTTTATTGGAAGCTTTAAGACAGCAAGGTTTTCCAAATATGGAAAAGAGTCACCATTATGAAAATGATAAGTTAAAGGATAATTACAATCGTCCTGAACGTTATGAAAGAAATTTAGGAGAGAATTAAAATGGATTTTAAAAATATGACCCCAATCGTAGTTCGTTCTTTTCATTATGATTTAAATGATGAACAAATGGTAAAAAATGAAGTTAATGTTTCCTTGCGCCAGGTTTATCAAGATTTAGAAGATGGTAGTCAAGATGAAGGTAAGAACGGCAAATATTTCGAAATTGCCGTTCCTTTTGAAGTATCACCTGCTCCAGGTGACTTTACAGTTAGTGGAGTAATTACTAGAGTGGTTCAATTTGTTGACTATTTTGGGGATGGTTCAGATTTAGAACCGTCAGATTATCAACTACTTTCTAGACCTTTAGTTGAAGAAATTGAAACTTTGACTTATGAAATTACTCAATTAACTTTAGACCACCCAGTTAACCTTAGTTTTAAGTCAAACTTTAACGAGTTAAACAAGGATAATCAAAAAGATAAAGATGACAAATAAAAAGATTGAGAAGGTGTCTTGATGGCTAAAAAGCGAAAACGCAGGGCAACAAAAAAGAAAAAAACAACTACTAAAAAGAAAAAGCAAAGTATGGACTGGGTCATTATAGGAATAGTACTTGTCTTAGTAGCAGTTTTAAGTTGCGTTCATTTCGGTTTATTTAGTCAACAACTAATTAATTTAATTCGATTTTTTGTTGGTGATAGCCACTATTTAGCTAGTATTATTCTTGGTTTGTTTGGCTTAGTAATGGTTATTTATAATCAACCCCCGCATTTCAGTTTGAAGCGTGGGAGTGGATTAGGTGTATTTTATTTGGGCTTACTCCTTTGGGAAAGTTCTCGCGTTTTTAATCAAATGATGATTCATCAAGGATTTGTAAATGCTTTTTTGACATCAATTGGTGAAGAATTTTCCCGGGCGCAGATTACAACTAAGGTTGGTGGCGGCTTTATTGGAAGCATGTTTTATCAACTCGTTTTTCCAATTTTGGGAACCGTAGGATCTGAAGTAATATCTTTGTTGATGATGCTAATCGGTATTTTAATGATCTGTAACGTAAAATTTGCCACCTTGCTGTCCGGTTTTCAAAAAGGTTCACAATTAGTAATTGAGAAAAATAAAGATGCTGGGGAAGTTTTAAAAAGTAAATACAGCGATTTAGTTGAAAAGCATGAGCAAAATAAGCAAGAAAAATTAAATAATCGAGAAAAACTAACTGATCC
>CANPPJ010000007.1:0-45226 GCA_947575965.1 uncultured Lactobacillus sp. | reverse complement strand
GCCATCCAACCAGTAGTTGCCCCTCCATTAGAGTAGCGTTGCAAGTTAAGCATTAGTGGGTCATGAATATCAATTCTAGAATTAGATCCACCTAATGGGAAAGAGATTAATTCTGCATAGAAGTTAGTATTATCATCACGAATATCAACAATTGCACCTGTTTTAGAAGTGAAAGCCGCATTAGTATTAGCATTTCTTGAATCTAAGGAAACCACGTCATCCCATGGGTTATCACCGCGGCCTTCAAGAATTACACGGAATGTTGCATATTCGTCAACAGTAATATTACCGCCTTCGTTAACCCCAATATAGTTGTAACCATCATAACTACCTGATGTTCCAGTTTTACCAACTGAGTGGAAGTAGGTAATAGAATGTTTAGAAATTTCGATGTTTGAGTTAGCAGCTAAGTCTAAGGCAACTCCACGACCCTTATTTTCAAAATGAACATTTGAATTTTCACCAGAAATAAAGTTGGCATTATTACCTAAGATAATACCGTCACGACCAGTAAAGTTAAAAGTTGAGGAGTCGCCTAACTTAACTAGGGTTGGTCCATCATTTCTTGAACGGGCACCATATCCACCAAATCTATCAGAATCAGTTCCAGTTGGGCGAGTAGTTCCGATAGAAATAGCTTGGCCTAAGCCGGTATTAAAGTTAACGTTTGACTTATAGCCACTGATGAAATTACCGCCATTCTTAGCAAATACACCAGCAGTGTGGTAGCGAGCAGCATTAGTCGAAGCATTAGTTAAGTTAACATTTAAAGTAGCGTTATCACCAACCTTAACTGCTCCCCCATCACTTAAGTTAATACCATCATTAATCTCTGAACTGTTAACAGTTAATGAAGCACCATTTTCAATATTTACGCGACTACCAGTAATATTTGAATTTTTAAAATTATTTCTACCACCAGTGTAATTCTGAGCATTGTATTGATCCTGAGTTGGAACTGATGAGTTAATACTATTTACGTTAGAAGTAACGTTACCCTTAATGTTTACAGTACCATTTCCCGAAATGGAACCATTAATAGTAATGTCTTGAAGGGTTAGGTTACCAGAATTGTTAAGAGACTTTTGACCCAAATTAAGAGCGGCTGCATCGTTAATACCAACAATTGTAAAAGTATTATTGATTACTAAATCCATGTTGGATGCATCAATACTTCTATCGATATTAACACCAGCCGCACCAGAATTAATAGCTTGTTGAAGCGCGCTTGCATTAGTTACTAAGTTGTAATTATTATTTTGAGCTTGAGTAGCTGTGTTAGCTTGGCTCGCACGTGGAGTAACTGCTTGAAGTTTACTTTCACTTAAGGCAGCTGCTGAAAAAAGCGCGGTATTTGAAGTATTACTATTTATATTGAAAGTTGCGCTATTAGTTTCCGCAGTTTGATTGGATTCTATCTTTTCGCTGTTATTAGCTGAATTTGTAGTAGCAGTTACTTGTGGAGTATCAACTTTTGTTTGGTCTTCCTTAGCTTTTGTTTCTGCTACTTTATTATCATTATTTTCATGATTTTCTTGAGCTGAAGCAGTACTATCACTATCATTTTTTACTGCATCATTCTTAGGTTCTTCAGTTGTATTAACAGCCTCTGAAGCTTGATTTTCATTTTCATTATTTTTAGTACTATTATTTTCATCAGTAGTTACTGACCACGTACCTGCTGTTGTAGAATCTGTAAATTCACCCTCATTTTTAGGCACACTAAAAGAAGCTACCTTGTTATCTTGACTCTCCATAGTCGTATCAGCAGTCTTAGTAGCATTATTTTGATCTTCAGAAACAACTTGATCATAAGCATCTTTTTTAAGTTGATCATCAGTTTTTGAGGTCAAATCAGTTGTATTTTTATCAGTATCACTCACTGTATCAGCATGAGCAACTTGAACATTTTGCATGCTCAATACTGCTGTACCCACTAATACAGAAGCTGCACCAACAGAAAATTTACGGATTGAAAAACGTTCTTGTTTATCATCCATTTTTCTTAAGCGTTCTTGGTAGTTATTCTTGGATAACATCCCTATTTTCCCTCCATTTAATCTCATATAATCACACTTTTTGATTATACTATCAAAATGTTAGTGTTATTATAACAAAGATTTTTTATTGCAAAAATAGGTTAGAGAGTTATTTAATAGGTCACATTATCTATTTGACCCTGTATTTTTATAGAATTCAGCACTTTTTATGTAAAAAAATATGTTTATTTTACGAATAATATTCTGCTTTTATATATTGTTTTTATATTGCAAAATAGATCAATTATTATGCTTTGTTATTTTAAGTTACGCTTTTAACTGTCTATAATTTTCCTAAGAAAAAAGCACCACTCTATTTAAAGATAGAAATGGTGCTTTAACATAAATTTTTATATAACAAAAATATATACTTATCTTGTTATATAACTATTTAAGCCATGGAAACATAGATTTTAAACCTATATCTTTTTTACTTGTTTTTTTCTTTTCTTCCTCTGTTTTTAATGAGTGCTCTTTTTCCTTTTCCTTCTCTTCAGTTTTTTCCTCAACTTTTTTCTTTGGTTTTATATCTTTACTCTTTTCTTGAGCTATTTCTTTAGATTCTGCTTTTAACTCACTCATTTCATCAAAAGTATAATATCTAACCGGTGTATTTTCGCTAGCATTCCTTACCGTAATTGTTGCTTGTTCTGGAATATAATTCATGATTCTCGGTACACCTTGTATTTTGATTACTTTAGTCGCATCGCTTGGATCTGTTACATAGAATGGCTGCTCTACACCTTTCAAAACATTTCCTTTTGTATCAACTGGTACTATTCGTCCATTGGCTTTATAAGTTACCGTGAAGTTTAGATCGGCTTTTTTTACTTTTTCTTCATCAATTATATTTTTGTCTGCATGATAACCATCAATGACTGGTGTTTTTACTGCTATATATTGCTTCTTGTCTACTAACCATCCTGTTGTATACTTACCGGCATCTACTAATTCACCCGTATTCTCATCAACAGTCAAAGTTCTCGTCCAATTAGCACCCTGAATTCTAGTAATTGGGGTCTGGTCTCCAGCTCCCTGATATTTAATTATTTCTTTAACTGGGACACTATACAAAGTTGGCTTAATCGGACGATAAGGATGTTCGCTATTCACAGGAATATAGCGTGGCTTTAAAGTATAGGCTACCTTAATATCCGTAAAAGGATCATTGACAGAAATTGTATTTTTAACTGGTGCATATCCTGGCACTTCTGGTACTTCTTCAGTAAAGAGGACACGCACAGGATCATATGGATCATTAACGTATGTTGGGTGCATAGCATTTTTAATTTCATTTCCATGCTCATCAACCGGAATCATCTTTCCAAGCGGAGTATAGGTAATTGTAGCCATTAAGTCAGTTTCCGTAACTGGGTGTTCGCCAATTAAGCCAATATTTGCGGCGAAGCCCTTAATTACAGGTGTAGGAGTTGCTTCAAAAATATCTTTATCAGCTACCCAGTCGGTCGTATACATCCCGTTCTCAATAATTTCTTTACTTACTTCATCATAAGTAATTGTTCTTGTCCAACGCACTGTTTGTTCGGCATCTGGAGGAGTCTGGTCTCCAGCTCCTTGATAATGAACTCGGGCCGTAACAATTCGGCGGTAATATGCCGGACTTACTACTTCTTGGGGATGTTTTTCATCGACTGCAACATATTTATGAACTAATAAATATGGAATTTCATAATTACGAGTCGGGTCTGCAATTTTCACTTCTTTAATTTGTTTTAAGACAATATTTTTTAGGTCTAATTCCGGTAAAACTACCTTAGTTGGATCAATTGAATTAGTAATTAGTTGCTTTTTATCTATTTCTGAAAATTCATTATGATTTACATCAACAGGAATTAAATATCCGTTTGGATAGTATTTAACTTCTTCATTTATATCTTGTTTTTCTCCTGGTGAGGCTACTACTTCACTAATCTTAGTATGATATCCCGAAACTACAGGCACGGAGACTGACGGGTAAGTTTCACTACTATGCCATTGACTTGTGTATTCTCCTGGAATAATTTTTTTAGTTACGAGATCAACTGTTAGGTTCCGTTTTAAAATAGCTGTTTGAACTACATCATCTAGTTTTTTACTATTTACTCCTGAAAAACGAATTGTTCGATGAACTTCTTTTTCATACAAACTTGCATCAATTCCTGAAAATGGATGTTCAGAATTAACTACTTGTTTTTTATGCTTTAAAACCACAAAAAAGATTTGAACATAGTCTCTACTATTTCCAAAAACCGGCTTCTGTTCCTCAGAATCAAAATCATTAGTAACTACTTCATATCCCTTAGCTGTTAAATTTTTCAAAACCTCTGCGGTATCATAAGGTATTTCTTTTCCAGGTTTTCCCTTTAATTCTCCAGAAGTTGCTAATTCGCGGTTGTTATCATCAACGTCAATAAATTTTATTTCAGCTTTTTGCCTTCTAGCATTTTTCTTATTAGGTGAATAAGTGACTACATATTCATATTTTGGCTGTTGAATAGTTGCTGTCTCTCCACCAATTACTGCCTTATCAGGTGTATAGTTCATCACAGCCGGGCTTGCAACTAAAGGAAAGGAATACTTTTCTGGTTGCCAGGTATTAGTTAATAATTTTTTCTTAGTGACTTTGTCATAAATAATTTTTCTATTAAAAGCAACCTCAGTAACCTTGTCAGGAATACTTTGATCGAGTCCAACATAGTGAACTACTTGTTCACCTTTCATTTGAACATCCTCTAAATGGCAACCATACTTTAAATTTTTGGCAGTTATTTCTTCTTTACCATGTTTAAAAGTAAGCGTGAATTCTTGAGAGTCTTCATTAAAGAAATTTACTTTATTATTTGGATCAAAAGGATTATTAATCAGTATATAACCAGCAGCCAGTAATTTTCTTATCTCATCTGCTGTACTGTAGTCTATTCTTTCTCCTACTTTTCCCTCTAACTCTCCTGAATTTGCAAGTTCAACCAAATTATCGTCTAGGTCTACATATTTAACAACAACTGACATTACTTATTCCCTCATCTATCTTGATCAAATTTTAATAACATATAGTAGCTTACTTATCATTCTTTTTCCCTAATCATTATCATAAGGCACCCTATATTGATAAGCAAAAGAAAATATATTTTTTATAACATTAACAGTTTCACATGAAACATCTGCAAAAGAAGTTTCAAAAAAATTAGATTTTGTGTTTTTATTAACAAACTCAAGTGTATAATAAAAGATGGTCATACTATTAATTTTGACGGAGGTTTAATTTATGACAAAGATTTTTGCTTACGCTATTCGTAAAGATGAAGAACCTTTCTTAAACGAATGGAAAGATGCACACAAGGATATTGAAGTTGAATACACTGATCAACTTTTAACTCCTGAAACTGCTAAATTAGCTAAGGGTGCTGATGGTGTTGTTGTTTACCAACAATTAGACTACACCCCAGAAACTCTTCAAGCTTTAGCTGATGCTGGCGTAACTAAGATGTCATTACGTAACGTTGGTGTTGATAACATCGACATGGACAAGGCTAAGGAATTAGGCTTTGAAATCACTAACGTTCCTGTATACTCTCCTGACGCAATTGCTGAACATGCTGCAATTCAAGCTGCTCGCGTACTACGTCAAGATAAGCGTATGGATGAAAAGATGGCTAAGCGCGACTTACGCTGGGCACCTACTATTGGTCGTGAAGTTCGTGACCAAGTTGTTGGTGTTGTAGGTACTGGTCACATTGGTCAAGTATTTATGCGTATTATGGAAGGTTTCGGCGCAAAAGTTATTGCTTACGATATCTTCAAGAACCCAGAACTTGAAAAGAAGGGTTACTACGTTGACTCACTTGATGACTTATACAAGCAAGCTGATGTAATTTCACTTCACGTTCCAGATGTTCCAGCAAACGTTCACATGATTAATGATGAATCAATCGCTAAGATGAAAGATGGCGTTGTAATCGTAAACTGCTCACGTGGTCCACTTGTTGACACTGACGCTGTTATCCGCGGCTTAGATTCTGGTAAGATCTTTGGTTTCGTAATGGACACTTACGAAGGTGAAGTTGGTGTATTTAACGAAGATTGGGAAGGTAAAGAATTCCCAGATGCTCGTTTAGCTGACTTAATCGATCGTCCAAATGTATTGGTAACTCCACATACTGCTTTCTACACTACTCATGCCGTACGTAACATGGTAACTAAAGCATTTGACAACAACTTAAAGATGATCAACGGTGAAAAACCAGATTCTCCAGTTGCTTTGGACAAGAACAAGTTCTAAAAATCAAATTATGATAATCAAAAAGATCTTGAGATTTTCTCAAGGTCTTTTTTCTACCCTAAAGGATTTTTTATTAATGAAATTACTTCTTACCGGCGACAGTATTATTGCACGCTCTGAAAATCATTCTATTCCAGAAATTAACTTTCAATTGCAAAAACTAAATTCGTATCAGATTTACAATACAGCTATCTCGGGAATTAATTCCGGTGGCCTTGCTCTCTCTTTACCTAATTTGGTATTCAATCAGCTAAAATGCGATTATCTGATCATTTTAGTTGGCACCAATGACTTAGCAATACACAAGCAAGTTCCCTTACAACAATTTGAGAAGAATTTAGAATTAATCGCTTCTAGCATTATTTGGCGTTATTACCCAGGAAAAGTTATCTTTATCACTCCACCTGCAGTTGATGAAAATAAGCAAAAAGTACGAAATAACCTCTTAGTGCAGGAATATAGCAATATAATCAAACGCGTTACAAAAGAATATAAATTTTTATTTATTGATCTAGCAAGTAAGATGCAGGCAAGTAAAAATTTTCCAGAAATTTTCAATGGTAAAAAGAATGATGGACTCCATTTTGGCGTTAAGGGCTATGAACTACTCGCAAAATTAATTGTTCAAAAATTAAATCAAATTTCTAATTGACTTCTGCCACATATTCGAGTAAAGTTTAGCTAATTTAATATTAAAACGTTGCTTCTAGAGAAAGGACTTTACAATGAGTTTGTGGGGAACAAAATTTGCCAAAAAAGGATTAACTTTTGATGATGTACTTTTAATTCCAGCTGAAAGTCATGTGCTGCCGAATGAAGTTAAGCTAGATACTAAATTAGCGCCCAATCTTCAACTTCATATTCCACTCATTTCCGCAGGAATGGATACGGTTACCGAAGGAAACATGGCAATTGCCATGGCCGAAAATGGCGGCTTAGGGGTTATTCATAAAAACCTTTCAATCGAAGCCCAAGTGGAAGAAGTTAAAAAAGCTAAAAGTAAAACTGTAGATCCTAACTTACCTCACCCTGCAGTTGATGATCAAGGTCGTCTCTTAGCTGCAGCTGCTGTTGGCGTTACAAGTGATACTTTTGAACGTGCTGAAAGTTTACTTGAAGCTGGTGCTGACGCAATTGTTATTGATACAGCACACGGTCATTCCGCTGGCGTTTTACGCAAAATCAAAGAAATTCGTGAGCATTTTCCTAATGCTACATTGATCGCTGGAAATGTTGCTACTGGCGAAGGAACTGCTGCCCTATTTGATGCCGGAGTAGATGTTGTTAAAGTAGGAATTGGACCTGGTTCAATTTGTACTACACGTATTGTTGCTGGTGTCGGAGTTCCACAAATTACAGCTATTTACGACGCTGCTAGTGTTGCACAAAAATATGGCAAGAAAATCATTGCTGATGGTGGTATTAAATATTCTGGAGATGTAGTTAAGGCTTTAGCTGCAGGTGGAAATGCTGTAATGCTCGGTTCAATGTTCTCAGGAACTACTGAAGCTCCAGGAACAATCTTTACTAATGAAGGCAAACAATTCAAATCCTACCGCGGTATGGGTTCAGTTGGCGCTATGTCTCAACAACATGGATCATCTGACCGTTACTTCCAAGGTGGAGTTAATGAAGCAAATAAATTAGTTCCTGAAGGTGTTGAAGCCTTAGTTCCTTATAAAGGCGATGTTTCCAATATCATCTACCAAATTGATGGTGGTCTACGTGCCGGTATGGGATATGTGGGTGCAGGTACAATTGAAGAATTAATTGAAAATAGTCAATTTGTTCAAATTACTAATGCTGGTTTACGTGAATCTCATCCACACGATGTTCAAATGGCAAAAGAAGCTCCAAACTATGGCGGTAGCGACTTATAAAATTTAGATTTGTAATAAAAAAGCACCACAAGGTGCTTTTTTCTATCTCAAAATTCCTTCAATTTTATCGGCCAGTGCAGGATAAATTGGCAACACATTTCGATGCCACTCATTTTTATTAATTCTTAGACCAATAATTGGTACAAAATAATTTATATCATTAACTGCACTCATACTTATTTCACTAACACCAACAATGTAATTGGCTTTATCATAAACGACAGTTAACAAGCCCTTCTCCTTTTGACCAACATATAAACTACTTTGGCTTAGTTCGTATTCTCTAATTTTAAAATTATCTCCATCTTCAAGAACACTATCAGGATTGATTCCGGCTTGAGCTAGTTGCGGAAAAGCAAATACTCCCGTTCCAATAGCTGGATAATTAATCGGTTGAGTAAGCCCCTTTTCAAGAGAATTAAAGAGGTATTGTGCTTGAAATTCTGCAACCGGTGTTAAGTTTGGCACATCTTGGCTTGTAACATCTCCAATTGCATAAATATTCTTAACGTTTGTTTGAAGGTGGCGGTCTACATCAATACCTCGAGTTGAATAATCAATTTGAGCAGCTGATAAATCTAGTTTTTCAATATTCGGCATCCGTCCACTCGCATTCACTACATAGTCAGTTACAATTGGACCGTCTTGATTCAATTCAACAACATATTTATCGCTTAATTGAGTAATTCGAGTTGGCTCCGTTTCAAATTTAAATTGGATTCCT
This sequence comes from uncultured Lactobacillus sp., assembly GCA_947575965.1. Taxonomy (GTDB): domain Bacteria; phylum Bacillota; class Bacilli; order Lactobacillales; family Lactobacillaceae; genus Lactobacillus. The sequence goes on along the minus strand of CANPPJ010000007.1, from coordinate 36,304 downwards.
CGCTCTTTCATTTTTACAACCAATTCACGACTATATTTTTGATAAAAATGCCGTAATACTCGATCTCCTCGCACTAAAATAGTTACTTGACTACCCGCAGCAGCTAAAAATGTCGCTAATTCCATTGCTACATAACCACCGCCAATAAACGTAACATGCTCTGGAAGCTTATTTAAAGAGAGAACATCAGAACTATCATGTACAAACTTAGCCCCCGGAATCGATAGTTCATGTGGCCGTCTTCCGGTTGCAATAATTATTTTATTTCCCTGGAAATAATGCCGATTTGCTTCAATTGTTTGCCAATCGATGAAATGCGCACTTCCACTTATGACATCACAAACTTTACTAATGTTCTTTCTTGTTTCATTTGCCCAGCTGGCAAATCTTTCTTTCTTTTCTCTCATCAATTGTGACCAGTTCATCGTCGCAGCCTGTTCAATGCCATGCCCTTCTAATTGCTTGCTAAGAAGCGCAGCTTGAACAGCACCATCCAAGTAGATTTTAGGTTCACAACCAACATTAGGACAAGTTCCACCGAATAAGCCACTTTCAATAGCCAAAATTGATTTATGTTGTGTAGCTAATAGCTTAATTAATTGATATGCTGCAGGACCTGTTCCTAAAATTATATAATCATATTTTTTCATAACATTGCCTCATATCTTTCTTTCATTTCCAGTTTATCAAAAGAATATATGAAGCCGCTATTATTAGCGCTTGAATTTTTTATAAAAAATAACAAAAAAATAGTCTTAGGGATATCTCCTGTACCCAAGACTACTCATGATATATTTAAATATTGCATTTTTAATTAAAGTTATCTTATAACCTACATCTTAAACAAAGTTTTAACTTTACGAGTATTTCTTACTGAAAAGTATTCAATATCTCCGTTTATAAAAATTATTTTTTTCTCGTTCAAATCAATATTCTGTACATTATGCGGATTAATCACACAAGATTGACTAATTTGTACCAATTGACTGTATCTTGATGGAATATCTTTTAAACTACCAATAAATTCTGCCCAGCCTGTCCTCTTTACTAATTGTAGTTTATGACCAACATTCGTAGTTGTAATGTAAATCACATCATCTAAACTTATATTCTTTATTTCTTGACCAAATCGATAAGAAAATGTATTTCTTTTTATATAATCAAACTTTGAAATTTTATCTATTGCATTTTCAATTGCATATAATATACGCGCACGGGTTTTATCTAAATCACTACTTTTAACAATAAAGTCTATTGCGCCTAATCTTCGTTCAAACGTTAAAAATGCCATATCTTCATGGCTAGTAATGAAAATCAATTGGGCTTTTTCATCTTTTTCCTTAATGACTTCACCTAGATCAATTCCATTTTTTTCATGTAACTTTTTACCAATCTCTATATCAAGAAAATAAATTCCGGCACTTATATGTGTATTTTCAATATATGATGTTGCCTCTTCATAGCTACTAGCATTCTTTACAACATCAAATTCTATTTTTTCTTCATTGCTTAAGATTATGCTAGCTTTTTCTAAACAATCATTTATAAATTTTATCTGTTGTAAATCATCATCACATATAAAAACTGAATACTTAATTTTAATTCCTCCTTACTTAAATATAACCAAATTAAACGTAAACCATCCTGCTTCTGTATTAATATCCACCATCATATTGTTTGGATATTTTTCAACAATCTTTAAAACATTGTTTAATCCTATGCCTGAATGATTTTCTTTTGTTGTATGTCCCATCTGGAAGACCTCATTTTTATTTATCTCTTTAGCTAGAGAGTTTCTAATTATGAATTCCAAATTACCATTATTCTGATAAAGCATAGCTTCAATTTTAGGATCTTTCTCTTTTTTCGTAGCTTCAATAGCATTATCAAACGTAATTCCCAGAATTCTAACCACATCCATATGTTCGGAAGAAGATAAAAAAGGAAAAGCATTTATATCTTTTTCGCAACTAAATCTATATTTTATTCCATTGTTAAACATTTTAGACAGTTTCGTTATTATAATACTTTTTACAAGCTCATCATGAATATGGTTTACGTCTTTAAATTTACTTAAGGCGTCTGAATCAAAATGCTCTTTAGTATATTCATCAAGTTGTTTTATTAACACTTTAGAATCTTCTTTTTGCGCACTAATTTTCAAACTATTTAAAATATTCCGATAATCATGTTTAAATCTACGGAGTCTATCTTCGTCTTTTTCCAACGAATTAGCGTATTCTTTTAACTGATTATTATTACGTTGTAATTGCGCATTTTGCTTTTTTAGATAATTTTGTTCAGCTTCATTCAGTATATTTTTACTTGTTCGTACACTGATTTTTACATTAACGATAGTATATACTCCTTGAATTATCAAAATTCCTATTAAGATAACCAAGGCCGTAGACAAAGTCTTTTCAATACTAGCTATTATATAGGCAATAATACTTGAAATATATAGATAAATAGCAGAATTTAAGAGAATATTTTTATTCCTACCACTAATTAACTTATTAATCTTTTTAGCATAATACCTAATATACACATATGATAATAAGCACAAACATATATAGATTACTGTACTAATCTCTGCACTCATATCAAATAGCTTACCAAAAAAACTAACTACTATATTGTTGCCCAAGTCAATAATTCCAATAATTAATGCGCCAGTTAAAAGCATTCTATAGTCTTTTTTTGATCGAGAGCATACTAAAATAAGAAGCCCCATTTCTATTATTGTGGCAAGAGCGTCAAGAGGAGGAAAAGCTATTAAATCTGTGACTATTTCTTCAAAAACTGTCACCAAAAAAATAAGTAAGATCAAAATCCTACTTATTTTTCCTTTTGTCTTAAATTTAATAATTTTAAAGTAGTTAACGAAGTCTACTAATGGCGATAACAATAATAGAATCACATCGAGAATAGTTGATAACATCTTTTAAAATCCAAAATATTTCTTTAAAAATTTAGTTAATGACTTTTCCTTAGATGATCCTTGCGAAAAGAAACTTACATAGGGATTAAATCCCAATACGCCTTGGAAGCTAATTAAATTTCTTTTTTTACTCATTTAGTCTCTTCCCTTCTAGATTTAAATTTTAGATTACGTTTATATGCCAAAAAGCGCAACAAAAGTTACGCTTTTTTAAATACACTAAAATTAACCAAATAAGGTAATAATTTTATTCCAACAAATAACAGAATTATAAGTATTGTGGTTATGAGTACTACCACCCTTTTTTCTAAAGCTTACAAATGGGCTTGCAGCTTGTAAGCCAAGTAATGATTGTTTTTCATCATTTTGCATATTTATTCACCTCCTTCAAATAGAGAAAAGTTAGTGCTATGAACAAGTGGTATCCACTTTCCCCAATTGTTCTCTTTAATTCCCTGAAAAACAGTCAGCATCCCTATTGCACCAGATGCTAAGTCCATTGAATTCTTTAATCCATATGGTCCCGGAACTAAGATTTGATCTTCTTCTATATCAAGATAGTTGTTTATTAAGTCTATTTTTTTAGCAAGGTAATTTGGATAGCCATAATTTTTGGCTGCAAGATCCACTAGCATTAATCCACCAAAACCATCAAATAGACCATTCATGTAAGTTAAATTAACATCTAAAGTCGCTATTAATTTATTAATAAGTGGCCTAATTTCATTCGAAACAATCTCATCATACATAAATTCTAATAATACTAAGGCCAGGCCAGCAGTGCCACTATTAAGATATGGAAAATATGATTCTCTACCTAAAGCAGTTCCGGCTAAATATACCCCATCATTAAAGCTGAGATGTACTGCAACAAAATTATTAATTTCTTGCTTTACAATTTTAATTAAGTTTGAATCATTAAAATATATTCCTACTTTTTCTAAAAATAATAGTAGGCCTAACTTTCCATCCAATATTCCTAGAGTTTGACAAGCCTTATAATGACTTGTTACAATGCTTGCAATTTTTTGAACTTCTACCTTTTGCTCTTCTTGTTTATTAGCTTGATACAAAGCTAGTTTAGCTAATCCAATTCCAGCTAATCCACTTTTTAAAGACATATCGTGTATTTTAGTTGTATCAATATTGTTAATTATTTGTTCACCAATTTTTTTATCAAACCAGTTATAAATAAGTGAACCAATTCCCGCTGCTCCAGTAAACAAACCATTATCTTTACTACTTATTTGGACAAGTTGATCTTTACTATTTAAATATAAATTAGTATATAAACGAAAAATTGGCTCTGTTTTTTCTTGTTCAACTAACCCGAGCCCCATCAAGCCGTTTAATACATTAATCTTTCCAGTCGAAGACAGAAATTGTTCAATATCTCCGTTAATAGTCGATTGTGTATCGTCTATATTACTTACTATCCCCCGCTTTAGCTTCGTTATATTTTCATCCAAAGTTCCTAGCATAACAGGATTAGTAGGAACATTGTCATTTTTATGATTAATATGTCCTCTTTTAAAACATTCTAATTTAAATTCTTGGAGGAATTTTTTTACTTCTTCTCGATACTTCATCCAATTTAGATCTCTATATTTCTCGTTATATGTACTCAAGGAATCAATATCAATCAAGGGCTCTAAAGCATATCTAATAGTTTTATATGTTGCCAGCCAATCTGCTTGTTCATACGTACTAATAACCATATTTGAATCTACAAATCCTACCGTCTTTAGACCAGGATCATACTGAGCCATAAGTTCATTAGCTTGTTCTAAATCTATTAAAAGAACTTGATTTTTACTTTCATTTATCAGAATATTGTCTGGCTGTAAATCTCCTAATGCTACTCCTCGTTCATGAACATCATCTACGGCAGTCACTAAGTTTTTAGCTATAGTTTTAATCTTTTCTACATAGTGTGCTTCATCACCATGAACAGGGAATTTATTGCTTATATAATCTCCCAAATTTTCTAACGGTAAATAATCTTCAACTAAATAATTGTGTATCCATACTTGAAAATAATCTTTAATATTTACAACATATGGAGAATCTTTCAACTTGTTTAAAAAGGTAGCTTCATGCTTAATTCTTGAAAAACCATCTTGGAGATGAGAATCTATTCCAGCATTTTTTCTTCCTTCTTTGATAACATATTTTCGTTCTCCACACTGTCCTAAATATACCCCACCTGCATTACTAAAATGCAGAGCACTAGAAATATTGTAGCTATCTAATTTATCTTTATTAACTATTTTATTCGATTTATCTTTTGTAGCTTTTTCAAACGGATCTTCAACAAAATCTGGTTTCTTATAAAATGGTAATCTTTCATCAGGAATTAGATTTCCTTGCTGATCCCTAATACATAATTCCCCATTATTATTTTTAATTTCTTTAAAACCACCATAACGATAATAAATATTTGTTTCTTGATATCTTTTATCTGACAGAATATATGGACCAATTTTATATGGTTGCAATAAAATTCTTAATTTTTCTACTATTTGCTTAAATTGAGTTTCATTTTGAGGATAGATAGTTATAAATTTTCCTGCAGAAACTCTATCTGCCGATTTAGAATTTTTTATTAACCATTCCTCATAGCTATTAGTTACTTTAAAACAAATATTATTTGCAAATAAATAATCACAAGCAGTATTAATCATCAATTGTAACTCTGCTTTATCATAGCCTGCCGACAAATGTATTTTCCAACCTTGAGTTGGTAATTTTACGCTAAGTTTTCCTAAAAAAGTCCAATGTTTATCTTTATATATTTTCCATTCCTTAGATGGTGGAGTAATATTAAAATTATCCACGGTATTGGATGGATCAATAAAGAAATTATCTTTATCATTTAAAAATGGTAAATAATCTTGAATTGTATACTTCATAATTACTCTTTAGATATAAACTGATCATTCACAAACGTTTTATATTTTTCAACTTTTCTTAGGAGCTCTTCATGCGTCCCTGCTCCTAAGATTTGATGATTATCGAGAAAATAAATCTTATCTGCATTTACAATTGTAGAGAGCCTATGAGCTATTACTATTAATGTCTTTTTTGATGATAATTCATCTATTGAACTTAAAATTTCCGATTCAGATTCAGGATCTAAATTTGATGTAGCTTCATCAAAAATAATAAACGGTGTATCTCTCAAATATGCTCTAGCAATTTGAATTTTTTGTCGTTGACCACCTGATAACTTTCCACCGTTTTCACCTACGTCAAAATCTAATTTTCCAGGAAACTTATCTATGTCTTTACTCATAGAAGCAACTTTCAGCGCTTGATTTAATTCTTCTTCACTTGGCTTATCGATTAATCCAAAAGTTAAATTATCTCTTATACTTCCTGAAAATATACTATTTTCTTGAGTAACTACACTAAACAAACTACGCCAACTAGCTAAGGAATAATCTTTACTATTTCTTCCATTTAAAAATACCAGTCCATCATATTTTTCTTGGAGTCTAGTTAAAATACTAATTAGCGTCGTTTTTCCAGCTCCTGAAGGTCCAACGATAGCAATCTTTTTTAATGAATCAAAAGATACCGATACACGTTTTAATATCAGTGAGCTCTTCTTCCCATATTTAAATGAAATATTTTTCATCTCTATATATGGTTCTTTTATGCCATTGATGTCTTTTCCAGTTACTTTTTCCTCTGTAGTATTCATTATTCGGCTAATCACCTTAGATGCACCTTTAGCTTCGGAATAACTAACATAAAAATTGGCTAACGTATTTATTGGAGTAATAATTTCAAATATGTACATCATAAATGATGCTAAAATTCCCATTGAAAGCGTATGTTGCGATACTCTAGTACTTCCATAAAGTACAATTATTAAGAAAGCCAAAAGTGTAAACATTGTCTGAATTGGGCCAGTTATGCTAAAAATTTTATCTATTTTTTTTGATAATCCATAAATGTTATTATTTATCTTTTTAAACTTATGTTTTACTTCTTTTTGAGCATTATATAGCTTGATAATTTGAATATTTTGAATATTTTCAGTTATTACCTGCGATAATTTACTCAGATAGTCCTGAATCAAGAATGAATAACCTTCATTTATTTTTCCTAAAGGATAAGCAATAATCGCTACTATAGTAAAAGAAAGAACAATTACTAATGTTAACTTTAAATCCAAATATAATAGAATACCTATACTTCCAATAAGCGTAATGATACTAACTATTGCATTTGGAACTTCATTAGTAGTAAATTCTTTTATAATTAATGAATCGTTTATAATCCGACTTACTAATTCTCCGCTTGCATTTTCTTTATAAAAAGAGATGGGCAATTTAAGCAATTTTTCTTCTATATTTTCACGAATATCTCTTATTCTTCTGTCACCAGACACACTAATTAGATACATACTTACTGCATTTACAATTGATCCCATCATTAATACAGTAAGAATTGGTAGCAGAGAATCAAATGACATTAGACTTGTAGCTCTAACATCAATAAATTGTCTAACGAAAAGTGGTAAAACCAAATTGCATACACTTCCCGCAACGCTTAATAGAATTGCAATTAACAATAAAACATCTATTTTAAATAAATAAATTCTATCCCTTTTCATTAGTCCCAATATACATTCGGCAGACGGTGCTTACCTCTTTTATTAAAACAAAATACGCTAATTCTTTTAGATTCCAATAATCCAGTCGCCTGCATATTAGATGTTTGACTTCCTTGTAACTTTAGAACTTCATAGTTTTGCATGTTAATGCCTCCTTACTATTTTTGAAATTGATTCCAACAAATAATAGTCGTTGTTACTCTTCTTTTTTTCTTTGGAGCTCCCATATATTCCGTATGTGCAGTCCGATTTACAGCTTGTAAATTAATAATTGGTAACATCTTTAGCTTTTCCTTTCTGCTAAATTCTAAAATCTTTAAGCCAACCTAAACTAAAATCGTGAAAACAAATTAAACTTCTTCTAGTTCCTTTAGAACCATCTTTTTTAATCGTCTTTTGCTTTGTCTTTTTATTTTGCAATTTTAAAATTGAGTTAAAAAAATCATCCATAAAATCTCTTCTCTCTAAACTTTTATATTTATGCTTATAATTTATCATGTTCTCTTAAATAATTATTAAAAACACAAAATCGATCAAAATAGACCCAAATTCGTAAAAGAATAATTACTTATTTCTAAAATTTTTCATCTCAATTTTTTATAAAAAATAACAAAAAAACTAATTTTTTTGCGTAATTAATATTGTATTGTGAATAACCAAAAAAACTCCATTCATATCTCGTATTTTTCATATATTCTCATTTGGAACCTACTATCCTATTTACAATACGCAAAAAGCAGCTTTACAGCTGCTTTTATTTTTTGCTTTCAATTTTTAAAATTTGAGGTTTTTTCCTTTTAACTGACTTTACTCCTAAAATATCTAACAAGAAGGTAAAGATCGGTACTCCTACGATTAATCCCCATGTTCCAAGGAAATGTTCCCCTGCAAGTAAAACAACAAACGTATAAAAGATTGGTAGTTCGGTCTTACTCGACATAAATTTGGGATTCAAAATATAGGCTTCGATCGCGTGAATTATCATAATGATAATAAAGATATAAATCACATACCTAATTCCGCCAACGGAATATGCGACGAGACTTAACGGAATCAAGGAAATAATTACACCAGCAACCGGAATTAAGCTAAGAATAAATACCATCAATCCTAAAGCTATAATTTGCGGCATTCTCATAATAATTAAGCAGATCATTGTCATTGCGGTATTACATAAAGCAATAAAAAATTGTGCTTCTAAGACAACACCAAAAGTATTAACAAACTTATTGCCAAAATATGCCACATCTTCAAATAACCAGGATAAGTGACGACTCTGCAAAAAAGTATGAGAGAATTCAGTCATGGAATTAAGCTCAATCGTATAGAAAAAGCTCATGATCAGCGACATAAAGAACGCTATAGTTAATGTTCCAAAATTAGTTAAAGCATGAACTAAAATAGTTACACCATGTTTTGCCTGTGTTGTAATTTCACTATTGCTAATGTAATGACTTAAGTAGCGTGATACCCAGTTCATATCATCTGATTGATAGAATTTGATCAGAGAATGACTCATTTTTATAATTTGCTTAATTAAAATCGGCACATAGATCGTAATCGCAAAGTAAATAAGTGCAATTACTAAGAGATAAGCAAGAACTACAATTACCTGCGCGGGTAAGCTAGGAATTTTCTTTTGAGTAAATCGAATTAAATGCACAATTAAATATGTAAAAATAAACGTTAGCAAGATTGTATTCATCATCGAGCGAGCTGCATATAGAACCAGAATAATTAAACACAGAGTCACAAGACGATGTACAGTTGTATTTTCTTTAAATTTATCCCAAGCTTGTCCCATTTAGTCTACTTGCCTCTCTATTTTTTACTTAATTATACACTTATCTTTTTCCTAAGAGCTTTGCAGTAAACTTTTAATTACCTATAAGAATGCTATAATAGCTATATATAATGAATGAAAGCGGTATCTAAATGAGAAAATTGTGGTGGCTAGCAAACATTTATTGGATAATTTTGATTATGTATGGAGGCGGTAAACTCTTTACATATGGTTTTGATACCTCTGAATTAGGTGAAACAGCTAGTTATGCCTTAATTCTCTTAGTGCTCATCTCTACTAGCGTGCTAATTATCGAATTTCAAGCCGCATGGGGTATCTGGCTTCACAATTTTGATAAAAAGAAGCATCATGATAATAAGATTTAAAAAAGAAGATGCTTCAATGTAGTAACGCCCAAATTCATGTCCAACTCCAGGGGTTAACTTCAAAAACTGCTTTTTGTTTTGCTCTCTAACTCCCATCCGCTTCGGGCAAGTCTATCCTCGACGCTCCAGGCAGCTAAAGCCGTCTTCCGTACCGTCTCGGCATAGCCAAGCTCTACGCTACTGGGCTTTAGAGAATTACATATATCTTTCAATTATAGTAGGTTTTTTTTAATTTCTTTAAAAATTGTGTACCAAAAATACAGATATAACAAAATACAAATAAGTAAAATAGATACCTTAACCCACAGTGGCCATTGCATTGTCACATTTATAATTGAAGTATGGATATTCGTTTTGAAAATAGTATCTGAAAGTATAGGAAGAAAAGGAATTAATCCTAATACTATTTCAAAAACTAGTAGTAGCTTTTTCATAATTTACCATCATTTGACTAGATGACCGTAACTAAAATCCAAATTATATTTATAAAAAGTAAAATTAAAGCTACCATCCCTTTAAACAATGTGCGTCTTGTTGAAGAAAACCTATTAACTAAATATTCCATACTAGCTCCAACAACAATGTTCATTAGAACCATAACCATACGGTAAGAAAAATTTCCCCACGGTGATCCAAGATTTAATAAAGCCAGTAACACAAAAGTTGTTGTTATATCATATTTATAAAAAAGAGTTGTAACAATACCTTTTTTCATAATAGTTTCTCGTACTTTCATAAGATTTCAGTATTCCAAAAAATCCTTAATGGTAGCTAGATTAAATTTGAACTATAAAAATGAAATAAATTTTATAATAAGCAAAAAATCTACTACTAAATTAAAAACTTTTCTATTTGCTCAATTTATAAACTACTAAAGTAATTAGTCCTCCGCATATTCCGCTTAATATAATATTCAAAAACAAATTTGAAATATATGGGGCAATTAGAAAATTATAAAGTTCAATTACCAATGTTAAACAAATAAAATATAAAATTAATTGCTTTCTTTTCATAAGATTATTGTCCTCTATATCCAGTGAGTGTATCTTTCGAAATATGACTTACACCAATTTATCAAACTAACTAAGAGTTTTTTTCTTCTTATTCTTATACATTCGAAAAAGTGCAGTGCTAATTGCGAGTAAATTTACTCCAATAATAAAAGGAACCGCAGTAATAAATTCAGTATTCCAAAAATCCTTTATGGCGACTTCGGTATGAACTCCAAAAATCATAGTACCAAAGCTGTAATAAGCCGAATAAAGTGTAGTTAGTATTAGTCCTGCAAAATTAATTAGTAATAATCCAAGTATCCATTTTAAAAACTTTTTAATGGAATTCATCCCAACCACATTGAGCCCCCCACCATGCTACTGATGCCCAACCAACTCCAGGTAGTGCAAGATTTGCAAGCTTTTTAACAGCCAAACTAGCAACTTTCTTAGGTGCATACTGCACAATTGCATTTACCATCATTGCTGATGCTTTCTTCCATGCATGAGATTTTAAACATCTCACAGTTGCAGGTTTAAAAATTATTTTGGCCAAATTTTTTAATTCTCCTAGGTCCATTTTATTTAATATACACTTTCCAAATCTATCAGGTGAAAAAGCGTTTGTACTGTATACTCCACCTCTTGATAAACTTTTTCATAATAATTTTCCTCCAATTATTCCTATACTTAACAGCCTTGTTAAGAAAAAAGCGCCCTAGCAGATCAATTATCTTGATCTAATAGGGCGCTTATGCGCTGTACCACCTATGTTCGCCGGGCATAAACCCAGCCTCGTTGCACGTGCGGCTCAAAAAGAGCGATACGTCGACGCTGTAAAGGGCGTGCCCTGAAACTACTCAATTCGTAATTTCTACTCAAAGGTGATTTTCAGCTAAACCTTCGTTGTTTCTTCGCACCAACCAGAAACTCTCTGTAGTACTTCAGTAAAACTTACTTTCCTTATCAAAGCTGTTGTTATTTTTTATTGAACATAATATTACAGTGATAAAAATTAAAAGTCAATAATTGTCTGTTTAAAGTATTATTTTTTTATTAAAATTATCTACTAAGATATAAAAATTTTTAGATTAGATATATGATTTTTATTTCATAGCTAAAGTAAAGCTACTTGATTGAGTATATTCTTTTCCTAATGGTAGATAATGCAATTTATATTCGTCATAAGTAGCACTACACCGAAAATTGCTAAAAGCTATAGTTTTAGTTATTTATTAATTCTATTTTTATATTCATAATATAGCTTGCCAATGAAATATCCTGAACCTATTAATACTAAAGTCATAATTAGGGAAGCAAATGGGCGAAAATATCCGCTATCCAGAAAATAATATATAACTACAAGGACATAAGTAATTAGAAAATCTACTACATGTTGCATAATTAATCCCAATTCATTCCACATTGGACAGCCCATACAGCCAACTGAGCTGCAACAATGGCTGCATTCGTTCTAACACCCGCACCTTTAGCAAAACGAATAACAACTTTAGCTAATTCCTTCCATGCTTTTTTCTTAGCATACTTAACAATTAATCCGATATTAACCATTGCAAAAAATTCTAAAATCATAACGAAGGTCATCATTAAACAAAAAAACTTCGATTTTTTTGATAATTGTGCATTCATAAAATTATCCTCCTGTTTTACAATTTAACAGCGTTGTTAAAGAAAAAACGCCCTACCAGACCAATTATTTTGATCTAATAGGGCGCTTTTTAGCGCTGTACCACCTATGTTCGCCGGGCATAGCCCCAGCCTCGTTGCACGTGCGGCTCAAAAAGAGCGATACGTCGACGCTGTAAAGGGCGTGCCCTGAAACTACTCAATTCGTAATTTCTACTCAAAGGTGATTTTCAGCTAAACCTTCGTTGTTTCTTCGCACCAACCAGAAACTCTCTGTAGTACTTCAGTAAAACTTACTTTCCTTATCAAAGCCATTTTTATTTTTGATTGAACATAATATTACGACGATAAAAATTAAAAGTCAACAATAATTTTAATTATTTATTAGTTAAATTATAAATTTTATTATTTTAATATAATATATTGTGATACGGGAAACCTGGAAATTTTGTAATAAAAAAAGGTGGTTCAACGACCACCCACAAGACGTCTTTTGACAAATATATGCGCGCTAGCAACGTAGCCTAATCAAGTTCTCTTTAAGGAATTGTACGCCTTGCTTGACGCATTTACTTTAATTGCTATTGGTTTAATATTGTACCAAGCTTCACGACTCGTTGTTTCAGTCACTCGATTGATCCACGAAATTAAGCATTAATGCTTCGTGAGCAAAACAATCAGAATTCACTTTTCTTAAGTGGCTTTTTTCGTACTCTAAATTTGAAAAGTTTTTAATTAAAATATCTCTTTTAACCAAAAACATTAGCAGTCGCGCATTTCTCTAACCAAAATTGAAGCATCCAAATTTAAATTCACTTGCTCATATTGTTCTTTCAATTCTGGAATTTTTCTAATGTCTTCTCTAATAAATTCCTGAATTTACTCATCTTAGTTCATCCCATATTTTTAATTAAATACTTAGCACCTTTATATTAGTATTTCCATTCTTTAAAGAGATTCATTTGATCTTCTTTAGATAATTTGGTCATAGGAAAACCCCGAAATCCATGTCCGAATTCCGGGGTCACTACCTTTCAAACATCTTCTTTTATTTTGCTATTGTAGCCATAAAAAATTAATAATTTGTTTCTCTACTTGTTTATTATAAGTTAATTGCCCATGTTCCGCATTCTTGCCAGTTATTGTGACTACACGATAGCTTTTAGCCATAGGAGCAACTAAATATTCTAATGAAAGAGATGAAGCATTTTTTACAATCCCATCCGAATTTCCACCAATATTACCAATAATGTTTAAGACGTCTATTTCTTTGGTTGGATAAAGTGTTCGTAATTTTGCCATTTCACGATAGGTGACATTCATTTTATTTGGCTTTCCTTCATTATCAACTCGAAGATTAGGAGGTTGTCTAATAGCAATTGGCAACTGCTTAAAATCAAGTCCATCAAAATGTCCACCAATTGAAACTTGCTTATTTAACCTTGGTAAATTTAGATTGTGAGCAGCTTGCAATAGATAATACATAATTGAAGTATTTCCCAGGGAATGTCCCACCATATTTATCTTTTTAATTCCATACTCATTTTGTAAAGTCTGAACTACATTTCTGGCGTAACGTCCATTTTCTTTAAAATCAAGTTGAACGTTATTTCGATAGTTTACCTCTACAATTGGATTAACAGCGTTATTTGGAATAGTACCAATCAGTTTAACCTTTCCATTGGCATCTACATCGGCCCTAATGACAGAATTAGTCACTCCAGCTTCTTGAGCAGCTTTTACCATATTCTCTTCTCCATGATAATTACTTAGTCCACCATGGAAAAATAATGTTGGAATTACATTGAGATTGTTTTTCGGCGTTTCACGTTCTTCAACATAGTACTTGTGTGCTGCATCAGCTCTATTATGTTTGTTTTGAAAACTGCATCCTGTCAAAACTAACGCTAATAAAGTAAGTAAAGAGACTAGTTTTATTTTCACCCTTATCTCATCCCCTCCATTTTCGCAACTTGAAATTTATCAAATAATTATTATGAATTTCTATAATTTATCCTAAACTATGCTTAATTCTTAACTGAAAAGCAAACCATAGATAGCTTGATTTAACGGATGGTTGAGAATCAGATTCATTCCAACTGTACTCTTTTGCTTTAAACCTATTTTTTCTTCTTTAACAGAATCCTTTTGGATATCGGCAGTACCTAAGTAATAAAATTCCTTTCCCGCTGCATCGCTTTGCTTAACAAATAGGTGTAATTTCATATCTTTTGTATTAAGCAGCCGTTTTACTTCATCTGAATCAATGTGACGCGGCGTACGGGTATACCAGCGTAAACTATGCCCATTTTCTAAAGTATTATGATAGCGGGCATTTCTCTTCTTCTTTGAATCTTTTTGGTAAGTGATAAAAATCGGCGTTTCTTTTTTCCCAACACGATAACCATACATTGGTGCTGAAATGTCCTTAGGCCAGTTTAAGAGGCGACAAACGTCCTTACGATCATATTGCTTATACAAAGTAAATTGTTGATCAGAATTATATTCTTTTGAAAGTGCCAAGCCTGTTTTTATAACATCGTTAAATAGATCTTTAAATTGCTGATTAGCACTTAAGGCCTGTGAAAGTTGACTTGAGAATAAATAGTTCTTTCCTATTTTTTCAACTAAGGGAACATTGCCATACTGCTCTTTTTTCGTTGTTTTTCCTTGTTTCACGTCAAAAAATTCTAAGGATAGAACTTTCTCAACTGACTCTAGTACAGCATCATTTACGTAACAATTTCTTCCTTCAAGTAATTGTAGATAGGATGCTTCACTTACCTTTTCCTTAATTAAGCAGCTTTCTAAGAGTAATAATTCATGCGGTCTTTTACCAAATAACAACTCCTTCGTTACAAAAGATAAAACAGAACTTTGATAATCTGTTAGCTCGACGTTTTCTCCCATTTTCTTTAAAAAATCGCCATAGTGGGCTAAAAGGTGATTTTTGGCAAAAACAGTTGGAGCGGTTGTTCCATATTGATAAAAGTCATATAAAAGAGGCGCGCGACCCAGTTTTGCCTTTAAATCTTCGTAGGACTTTTTCAGCTCCCGCATGCTATCTAGTTTTATTTTTTCAAGTGAATCTAAAATCCTTTGTGAAGCTACTTCAGTAAAGTTAATTGTTGAAACATCGATAACTTGCGGTAATTTACTTTCTCTAACAACTTGATCTTTGTCACGGCTCTTATCACCATTTAAGGCAATTGGAATTAGATAATTATTCTTATAATTACCCAGGAAATCAATTACAGTTACATAGTCTTTTTCCGGGAATTTACGCAGCCCACGCCCTAGTTGTTGAATAAAAATAATACTCGATTGGGTATTTCGGAGCATCACAATCTGATTTAGGGACGGAATATCGATTCCTTCGTTAAATAGATCTACGGTAAATATATATTCTAATTCACCATTTTCTAACTTCTTAGTTACTTCTACTCGTTTCTTCTGACTGTCCTCATTCGTCAGAGCCTGTGCTGGGTGTCCAGCTTGCGTAAATAATTCTGCTAACTTTCGTGCTTCTTCTTGCCGACTACAAAATACTAAGCCTTTAGCTTTTTTACCGCAATAGCCATAGTAATCAAGCTGCTTAAGGACATAATCAACTCGCTTTTCAGCAACTAAGTCTTTTAATTTACTAGTTTCAGTAATTATCTCATTGCCTACCGTATAATCTTCTACTCCCACATAATGAAACGGTGTTAACATCTGCTCATTCAAGGCATCCTTTAGCCTAATTTCATAAGCTAAGTGATAATCAAATACTTCATAGATGTTTTGCTTATCCATTCTTTCTGGCGTAGCAGTCATTCCTAGTAAAAATTTAGGCGTAAAGTGTTCTAAAATTTTTTGATAAGTTGGAGCAGCTACTCGATGGGCTTCATCAATTAAAATATAATCGAATTCTTTTGGATCTAATTCTGCTAAAACTTTGTCCTGACTTAAAGTTTGAATGGTTCCAAAAAGATACTTTTTATTAAGATCATGCTTATTTCCAGTTAATAAACCATAGCCCTCACGGCTACCGCCAATTACCTTATAAAAACTCTCTAAAGATTTTTTCGCAATTTGTTCTCGATGTACTAGATAAAGAAACTTTTTAGGTTGATATTCTCGAACTGCAAATGCTCCCAAATATGTTTTTCCAGTCCCAGTGGCAGAAACGACCAGGGCTCTTTTTGCATCCTCATTTACTAGAGCAGTTAAATTATTTAAAGCTGCTTTTTGCATCTTATTAGGTAAAATATCTTCTTTCCGATCAGTTGCCAAATGCATAGCTGTCTTTTTGACAGGCTGCCAATTTTTCTCATATTCTCTAATCCAGGAATTGGTAAGGGAAATACTAGTAGTCAACGCAATTCGAATTTGATTATTAACTTCTTGAACTAAGTGGCCATTTTCATGAGATGTTACTTTTAATCCCCACTCGCAATTTTTCAATAAAGCTGATCTAGTAAAATTTGCGCTCCCAATTAAAATAGTTTGATAATCTTCATGATTAAAAATATATCCCTTAGCGTGAAAACCAGCTTCTTCACTTAGCCTAACTTTCAGGTTCGGTATTTTCATTAATTCCTTAAAAACTTTCGGACTATTAAAGCCAAGATAAGTACCTGTAATTAACGTACCACTAATTCCTTTTTTAGCTAGTTCCGACATCACTAATTTAAATGGAACAAGCATATTTTCAGAAATAAATGCAACTGCCCAAGTAAAAGAAGTAGCTGACAGTAATTCTTGCCGCAAAGTAAACCAGATCTTGTTCTCCTTATCATTACTTACTAACTGGGGACTAAAAAATTCATTTCCATTATTTTTATCCTTATCGTATAAACCATTTAAAATTGCTTCTTTTAAAACGTTATCCACAGCCTTCACTTCCCATCTAAATTAAAAAAGAAGACCTAAACGATCTTCTTTGCTTATCCACAAGTGGATAATTATAAATTAATTTCTAGCATAATTGGACAATGATCTTTACGATCTCCGGTATCGATCATTTCTGATTTAGTTACCTGATCAGCAATTCTATCAGAAACAATGTAATAGTCAATTCTCCAGCCTGAGTTATTGTCTTTACTAGTTCTTACTCTTTGAGCCCACCATGAGTAAACACCTTCTACATTCCCATGGACCTTTCTAAAGGTATCAGTAAAGCCAAGCTTCAATAATTTATCAAAGCCTTGACGCTCTTCATCAGTAAAGCCAGCGTTATGGTGGTTATTTTCTGGGTGTTTCAAATCAATTGGAGTATGGGCAACATTATAGTCACCACTCGCAATTACTGGTTTACTTTTATCTAATTTTTGTAAATATTCTGTATACTTTTCATCCCAAATTTGACGATCTTCTAATCGCTTCAATTCATTACCAGAATTAGGAGTATAGACTTGAGTAACATAATAATTATCGAATTCTAAGGTTAAAATTCGTCCCTCATAATCCATTGTATCCGGTGCGCCAATAGCTGGCTTAGTTACTTCAGGCGTTAAAGTATTTTTATATAAAAACATCGTCCCTGCATAGCCTTTTCTTGCTGGCTCTTCAGAAGAACGCCAGACATAGTCATAGTTAGGAAACATCTCTGCAAGAACTTCTTGGTGCTTCTTCGTTGGACCTGTAGAACGTAATTTAGTTTCTTGAATAGCAATAATATCGGCATCTTTTTCTTTTATTGTATTTAAAACGCTACGCGTAAGTTGGGCACGCGGTGAATCACTAGTTAAAGCGGCATTAAGGGAGTCAATATTCCATGAAATTAAACGCATTGTTATCTCTTTTCTTACCTAGATTTTTATATCACATCCATTATACTATGAAAATTTAAAAGGCCGCCCATAGAAAAAAGCAGTCGACTAAGACTGCTCTTTTGAGAGAGAATTATTAAATTGTGTTAAATATGATTTATGAATGAGCTTTTGACCCAAATAGCATTGTCATAATCCATGAAACTAAAATAACTAAAATAATAGCTCCTAGTAACGATGGAACAATTGCCATTCCCGCTACTTGCGGACCCCAGGCACCCAGCAAAGCCTCGCCTAGAGATGAGCCTACTAGCCCAGCAATAATATTTGCAATCCAGTTCATTGAGCCGCCTTTATGAGTAATGGCTCCTGCAATCAACCCGATTACGCCTCCAACAATCAAAACCCAAATCCAGTGAAGCATGGGGATCGCCTCCTATTTCTAAAATATACAATAAGTAGATTATTCTAAGTCTTCTTTTACTTCAGTAGCCTTAGATTTCACCTTTCCTTTAGCTTGTTGAGCTTTTCCTTCGACCTCACGAGCTTTATCACCGGTGATTTTTCCTTCTACTTCTTTAAGCTTACCTGCTACTTTGTCTTTAATTCCATGTTTATCTTCCATCATAGTTAGGCTTCCTTTCCTAAAAATACATAAAAGATTGATTTAGCTAGCTATTTTTAATCTTTTTATGACTTATGATTGATTAACTTAATCATAACAAGGCTTAATCAATAAAGATATTCTACTGCCTACAAAGCGCTAAGCTTAAGACTTCCTTAATAACTTATTATATATAGTATACAAATATATTAATTTGGCTTATAACAAAAAATTCTATTAAATCTTGTCTTGTACTTTGATTTAATAGAATTTTTTTGATGATCTCACTAATATTCTTGAGGTAATCGATTCATGATTCAATTTTCGTTTCATTATGTAATCTTTTAATTTGTAGCTAAACATTAATTTTATAAGCTATTTATTTACTACAACAGCGGATTTAACTTCCTCTTTGTTTACTTTAGTCTTAACACTCAATTTAACTGCGACAAACAAAATAATAATTTCAACTGCTAAGAGTGCAAATAAGGCATATCTAACATCCCCTAAGCCTGAAATAGTAGTTAATACTGTAGTCATTACTGGTGAAGTCGCCATGACAATTGTATTAAGTAAGCCTACACTTGAAGCTAAAATCTTACGATCAATTGTCGTAACTAACCATTGTTGCATTTTAAGTGAAGCAGTACTTATTACTAAAGCTAATAAGAAGTAAAATGGCATAATTGCAAAAATGTTAGCGAACATTGCAGCAACTGTAGTGGCTACACTTAAAACATTGGCAGCAATAACCATAAAGAAAACAGATTGCTTTTTAAATAATTGTGGTCCAAAAGTACTACCTAAGATTGCACCAACACTTACTACCAAACCAATTACTGCAAGAGTAAAGCTGTAAGTGGAAATAATCATTGTTGAGCGATTGCCGGCCATAATAATTGGTAATAATGAACCCATAGAAGTTAATGCACCGTTAAGAAGTGCAATTACTAAAACTACTGATAACAAGCCGGAAGCCTTCTTTATTTGAGTATATGAGGTCTTCATTGTCGCAAAGAATTTTTGCTCGTTTACTTCTTGTGGTTCAATAGGCTGATTATCTTTATTATGACGAACTCCTACACTAGCATATAACAAGCCAGCTGCTAAGAAGGTAAATGCATTAACGAAAGCTAAGTTTGAGTAAGACAAGAAAAGCAAGAGACCTGATCCAACAAACTGGGCTACTGTAGTAATCACTTGACTAATACCATTGGTAAAGCCTTCTGCTTGTGCAAATTCATCTTCTCCAACTAAATCAACAATTAATGGAGCACTTAAACCTCCGGCATAAGTACCAGCCATATCAGAGATAAAGTTAATAATTACTACTGCAATTACTAAGCCCCATTGAGATACATTAGTAACAAACAATATCCCAACTAAGCTATAGAGGGCAAATCTAACTAGAGACATTACGAAGATGTTCTTAAATTTCTTTCTTGTTTTATCAGCTAAATAACCACCAAATATATCAAATAATCTTGGTAATGATTCAGAGATTGCAATTAATGATAAGGCAAGAGAATAATTTTGTAATTTACTTGCATAAGTCATAAACGCTAAATAAAAAAGAATGTCACCAGCACTAGATAAGAAACTAGCGACTGAAAATCTTCTATAATCTTTGTTTTTCAAGAATACGTTCATAATGTTTAACTCCTTTTTTGATGTTAAACATATAATATCGGTTCTATAATGAAATTAACGAAATAGTCGTATTTGAATTTTTTAGGAGAACATGATTATGACAATTGGTGAATTACTAAAAGAATATCGAATTAGTCAAGGTAAAAATCAAAAAGAATTTATCAATGATGGAATGATCGTCAGCCAATCCTACTACTCTAAAGTAGAAAAAAATGCTAATAAGATTACAGTAGATAATTTAGTAGATTTACTTCATTACAATAACATCCCTATTTGGGAGTTTTTTAGTAGGCTTAATTCAAATGATGATCTTCGTCATCAACAAATAAAAGACTTTAATAATATGATGATTGAAGCTTATTATGAAAACAATATTGATAAAGTTAGGGGGCTTAAGCCATTAGTAAAAGAAAGTAATCTATCAAATAAAGATAAAGAAGAAGAATTACTGCTTGTAGAAGCATGGCTTGAAGCAATGAAAGATCCCTCGGAAGAACCTGATTTACAATTACGAACCAAAATAAAAGAAAAAATATTCAATATTCCTAATTTCAACGATACAAAAGTGGCTTTATTTTGTAATTTTATGCCATTCTATGATCTTGAGAGTAATATCGTGATTGCAAAAAAGATAACAGACCAGTATATAAATACTAAAAACACCAAAATGCAAGTAGCATTACTAGCAATAATAACAAACATTTTATCTTTTTCGCTTAATGAAAATAAAGAAAAAAATGTTGATTATTTCATTGAAAGCGGAGAAAAGATTAAGACAAAACCTGAACTTGTATTCTATAGTTCTGCATTCTATTTCTTTAAAAACATAATTTTTTATCATCGTACAAATAGTGATGAATATTATAACAAAAGTATACAAACTAAAAATTTTTTACTTAGTATTGGAATGACCGAGTACGGTAAATTACTTGAAAAACTTCTTATTAAATATAAATAAATATTAAATAGTCATATTGGAATATTAAATTCAAATATGACTATTTTAATTTTATTAACACTAATCTCATATACTAAGAGCATAAAGTTGAACCACAAATACTTGGAGGAGAAAAAATGCACGATTCGAGTGGAATTAAAATACCAATGTAAAAATTTAATACGAGGAGAAAAACTATGAAACAGCAGAAATGTAGAGATCCAGATCTAAATTATAAAGATCTATGGATATCCATTAAATATTGTAGAAACCCAGTAAAAGATATATTAACTATCTTTAAAAACATTACTCACGAGGAGGAACCATGAGAAGAGCCGAATACAGTACACTACCTGTTATCAAAATTATAGAAAAAATATAGTACTTATGGAAAGAAAATCAATATGAATAAGCTATTCCCCAATACAATCGAACCATTTAAGTAAATTTACTAGAAAGGTAGGTATTTAATCTTGATCGTATATCACAGACAACCAACTCTTTATCTATAAAATATCAATTTAAAGGAAGGAGATTTATATGTTCTATATGAATTGTACAGTCAATCTAAAACGCTTGGGACTTTAAATAATTACTGAAGAAAAAGAAAAGGAGAAAACTATGCAGAGAATTGTTTTTGGAAAAGGTCGTTGTTGGTAATTTTTTTCATTACCTAACCAATTTAAAATCTTAGAAAGGAAATTATTATGCGTCATATTGGTCCACCACCTTTTGTAATGCAATTATCTTGATAAGTGCTTAAGAATAATACTTAATCAAAAATATTTTAAAACGAAGAAAGGAGGGGATTTTAATGCAAGTTGAAGTGAAATTTTCATTTAAAATCAAACGTGGTTAACAATAGTAGAGATATGAAAATAGATCCAGTTTATATCTCATCCTACAATTTTACCTACATCAATAAACACATAAATTAATTAAGAAAAATAAAAAGCAATGATGAAATTCGAAGGGAAAGTGTCGAGAAAGCATCATTGCTTTTTATGATTTAGAAGTAGAAAGATACCTATTCCACCTTCTACAAAAAGAATATAAAATTCGTGGTACTTCCTCTGCTATTATTTGTTTTCTTTTCTTCTTTCGGCCTACAATAAACCTAACAATGTATACATGAAAGAAGTCATAATTATGAAGCCTGCTAAAGATTTTCTTAGACGCCCCTTCACTACCCGAGTGCCCGAGCTTTTAGTTCAAAGCATCATTATCGGATTAATTATAGGGATGATTGTCAGTATTTTCCGTTTTGTTATCGATAAAAGC
This sequence comes from uncultured Lactobacillus sp., assembly GCA_947575965.1. Taxonomy (GTDB): domain Bacteria; phylum Bacillota; class Bacilli; order Lactobacillales; family Lactobacillaceae; genus Lactobacillus. Next base: position 13,706 of record CANPPJ010000007.1, on the reverse strand, counting down.
ATTCATTTTTTATACTTTCTCTATCCCTATCTCGCAGCTCATCCCCAATGGATAAGCCTATATACCATCTTTACATTCTTTATCTGTATCCTTGTGAGCAAAATTATTAAACCATATTTATTAGACTTATCTGGTTCAGGTATTCCTCAAGTCGAAGCAACCTTAATGGGAGAACACGAAGTTGACTGGTTCCCCGTCTTATGGCGAAAATTCGTAGGCGGCCTCTTAGTAAGCTCAATGGGACTTTTTCTTGGGCGAGAAGGACCGTGCATCCAAATGGGGGCTTTAGTAGGTCAAGGTTTTGCAGAAAACATTTTTGAATGCAGTGAGGAAGATAGACGCTTGCTTCAATGCGCTGGAATTGCGGCTGGCCTTAGTGCAGCGGTCTCAGCCCCACTTGCAGGTGTATTTTTTCTTGTTGAAGTCATTACCCACTCTTTTAAACCTAAAGAATGTATTAGTGCTTTAGGAGCCGCTGCTTCAGCTGACTTAGTTACCATTATATTTTTTGGAACGCGGCCCTGTCTTTATCTTCCAATTGCTAAAAAATTACCTGTTCACTCCTACTGGTCCTTAATCACTGTCGGAATTGTAGCAGGTCTAATGGCATACGGATATCAACGGTCTCTTTTAAATACTAAGTGGCTTTTCAGCAAGCTAAAAATTATTCCGATGCAATACCACAGTATTGTTCCACTTTTATTAGTTATTCCGATTGGTCTTGCCTTTCCGCATGTTTTGGGTGGATCACATTACTTAATCGATTCACTATTTCACAATCCATTAATTATCCAAGAAGAAAAACTAGGGCAACTTTCATGGATTTTAATCCCAGTTGTCTTCTTTCTACTAAGACTAATTTTTTCTATGATTTCTTATTGTAGTTCTATCCCTGGTGGTACTTTTATGCCTATTTTAGTTTTAGGGGCTTTAATGGGGACGATTTTTGCGACTGTTTTTATACACTTAGGCCTTATTCCTACTGACAACTATACTAATATCATTGTTGTCTCTATGGCAGCCTACCTCGGGGCAATTTTGCGAGCTCCATTTACCGCAATTATTTTGCTGACAGAAATGATCGGAACAGTAGAACAAGTTCTGCCAATGATTATGAGTGTCTTTATTGCCTATCTAATTCTAGCTCTCTTAGGTGGAGAACCAATCTACACCGTCCTACGCAAGCAAATGGGATTCAAATAGTTACTTTACTTACATTTTTATTAGCACCAAAAAAGGAAGTTCATTAATTAGAACTTCCTTTTCTTATAAAATATATTTATGAATTGCAATAGCTAGAGTATCGTCGACTTAATAAAAAATATAAATATTAACAATCCTAATCGTGACTTCTGCTAGAGCTATTTCACACTTTTAATATAGCACCTTTTCATAAATAATGAAAGCGTTTTAATTTAGAAATGTTTAGTTTATTTAACCGAAATCATGTAGTAGTCTATCCTAAATATGGATACTGGGCATGACTTGGTACCTCATTCCAAACAACTGTATGACCTGCGCCATGGGAGCAGAAAACTGAGTTAGGAGTATTGTTAATATCAGACAGTGGATCATAATTCATTTCTTCAATAATAGCAGCACTATCTTTACATTCTCGATAACCCAAGAATAAACATTCTAGCTGTCCGCTACCATGCATGTAGTTTCTAACTTCAGTAGCATAATCCTGCATCTGCGCTACCGGTGCTTGGCCGCTAATCGTAGTGACACTCCCTCTACTTTCTCCAAGTTCAAATTTTCCACCCATTCTCTCAATATCATTAATTGCCCGACCAACTTGATTCTGATTAATTCTTAAAGTGAATTGGTACCAAGGTTCAAGTAAATAAACTTGTTTTTTAGCTTTTAGCTCCATTAATCCTTGCCGCACTGCACGATAAGTTGCCTCACGAAAATCTCCGCCACCTGTATGAACATTGCTTCCCCGGCCTCCAACTAGGGTAATTTCAAGATCTGTAATAGGCGCCCCAGTTAAGACACCTAAGTGTTCTTTATTAGATAAACTCTCCATCACTTGATCTTGCCATTTTTTAGGCAAAACTTCTAAACTACACTGATTTTTGAAAACTAAGCCACTTCCGTTTTTGCCGGGTGTGAGCAATAGGTGAACTTCTGCATAGTGTCTCAAAGGTTCAAAGTGACCAACCCCTTCAACTGAAGACTTAATACTTTCTTGGTAAAGGATCTTGCCCTGAGTAAATTCAACTTCTAAATTAAAGCGATCGCGTAATAGTTGCTGGAGAATCTCTAACTGAATCTTTCCCAAAACATCAATACTTATCTCTTCTGTCTGCTTGTTCCACTTAACATGGAGTTGAGGGTTCTCATCTTCAAGATGTTTTAATGCTTGCAAGCAAGCATTTGTGTTAGCTGAATCAATTTTTACTGCATAAGTTAGGACCGGCTGAACGGTAAAATTAGTCTGATCATTTTCAAAGCCCAAACCTTGTCCGGGATAAGTGCTTTTCAAGCCGCTGACAGCAATAATTTCGCTAGCTTCTGCCTGCGGAATGACTTGATACTTAGTGCCGTTATAGCGACGAATTTCATTCACCTTTTCGTCAGGAAATATCTCGGTCTTGGCTTTTAAACTACCACCGGTAACTTTTAACCAAGTTAAGCGTTCGCCTTTTTCATCATAAGAAACCTTGAAAATTCTAGCTCCAAAGTCATTTGTATACTTTTTTCCATCAGTCCACTTATCTAAGCCCGCTAGAAATTCATCTATTCCAATTAATTTTAAAGCTGCTCCAAAATATACTGGAAAAATTTTTCTTTGATTGATTAATTTTTTGACTGCACTATCTTCTATTTTTCCAAGTTCTAGATATTGATCTAAGGTTGTTTCATCTGCAGTAGCTACTTTTTCATAAAAATCTACATCTTGAGTGCCAAACTCAATAAAATTGTCATCAAGCTCATTAAGTTGCTTAAGAATATTTTCCTTATCAGCCTTCAAGGTATCCATTTTATTAACGAAAATAAAAACTGGAATTTGATGCTTTTTTAGTAAGCTCCAAAGATTGCGGGTGTATCCAGTTACCCCTTCACTTGCTGATACAACTAAGATGGCATAGTCTAAAACACTTAACGTCTCTTCCATTTCTTGAGCGAAATCAATATGGCCCGGCGTGTCTAAAATTTGTAATTCACTATTACCGGTTTGAATGCGCGCAATATGGGAAAAAATCGTAATTCCACGTTTCTTTTCTAAATCATCACTATCTAAATAGGCAGTTCCTTTATCAACTGCACCTAATTTTCTCAATGTGCCACTTTTGTAGAGCATCCCTTCTGATAAGGTAGTTTTTCCCGCATCTACATGGGCTAAAATTCCTGTTGTTAGTTTTTTCATTTTTCTAGGTTTCTCAATGTAATCGTAATAATTTTGTGGTAATTTCTCTTTATTATAGCTTATTAACGCAATTGAAATTATTATCATCCTATATCATGATAGAATAAACGGTAAATAAAATGATTATTAAAAAATTAAATTTGAGGTATACAGAATGACAATTGGTGAAGCACTGCTAAATCTTAGGAAACAACTAGGATTAACTCAAACAGAAATGGCTGCAAATGTAGTCTCAACCTCTTTTTATTCGAAAGTTGAAAGAAATATTCACGATATTGGGACTAACGATCTCCTTCAAATTCTTAATAAACATCAGATAAACGCTACCTATTTTTTTGAAAATCTAAATGAAAGAGAAAATATCTCAGAAGATATTATGGATAGAATTTCTGTAGCTTTTGAGCAAAAAAACAAAGATAAATTATTAAAAATAAAACAAGAGATAGATTTACTTCCTAATAATCGCCAAACTGAATATTATAAATTGCAGTTGCAGCTTACTTTAGAGGTCTATCTTCCTAAAGCTAAAGAAGTTCCAATTGAATTAAAAAATAAACTGAAACAATACATTCTCGTCAACAACAATTGGAATATTCATTCCCTTCAAATTTTTAGAGAAACAATGCGTATCTATGATATAGAGGAATTGAATTTTTTAGTAGGTACTATCTTGGCGAAGTATTCTAATCCAAATACTCTGCAAAGTTCTTTGCAAGAATGCATTGGCGCAATCTATATTAATTACCTAGATAATTGCTACGAGAAAAACTCCACAAAGTTAATCCAAGAGGTATTAACTTATATTTCGACCATTAATAGCAAAGGGTCTCTCCTATTTATAAAGTTACTTGGAAAATATTATGCGTCTATTTTTCAAAAGGACGCTGCTACTTGTCAGGAAATAACCAAAGTTTTAAAGCTTGCAGGATATAGTGACTTTGTAAGTATGTTACCGAAAGTATAGTACATTCATCTATCTGTCTCTTTTATATCTTAACGATCCTATCAAATTTCTGTTTGTTTTCATCATGTAGCTGGTGGCTAACAAAAATAACTGTAATATCTGGCTGACTCAAAAAGATATTTTCAACATTCAAAGCACTTTTCTTATCTAAACTGCTTGTACTTTCATCTAATAAAAATAGCTTTCTATTTCTTAGTAGGCCACGAGCTAAAGCTAATCTCTGCTTCTGTCCTCCAGACATTTTTGTACCATTTTCGCCAACTTTTGTATTTAATCCTGCGGGTAACTCCTTAACATAATCAAGCAAATCAGCTTTTCTTAAGGCATCGAATATTTCTTGATCGCTAAAATGTTCGCCTAACTCTAAGTTATAACGAATCGTCCCGTTAAATAAATACGGTATTTGATCCACATAAATCAATGTTTCTCTAATCGCATCATAACTGAGAGTTTTTTCATCTTGGTTATTAATTTTAACTGACCCCTGATAATTTTTTATTTGACCTGAAATTATTTTTAAAAGTGTACTTTTACCACTGCCTGAATCGCCATCAAGAGCAATCTTTTGATTTTTACTTATATGTAAATTTAATGGTTGTTTAAAAACTGTTTTACTTCCAAAAGAAATTTGTAAATTCTCAACATCTAAACATTGAAAATCATTATTTTCAAGTGTTCTACCAATTTGTTTAGGCTTACTTTTATCATCAAGATGATATTTTTCAAAAATTGGTGTCAATGCAGTCATTTCTGCCCACATTGGTGCAATCGCAGCTAATGAATTAAAAACATTGTAGGATAAATTTCCTGAAGATCCGATTACACCAATCGAGATACTTTTTTGGAGAGCTAGAAAACCAGTCCACGCTTCAATACCAGTTTGTCCTAAAATATTTGAAAAACCAGCAATATTATTAGCTACGGCCTGGTATTTTGCTTGTCGTACTTTCTTACCAATTAAGGTCATAGTGGCACTAGTAATTCTATTTTCAAGTTGTCTCTCAACACCAAAAATAGAATATGTTGCAAAACCTCTCAAGCCATCATTAATGGTACTAAGTAAGTTTTCATTAGCTTGAGTAGTTGATAAACTCGCACTAGCTAATCTATCATGGACAATTTGTGGTAAAAAAACTGTTAAAAATGAGACTAGTAAAATTAAAGGAATAAAGGTCCAAGAAAATTGTAGTAAGGCAATAATTGAAAATAATGGATCAGTAATAATTTGAATGGATTGTAAAATATTATAAAAACCATTATTTTCGATTGTATTCATATCATTAGTTAGCCAGGAAGCATATACCCCTGTATCTTTTTCCTGGTATTTCATAATTGGCTTATTAGCAATTTGGCGAACAATATCCTTTCTTAAATCCAAGCATAAAAATTCAATTGTTTTAGCCGTTTGAATTTGAAGCAAAATCAGAAAAATAGATAGGATTGCAAAGACTCCAATATCAATCATTACCCAGTTAAAAAAGTTATCCATCTGTAATTTGATCAAAGAATTTAGAATATTTACATTGATTAAAGCATGAGTAACTCGTAAAGCAGAAGTAATAATTGTTAGGATAATTACAATCCCAACCTTTACTGGTTCTTTTTTTAAATATCTGAATAAGTATTTCATTTTCTTCACCTCTGTCATCATTTTTAGATAAAGAGGTTAAAATGTTCTCGGTTTATCGTATTTGAACACAACTTTCGTTAACGAAAATTCTTCTAACCATTCTTAATAAAAACTTATCTACCCCTTCTACTTAATTCGTAATATGATTAATATCAAAATATAATTAATTTTTATAAGAAGGTTCGAAATATGTTTTCACTTTTATTAGCCTTATTAATTATTTGGCTGTTCTGGAAACTAGGAATTGGCATTTTGAAGATCGTCGGTTTCTTAATCGTGATCGGACTGCTATTTGCCTTCGTTTCTTATCTAGTACTGCCCCTTTTGGCCTTAGTAGCTTTAGGTGGCTTATTAGGACTAGTATTCTCACATTAACTAAGAGCAGCCTTATGGCTGCTCTTTTTTGTACCTATAGCATTTTCTTTGACTTTACTATCTATAGTACTTTAGACTGAAAGAAAACAGCTTAATATATTTAATTCGAGGTAATCTATATGCCGATAAAAATTATTACAGATTCAACTGCAAACATTACAGCTGATCAAATTGACGGAATTGATCATGTTACTGTTCCTTTATCACTTCACGTTGATGGCAAGCTTTGGCTCGATACGCCTGATATTGATTTAGATAAATTTCTCTACACCTTAAAGCATACTAAAAACAAATCAACTTCTGCCTGTCCAAATGTAAATGACTGGCTTAAGGCCTTTGAAGGTAGCGACGAAATCTTTGTCATTACTTTAACTAGTGCCCTCTCTGGTAGTTATAATTCAGCTACCCAAGCTGCTAAGATTTATCATGAAAAGAATCCAAAAGCTAAAATTTTAGTCTTTGACTCTCGCTCAGCAGGCCCACAATTAAGACTACTTGCGGAAAAGATTGCTAGTTTGGCAAGTGCTGGAAAATCTTTTGAAGAGATTGTTAAAGCAACGGAAGAATACCAACACCACCTTGATTTAATGTTTGCCTTACAAGATTTAACTAACTTAGGTAATAACGGCCGGATTCCACCAGCTGTCGCAAAGATTGCTGGTTTACTGAAACTATTTGTTATTGGAACAGCAAACAATAAAGGTGAGTTTGAACTTTTAGGAAAAGCTCGCGGTGCTAAGAAGGCTAGAAAAAAACTATTAGATGATATGGTTAAAGCTGGCTATCGCGGCGGCCGCGTTCAAATCGACCATGTGCAAAATGAGGGCTCTGCTTTAAGCATGAAAGAAATTATCTTAGATAACTTCCCAGATGCTAAAGTTACCATCGGCGAATGTGGCGCACTTTGTAGCTTCTATGCTGAAGAAGGCGGCTTAATGGTTGGTTTTGAAAAAGAATAGGTAGTAACACAAAAGGAGTGCTTAAGCACTCCTTTTAATATGTCTTCTTAAAATCATTTTGCATTAATTTAACAAATTCTGGATATGTTTCAACCTCAAATAAGGGATGAAGTCCAATATTATCCTTACGGTGACGGTGATTATACCAAATACTGTCAAAGCCATACTTTTCAGCACCTAAGATATCTGACTGCAATCCATCCCCAAAGAACAAGGTTTCATTTGGTCCAATCTCTGTACGGCTAAAGAAATAATCAAAAGCATGCGGATTTGGCTTAGAATAATGAGCTTCTTCAGACGTTACAATCAAATCAAAGTAGTCCTTGATGCCTGCTAATTCTAAGCGATGACGCTGCATAAACTTTTCACCATTACTTAATACTGTTAACTTATAGCCTTGTTTTTTGGCAAACTTCAGCGTATCTTCCACACCTGGCAGCAACTGATGAGCTTCACCAAAGTAAGAGCGGTATTCATTCATCCATTCATTTCCATCTACTTCTAGACCGAAATGTTCCTTAATAAAGTCATGAAATGTCATCTCGCTTAATTCTTCATAAGTAATTTCACCCAATTCAAGTCTGCGCCAAAGTCCTTGATTGTAAGTATGGTATTGCTTTTGCAAGTCAGAAGAAAGAGACAGCTGATGTGATTTAAACAATGCGTGCAGGGATGAGTCTTCCGTAGCAGCAAAGTCAATCAAAGTATCATCAACGTCAAAAATTAATTGTTTATATTTCATTAGCAGCCCTTCTTCGATTTAAGTTAGTATTATTGATTATAGCAGATGTTCATAAATTTTAATTTTATTTAGTCTTTTAGATATATGATAAGATGGGTGTATATTTAATATATTATCGGGGAAAAGCAATTATGACACGTGCACAAATGAAACAAGCATCCAAAGATCAATTACGTGGCAATTGGGGCTGGGCTATTTGTCTAACTATTTTTGCCTGGTTATTTAACGCTATTATCCTGGATATTAATCGTTGGATCTGGACTGGAAAAGATTTTACCTACTCAATCGTTCGCTATAACTAATGAAGCAATAATTCAAGGCTATAAACCTGGATATGATCTTTCGACATTTATTGTCGGATTAATCGGTGGCTTAATTTTATGGGGAGTTGCTTATACTATCCTAGATTTCATTGAAACAGGAAAGAAAGAGCCTTGGTATGCTGGTATTTTCAGTGCCTACAGCAATGGACGTTTCAAGAATAGTTTGTTTACTCTTTTTATGACTAATCTTTTTATTACTTTATGGTTCTTCGCCCTCATTATCCCTGACTTCATCAAGGGATATTCTTATGCCATGACACCATACATTTTAAAAGATAAATTTGCTGCTGGACAAACTAATATCGGAGCAACTGAAGCGATTACTGAAAGTCGCCATTTAATGGACGGACACAAGATGGACTTATTCGTTTTAGACTTAAGCTTCATTGGCTGGGGCTTACTTGGTATTATTACTTTTGGTATTGGATTCATCTGGATTACTCCTTACTACCGTCAAACTAAGGCTAACTTCTACCGTTCATTAGTTGCTAATAATTAAAAATTGCACAATAAAACCGTTATAGCGTAATACGTTATAACGGCTTATTTTTATTCAATATTTTTACTATACTTTTATATTATCACTACTTCGTGTTATACTTAACATGCAACAAGTCAAAAAATCTAAAATTTAATAGACTCAAAAAGCATTACCTAATCGCTACAAAAGGTAATGCTTTTTTTATCGTTTGACGCAACCTATCAAACGTTGAGGGTTGAGTAAAAGCGACTATTAATGCTTTTTGTTGTCATGCCGATCATCCAACCAATGATCGAATAGTGATTTCACTATTTCCACAAGCATTGGAGCTACAACCAAAGTCAAAAAATCCTTCAATAGACTCACCTCCTTTCACAGGAGAGGAGATAATAGTCGCTTAAATAATTATAGCAAAATCAAATATATTTCATGTCACATAAAATATATTTTTCCTTTGTTTGACACAAAAAGAACCCAATCTTAACGACTCGGTTCTAAAAAATTATTTTTAATTTTGAATGTATTAACTTAATTACATAATACGTTATAACGGTTATTTTTTATTCATCAACTAAAGTAATTCTTTCTTTATGGTGCTTTGGATGAACAATTTCATTTACAACCAAGCGAGCCATTGTTCCAGAAGTTACCTTAGATTCATTGTTGTTATTAAAGAGAAGAGTATTGTTACCTAGCATATAACCTGCCGCCTCTGGACCTGCTTCAAAGGTCAATGCTGGTGAAATTCCCAGCCAATCTACATCTTCAACTTGCTTCAAGTAGTTTAATTCGTTTAATTGCTCTTGAGGAGTATTAATCCAGTTTTCTGAACCAGTCAACTTCTTAATATCTTCCACTACCAAGTGGTTATCAATTCCAGTTCTAAGACTACCTGCGCCTAAGATAAAGATGATTCTGATGTCTTTATTCTTAGCTAACTCACATAGTTTAGTTGCTAGCTTTACTTGATCCTTTGCCTTTTCAGGAGTTGTACCAAAGGCATCAACAATTACATCAAAGTTTTCTAGTAAGCTATCATCCATTGTTAAAACATCGCCAATTAAAAGGTGAGCATCTTTACCAAGAACTCTCTCAGCCTTTTCTTTATCTCTAACAATACCTGTAACTTCTAGATCCTTATTTTCACTAGCTAATTTGTAAATAGCACTTCCTGCCATTCCAGAAGCACCAATAATACCTACTTTCATTTAGGGATTCCTCCTTTTATATTTTATTCTTTCACCTTAGCTTAGCATGAATGAAGATAAGTGGGATAATATTTGGTTTTAAAAAACAAAATAAATAAAATAGAGCTTGGAATCTACCCTAAAAATTTGGAGAACTAGTTATGATTATTGGTAAAAAACGGCAAGAGGTTATTTTTAATATTAAAAGATGTGTTAAGGAGAAAAAATTTAACGCAAAAGTTGAACCAGATGATCCAGTTTTAAGTAAAAAAGATCGCCTAAAATTAGTAGAAAAATTTTGGGCTAATCATAATAGACTCTTTTCTAAAGCTATTAATATACTTGCACGCGGAATCCTTAACATCGGAACGCCTCTTTTAACTTTAAATACCAAAGTTAATAATCCTAAATCTCTTGGCAAGCTTTCTTCAGCTATTGTAACCTGTAATCACTATAATCAATTTGATTGTCTTCCCCTTAAACGGCTTGCTATGAAGTATCACAAGCGATTATATTTTGTTATCGAAGATACTAATTTAAAACTACCAAACTGGATTGGCTTTTTAATGAGGAATATTGATAGCATTCCCGTAACTGCTAGTTTTCGCTATTTAGGACGTGAACTGCCAAAACACCTAAACAAGATTTTTTCTAAGAAAAATCGCTGGGTTGTTGTATATCCAGAACAAGAGCTATGGCTTAATTATCGAAAACCTCGTCCTCTGCAAAAAGGTGCCTATTATTATGCAGCTAAAATGAATGTTCCAATTATTTCATGCTTTGTAGAAATCAAGGACACTAACAAGCAAGAAAAACTGCATCCTGAATTTAACAAAACACGTTGGATTCTTCATGTTCTACCTACTATTTATCCTGATCCCAAACTCTCACTTGCTCAAAATATAGAAAAAATGCGTAAAGTTGACTACCTCCAAAAGAAAGCAGCATATGAAAAATATTATGGGAAGAAGTTAGATTATACTTTTACAGATTGGGACATTGCCGGTTATAAGAAAAAATAGATTTTCTGCTTCTAATGACAGAAAATCTACTTTTGATTAAAAGTAATCATAAAACGAAACTTCACCCTTTATAAAATCATTATCTACTAGATGATGTTCCTTAATAAATCCTAATCGAACAGCTTGTTTCAAAGTTAAATGACCTAATAAAACTTTTGTCCAATTAGTTAAAGAGCCGCTATAATCAGGATCTTTTAGTTTTTCTCACTTTGATTTCTTTGTTTATCTGATCAATCTCCCAAGTCCCATTATTTTCAGTAACTATTTCATCATCAGTTATTTCGATATTAATTTTGCCAGTATTAATTAAGTGTAAAGCGTCTAATACTTGTTCAATATTAATTATTCGAGTCATCATATAAGGTAAAATCTGAACTTTTAAACCTTCCTGCTCTGGGAAAAATTCGCCTAGTAAGCTGGATTCTGACATTTTCATAGCCATAACGTCGATAAAACTTTCAGAAAATAGCGTAGTTCTGCTTGTACACTTCCAAAATAATTTCCTTTATCAAGCGATTAATATCACCTTGACCGCGATTTTCTGGATATGAAGCTACGTAACCAACTCCACCCATTTTCACTTTTTTAGCAAAAATTCTACTTTCAAATTCATTGACCATTACATAGCTAGCTAATTTTCCATCTTTATATTCGCCAAAGTCCATACTATGGTTATACCGAGCCAGGAAATTGTTATTTAGTTTCATCTGCTTTTACCTTTTTTGAAATATCAATTTACCAGATAATATATGTCTATATTTTCATTATACTAAGATAAAAGCGCAACAAAAAAGTCCTAACCATTAGGTTAGGACTTTTAAATTGTGCTGACTAAAGGATTCGAACCTTCGACCTCATCATTACTAGTGACGTGCTCTGCCAACTGAGCTAAGTCAGCGTTTCTCACAACGTTAATTAGTATAGCAGATGATTTTGGAAAAAGCAAAACTTTTTTACAATAAAATTAATTACTTAATTAAAGATGTATTTATTATTTTCTTTTTAATAATATCATGATATTCTAATATAAAATCATTTAGGAGTTAAAACCATGAAATATTTACACCGCACTAATTTAAATACTTCTTCCTCCTCATCTTCCACCTCCAGTGGAACATGAGTGATTTTGTGTGGCCAAATATTTCCAAAAAAGCCTGGATTCACTTAATCACTTTTATAGCAGAGTGATTTTTGTGAATCTGGGCTTTTTTCTTTTAGAAAGGATTATCAAGATGAAACAACAAAACCATCTTAAGCGTTCATTAGGCTTCTTTTCAGCTATTTCAATTGTTATTGGGACAATCATTGGATCAGGTATCTTTTTCAAACAAGCTTCAGTTCTTCAAAGTGCTCATAATTCAACCTTAGCTATTAGTGCTTGGATCTTTGGTGGTGTTATTACACTAGCAGCTGGTTTAACAATCGCTGAAATTGGAGCTCAAATGCCATATACTGGCGGATTATATGTTTACATCGAGAAGTTATATGGTCGGATTCTTGGTTTTCTAGCCGGATGGATGCAAGTTATCGTCTATGGCCCTGCAATTATTGCAGCCGTAGGTGGTTTTACCGGTATTCTTATCGCCAATTTCTTTAATCTAGATGATTCTTGGCGCATTCCTCTATCAATCGGCTGTATGCTTTTTATCAGTACTATTAATTTTTTAGACAATAAGGTAGGAGCAGCATTTTCAGTCATTACTACAATTGGAAAAATGATTCCAATTGCTGCAATTATTATTTTTGGTATCTTTTGGGGTCAGAATAACGCCCTTGGTCAGACTATCGCTGACGTTAAACAAAGTAGTGGTGGATTTGGAGTTGCTGTGTTAGCTACCTTGTTTGCTTATGACGGCTGGATTTTAATTGCGAACTTAGGTGGCGAAATGAAAAATCCTCAAAAAGTCCTTCCGCAAGCCATTATCTTGGGAATTACGATTGTTTTAACAATCTACACTCTAATTACAGTCGGTATCTTACGCTTTATTCCAGCTGACCTTATTGAGCGACTAGGAGAGGATACGACTACGTATTTAGCTACGAAAGCTTTTGGTAATATTGGTGGAAAGCTATTAACATTAGGAATAATTATTTCGATGCTTGGCACTCTCAATGGTAAAATTATTACTTTTCCAAGAATCGTTTATGCTATGGCTAAAAGAAATGATTTACCATTTTCATCTTATTTAACCTATTTAACTCCAAAAGGAAAATCTCCTATCGTTGCTACTATTTTTATCACTGTATTAGCAACTTTAATGCTAGTATTGTTCGATCCGGATCGCTTATCAGACTTATGCGTCTTTACAATATATTGCTTTTATATTTTGGCCTTTTTCGGCATTTTTAAATTAAGACGAGAAAATTCTGATCGCCCTTTTAGTACTCCGCTCTATCCTTTAGTACCAATCGTTGCAATTTTAGGTGGATTATTTATCGTTGTCAGTGAACTATTTAATGACCCGGCTGGTGTAGTTTTATTTTTAGGAATAGTAGCTGTTGGCCTACCAATTTTTTACTATCTTAAGCGTAAGGAAAAAATAAGCAAAAATGATGTTCTAGAAGTAAATGAAAATCAGGATTAGCATAAAAAAAGACGCTAGGTAAACTAGCGCCTTTTTTGTTCTTACAGTGCTGACTAAAGGAT
>CANPPJ010000006.1:0-48999 GCA_947575965.1 uncultured Lactobacillus sp. | reverse complement strand
TTGACCTACCTTCAAAACATCGCTTGGCTTGTCAACATGCTTGTAAGAAATTTCTGAAATGTGTACTAAACCATCGACACCACCAACATCAATGAAAGCACCGAAGTTAGTTAAACGTGATACCTTACCTTCAATAACGTCGCCAACAACTAATTGTGATGCAACCTTATCAAATGCTTCTTCACGTTCTTCTTCAATTAAATCCTTGTGTGAAAGAATCAAACGATTCTTGTTAGGATCGATTTCGGTAATCTTAAGCTTCATAGTCTTACCGATGTAAGGCTTAAGATCTGAAACATAGCGATTTGAAATTAATGAAGCTGGTAAGAAACCACGGGTACCAACATCAACAAGTAAACCACCACGAACTGAAGAAGTTACAGTACCTTCAATTGGAGTACCTTCTTCAAAGTCCTTTTGTAACTTGTCGTATGCTTCTCTTTCCTTCAAACGGGTAACTGAGAAGAAAAATTCACCGTTTTCCTTATCGCCACCAGCTCTTCTAAGAACTAAGGCCTTAAACTTGTCGCCTGCCTTAACTAATTCACGTAAATCTGCGTTACGATCTGAAGTGTATTCACGACGAGTGATAACACCTTCTACACCAGCGTTTTCAACGCCAACATCAATTTGGCCGTCTTCAACGTCTAGTACTTCAACATCGACAATATCTCCGACCTCAACTCCTTGCATTTGCTTTAATGCGTCTAAAAATTGATTACTGTTTTCTGACATATGTACCTCCCAATATCATGTCTAATTTTAAATGAAAGTTGAAATTTTTTCTACTGTTTTGAACTGTTTTTTAAAGTTTTTTTGACTTTTTTTCAATTTCTTCAGAAATTTTCTCTACAACTTGGTCAATTGACAAGTTTGTAGTATCAATTTCTATAGCATCAGCAGCTTTTCTTAAAGGAGAAACTGCACGATGAGAATCTTTGTAGTCACGAGCCGCAATATCTGCTTCAATTTGTTCTACAGTTTGATCAGTATGAATTCCGCGCTCCTTCAAATCAAGCAAACGTCTTTCTGCGCGTGATCTTGCACTAGCTACTAAAAAGATCTTAACTTCAGCGTCTGGTAAAACTGTAGTACCGATATCACGACCATCCATGATAACATCTGTATGACCAGCTAACTCTCTTTGAAGAGCCACCATTTTTTCACGAATGCCCGGTAAAGCTGACACCTGAGAAACATTAGCTGAAATTTCTGGAGTTCTAATCTCTAAAGAAATATCTTTACCAGCGGAATATACTTTCTGTTCCCCATTTTTGGATTTTAATTCAATTCCATCTTGATCAATTGCCTTTAAAATACCTTCTTCGTTGCCATAATCTAAATTATGGTTTCGAGCAATTACTGTACATGCTCGATACATAGCTCCGGTATCGATATATACAAAAGATAAATTTTTAGCAATAATCTTTGCTACAGTACTTTTTCCTGCTGAAGCAGGCCCATCAATTGCTACTTGCATCCCTAACTATAAAAAAGACTTGCGTCTCTTTCATCCTTTCTAAAAAACTATTTAAGCTTAAGTGTTTGTCCAGTAACGACATTGGAAGAAACATCTAAGTCATTTAAATTAGCCAATTCAGCAACGCTCATTCCATGATCTGCTGCAATACTTGATAAACTTTCACCATCTTGAACTACATAAGTTTCTTCACTACTATCACTAGAAGATGAATCAGTTGCGGTAGTTGAATCATCACTTGATGAAGAACTTGAACTGGTCAAAGAACTAGAATTACTTAAAGCGCTTTTCTTTTTAGTATTAGTATATTTCTTAGCTTTTTTCTTTGATGCTTTCTTTTTAGACTTAGAAGCCACAGTTTTAGTAGTCTGTTTTTCTTCAGCTTTTTGAGAATGTGTCGAAGCTTGGTGCCAAACAATTGGAATTAGTGCAATTATGATTACTAGCAAAATAACAATCACTGCACCCCAACGGCTCGGACCTCCTCCTCGATTATCTTGTTGCTCATCGTCTATGCTTCTAGACTTACTAGGACGTTCAACGTGCTTATATGGTCCCTTTGGCTTTTGATCCATTTGGCATTCCTCCAATCACTTAACTGCTTAATTTTAGCATACTTCTATTTATCTTTGAACATCAAAAAAGACCCGCTTTTAAAAGCGAGACTTCTAAAGTTTGTTTATTTCTAAATATTAAATTTTCTTCTGACAAATGGTTTAATGTTTTTCAATACAGATTCAAACAATATATAAACTACTACACTGTTAATGACACCTTTAATAAGATTAAATGGAACAATTATTCCAAAAATATATGCACTCATTGATGGCAAATGAAGCAGTTGTCCTAAGTAAACCTTTTCTGTGAAGCTATATAAAGCTGCGTAACTATGAATTGCAGGAATATTGGCAATTGAAGTTACTGCATATACTGGAGTTAAAATAAACGCATTAGCAAGCGCTAAAATCAAAGTCATAGCAATACTCCCAATTACTAATCCTAAAATCGGAAGTAAATGACCTTTTAAAGACTTTCTATTTTTAATTTCGACGCTCTTTGCAATCCAATAAAATGGCAAAGCAAATGAAATAGAAGCCAGAAATGCAGCAATTTGACCTACTAAGCTTGGCAGTGCAAAGCCACTAAATACCAAACTCAATAAGGTACGGATAAAAGCAATAAATATTCCAGGCCCCGCTCCAAAAATAAACATCCCAATCGTAATAATTACATCTGAAAAGTCGAATTTTAAGAATCCAACTCCTGGCATAATTGGAAATTCAATTTTCATTACTACAAAAGCAAAAGCTCCAATTAGTGCATAGGCGATTATATTAGCTAAGCTACTAGATTTACGTTGAACTTGTTCCATATATACTTACCTCCATAACAAAAGGTCTGCTGCTTCAGCAACAGACCTTTAAAAGTAAGTATTATCTTTTTCTTTTGTTAGTCTGTCTTCTCTCATCTAGACTTTAACTATCGGTATCTTAACAGATTCAGCCACATACGTGGGTCGCGGACTTTCACCGCCGGTCGGGAATTTCACCCTGCCCTGAAGACAACAAACTTAATATTCAATTTACAGTTTCATCTTAGTCCAAGTGTTTCAATCTGTCAACTTCTTTGAGCGACAATTCCCGGTATTCTCCAGATGTAAGGGATTGCAAATCCAAAAATGCATAACGCTCTCTAGACAATTTTTGGACTGGATGCCCCACTGCTTTAAACATCTTTTTAACTTGATGATAATGCCCTTCATGAATTGTTAGTTGGACAATCTGAGTATTTTTTCGTTTATTAGTCTTTAAAATTTTAACCTTTGCCGGCGCACTTTTATGTTTATCAAAAACTACTCCATTGACTAAAGCCTTTATTTGTTGAGGTTCTAGAATCCCTTCTATCTTCGCTACATAGACTTTAGGAACTTCATGCCGCGGATGCATTAATAAATTAGCCAATTCACCATCATTAGTCATCAAAAGAAGACCTGAAGTGTCATAGTCCAATCTTCCCACAGGATATACTCGATAAGGAATATCCTCAAAGAAATCAACTACTGTCTTTCGTCCTTTATTATCGCTAGCTGTAGAAACTACACCACGTGGCTTATAAAAAAGATAAGTATGTAAACTTTCTCTTTCAATAGGTTCTCCATCTACAGTAATATTACTAAAAGTCTCTACTTTTGTTCCCAGCTTAGTAACTACTTTTCCGTCTACACGCACTCGACCGGCAACAATCATCTTCTCTGCCTTACGTCTTGAAGCAATTCCTGCTTCTGCAATTACCTTTTGAAGTCTTTCTAACGCCATATTTAACTCTCCTCACTTTCATTCTCTTTATCTTTTAATTTAAACAAATCTACTTCTGATTCAGAACTTACTTCATCTTCGAAATTTTCAATCAATGGTAAGTCTGCTAAACTTTCATATCCAAAATATTGCAAAAAATAATCAGTTGTAATATACAAGTTTGGATTCCCAGGGGCGTTCTTTTTTCCACTAGCTTTAATCAAACCACGCCAAACCAAAGTTTGAATCGCTCCAGAAGAATTAACTCCACGAATATCGTCAATTTCCACTCTAGTGATTGGTTGTTTATAAGCTACTATCGCTAAAATTTCTAGAGCAGATTGACTAATTCCTTTACTAAGGTCCTTTTGAAAGTATTTTTCAATAATTTTACTAGTTTCAGGACGAGTGGTTAACTTATATGTTTGATTAACATGAATAGCTTGCAACCCATTGTCTGGGTCTTTTTCAAGCTTATCTTTTAAATTCATAAATAAAGCTTCTAACTCTGTTTCATTGAGCTCTAAAAGTCCACAAAGGACACTTTTATCTAGCCCTTCATCCCCAGCAACGTATAATAAAGCTTCTAAATTTGCAATTTTAGTGGCCATTTTTATTTATTCCTTTTATATTTAGATCTCCAAAAGTTATAGATTGAGTAACAACTATATCTTTATTTTTGCTCAATTCCAATACTGCTAAAAACAATCCTATTACATCAGAAATATTACTCAATTCGTTAATACAAGAAAAAAAGCTCACTTCTTTTCCTGCACTCACTTTATTCTTCAAATATGAGCACATTTCAGTAATAGATCTTTCTTTTACCTCCACCATCGCAGAATCAGGATGCGTTATTTTCAGTTTTCTCATAACAAAGGCAAATGTATGAGCCAATTCATCAGAACTTATTTGTCCTAAAGGTAATTTTTGCAACTTTTTATCTTTAGAGACACTCGCTTCCTTAGAAACTGTAACAGGCAAACTATCATTTCGCTGTTTGAAATATTCCGAAATCTTTTTAAAAACAGAATATTGAACCAATTGTTGCACAAGTTCATCACGTGGATCTTCTTCGACTACATTTTCAACAAAATCATTCTGCGGCAACAAGTATTGTGACTTTATTCTTAACAAAGTTGAAGACATCACAAAATACTCTCCAGCAATTTGTAAATTAAGTTGTTGCATTTGCTTCAAATAATCTAAATACTGACTTGTAATTTGAGCAATTGGAATATCATAAATATTAATCTCTTGTGACTGGATCAAATGTAAAAGTAAATCCAATGGCCCCTCAAAGTTGGGTAATTCTAATGTTAAATCTTTATTCATGTGGTTTATCTAAATATTTAATCAAATAAGTATATTCGGGCACTGTCGTCACTTTTTCACCCGGATGCGCCTTAATAAGATCTCGTAAAATATCTACTTCGTATTTTTTCTCACGAAATCCTGGCGCCAGTGAAATATAGCGAACAACAATAAATCGATTATTAACTTGCGTTCCTACTACTCCAATATAATTTGAATGATCATCTTTATATAAATATAATTTAAAATCATCACTATCACGATTAAGTTGTATTTCTTCTTGTAAATTCTGTAAATTCTTGAAATCTGGTAGATAAGAAAGTAATCCCATCGCCGTCTTTTCGTTGTCTTTTTTATATTCAGCTAGCATCAAATCACCTAAATTCGTGGATAAGTTTTTTGATAAACATCCAAAATTTGCTTTTGAGACAAATTCCCATACATCCCATTTAAATTATTTGAGCGTCCTAAAATTTCTTGAACTACTCGAAAATCTGCTCCATTTTCTAACATTTGCGCTGCGAAACTTTGACGCAAAGTATGAGGCGTAATTTCCTTATTTAACTCAGCTTTAACAGCATACCTTTTAATAATTTGCCAAACTGCTTGCCGGGTTAAAGGCTTTCCTCGATTATTCAAAAAAACATAATCTTCCATTCCTGCTTTTAAAAGCAACTCATATGCTTTATCTTGATACTCCTTGAGCCATTTTAAAGCATTTACGCTAATCGGAATTAAGCGCTCTTTGGTTTCATTACTAGAAATTTTCAATAACTGCAAATCAGCATGAATGTCACTAAACTTCAAGTTAATCGCTTCACTCACCTTCATTCCCGTAGCATATAAAGTCTCTAATAAAGCGCGATCTCTTAGTCCTAAACTATTTTTGAGGTTAGGCTGATTTAATAAAAGCGCAACCTCAGATTGAACCAAAACGACTGGCTGCCGAAATTCTTTTTGTGGTGCATCTATTTCAATCATTGGATTTAATTTCTGAATATTTTTTCGCGCTAACCATTGATAAAACTTTCGCAAACTAGAAATCATCCGACTAATCGAACTAGCAGCTTTATTTTCTTGATGTTGCTGTGCCAAAAAAGCTTCAATATCAATTGCCTCTGTGGGCCAGGAAGTTATATTTCTACTTTTCAAAAACGTCAAGAATTCCAGCAAATCTTGGCGATAAGCCACAATAGTATTATTACTTAATCCCCGTTCAATATTACAAAATTGCAAGTAATCCTCTATCTGCTTTTGCAAATTATTCATCGTTATCGCTTTCTGGATCGTGAATTAATGTAATTGTTCCTGCTTCTTTATCTTCGCTGATTAAACCAGCTTTAAGCAAGTGGCCCAAAGCACGTTTAAAAGCAGATTTAGAAATTCCAAAATAATTCTTTATTTCTTGCGCATCTGATTTGTCATAAAATGGCAAAGTTTTAGTTTTTTTTCTGCGTAAACTCATTAAAATCATTTGAGCATCATCATCAATTTCTTCAAACGCACGTGGTAAATTACTTAAGTTTAAGCGGCCATATTGACTCACTCCGATTACCCGTCCTCTAAATTGTTCTCCTAAACGAAGAGGACGTCCCATTTGAGACTCATGAACAAAGCCTAAGTAATAATCACTAGTTAAAACAAAAGCTCCAATATCACGGCTTGCATAAACGGTGGCAAAGACATCTTTATTCTTCATATCCTTCGGAAAATTAGCTGCAATTTGATCAAAAATATTTTCATCAGCTAACTTAGCCCAAATTCGATCTTTTTCATCAGTTTCTAGCCTTACTAATAAGCGATCATCTTTACGAGGCCAATTACTTTTATCACGAGGAAGGTCATCAAGTGAGACAACTACATCTTTATCAGGCAAGCCAATATCAACAAATACTCCCAGTCCTGGTCGCACTTCAGTTACCTTTCCCCATCCATATTGATCTGGTTGAGCAAATGGCAAAAATTGTGTCATTTCACGGTCATGGTTTTTATTATCATAAATAAATCCTGTGATTTCATCTCCCAATTTGGGAATTTCATCTTGCGTAATCTCATGACGCTTTAACTCATAAGTGATTCCATCAATTTGAACATAATAAGCGTCTTCGTTTTGATCAATTATTTTACCAGTTTCAATTGTTCCAAGCATAATTGATTCCTCCTACTTTACATATTTCTTATTATTAGTATACGCAAATTTTGAGCAAAATAAAATAGCCAGCCCTTGAGCTGACTATTTTATTAATTATTTATCTCTTTTAATTAAAGGTTTGAGATTTCGCCTTGGTAAATAGCACCACGACGTGCGTCAACAGTGATAGTTGAACCATCAGAAATCTTTTCAGTTGCATCAGTAGTACCAACAACAACTGGGATACCTAATGACAAACCAACAACTGCTGCGTGTGAAGTTAAACCTGAAGCTTCAACTACTAAACCTGAAGCCTTCTTGATAGCTGGCATGTAGTCAGGGTCAGTAGTCTTAGCAACTAAGATGTCGCCTTCCTTAACCTTGCTGTTTGCTTCTTCTGCTGAATTTGCAACAACAGCCTTGCCAACTACTGAACCGTTACCTACACCTAAACCTTGTGCAAGCTTGTTACCGATGATTTGTAACTTCATAACGTTAGTAGTACCTGATTCACCAACTGGAACACCAGCAACGATGATTACAAGGTCGCCATCCTTAACAAGACCTTCTTGCTTAGCAACTTCTGCTGCCTTTTCGAACATGTCATCAGTTGAGCTAGGCTTGTCAGTCAATACTGGAGTTACACCCCAAACAACTGCTAATGAGTGTTGAATCTTTTCATCGAAAGTCATAGCAACGATATCAGCGTTTGGACGGTACTTAGAAATCATACGTGCAGTGTAACCTGACTTAGTTGCAGCAATAATAGTCTTAACGCCTAATTCTTGTGCAGTACGTACAACTGATTCACCGATAGCTTCAGTAACGTTTGAACCCTTGTAGTCTTCAAATCTTTGAAGAGCTAAAGTGTTACGCTTAAGCATTTGTTCTTCAGTACGTTCATCAATTTCAGCCATAGCCTTAACAGCCTTAACTGGGTATAAACCGTTTGCTGATTCACCTGAAAGCATAGTTGCGTCAGTACCGTCAAGAACTGCGTTAGCAACGTCAGAAACTTCAGCACGAGTTGGACGTGGGTTTTCTTGCATTGAGTCAAGCATTTGAGTAGCAGTAATAACTGGCTTACCAAGTGCGTTAGCTCTTCTGATCAAGTCCTTTTGTACAAATGGAACTTCCATGAATGGAATTTCAACACCCATGTCACCACGAGCAACCATCAAACCATCTGAAACTTGTAAAATTTCGTCAGCGTTGTTGATACCTTCTTGTGATTCGATCTTAGGGAAGATCTTAACGTAATCAGCACCTGCTGCTTCACAAAGCTTACGGATGTCTAAGATATCTTGAGCCTTACGTGCGAATGAAGCAAAGATAAAGTTAATACCTTCCTTCAAACCAAAGTTAATGTCATCAGTATCCTTTTGAGTGATACCTGGAAGGCGAATTTCAACACCTGGAGCGTTAACACCCTTCTTTGATCCGATCAAACCAGTGTTTTGAGCTTCACAAACGAGTTCCTTCTTATCGTCGTCTTTTTCCTTAATCAAAAGGTCTACTAAACCATCATCGATTAATACGTGACCACCAACGTGAGTATCATCGTACAAACCTGGGTAAGTTACGTGGATCATGTCCTTGTTACCTGGCTTAGTTGCATCCATAGAAATACGGATCTTGTCACCAGTGTTAATAGTGAACTTACCACCTTCTTGGTCAGTAGTTCTAATTTCAGCACCCTTAGTATCAAGAGCGATGCCAAGAAGCTTGCCAGTATTCTTTTCTACTTCACGAACCATGTTCATACGAGCACGGTGTTCTTCGTGGTCTCCGTGTGAGAAGTTAAAACGGAATACGTTTGCACCAGCATTTGCTAAAGCAGTAATAGTTTCAATATCATTTGAAGCTGGCCCTAAAGTACTAACAATCTTGGTTTTCTTCATTATTTATAAATCCTCTCCAACAAAAATCGACTAATTTTTAGTCATTTCTTTATTAACATCCAACAGTGTGAAATCGCCGTGGTGCTTTCCATCAAACAGATCAAGAATGTCGTGGGTATTAAGCTTTCCACCATCCATGCCGACAGCTAAACCGCCTTTTCCATCGAGAAGTAGATTTACAGCATAATTACCCATCTTAGTGGCATTTACTCTATCTTCAACTGTTGGTGAACCACCACGTTGCATATGGCCAAGAACATTGGCACGAGCATCAAAGTCACCATACTTTAGAAGTTCTTTTCTAAAGTCTTCAGCACTCATAACGCCTTCTGCCAATACTACAAGGCCATGGTCTTTACCATCTGCAAAGTTTTGTTTAATGGTTTCAGCAATTTCCTTAACGTCGTAAGGACGTTCAGGAATAACAATTGCATCAGCTCCACTAGCTACACCAACACGCATAGCAATATCTCCACATTCACGACCCATTACATTAACAATGAATACGCGGTGGTGACTACTTGCTGTGTCGCGAATCTTATCAATCGCGTCCATAGCAGTACGACAAGCAGAATCATAACCGATAGTGTAATCAGTATAAGGAATATCATTATCGATAGTTCCTGGTAAACCAATTGAATTAATGCCAAGACGAGTCAAAGCTAAAGCACCATGGTAAGATCCGTCACCGCCAATAACGATAACAGCATCAATTCCATGCTCTCTTAATTGTTCTGCACCCTTCTTTTGCACTTCTTCTTGTGCAAATTCTGGAAAACGTGCTGAATACAAGAAAGTACCACCTTGACTAATCTTATGGTCGACATCTTCCGCAGTTAACGGAACAAAGTCACCAGCTACTAAGCCGGCAAAACCATAACGAATTCCAAAGACTTCAAGTCCGTGATGGATAGCAGTCTTTGTAACGGCTCTGATTGCTGCATTCATACCAGGGGCGTCGCCACCACTGGTTAAAATACCAATCCGTTTCATGAATTCACCTCATCATGATTATTTGTGTAATTTCTCACATCACATAAATATTACCATTTTTTTGAGCAAAAATCTCATAAAAAATGGTTTAATTTGTTGATTTAACGCGCTTTTTTGATGTTAGCGCTGTCAAGTATTATCGCACTAAGATCGAATTTTTAAATTTATTCTTTAAATTGAACTTTACGCAAATTGGTAAGTAAATATTGCTTTTTATTTGGATCAAATCTATCATTTTGGACTTTAACCCCTAAAATATAAATTTGTCCTTCCTTCAAATAGCTTTCTACTTTTTTATATACTTCTGGGAAAATCGTAAATTCTGCATTTCCTGTCGTATCAGCAAATGTAGCAAAGGCCATTTCTTCGCCCTTTTTCGTTTTTATTTTCTTTATTCTTATTAATTTTCCTACTCCTATTCCACTCTCATTAGCATTAAAAGAGTTCAGAGCATGAGCATTAAACTTTTGAGCATATTTTTGAACTGCAACTAACGGAGTCGTAGTAGTTGAAAAGCCTAATACCTCTTCTTCCATAGTCGCTTTTTCTGTATTACTTGGTACTGGAGCTTTTTTGATGGGTACTCCTCCTAGACCTTCAGAAAGAGAAACATTTTTCCCAGTAAGCTTAATAATATCAACGAAATCGGCACAATTTTCGAGAAGTTCATTTCGATTAGAATGCAAATTATCAAAGCATCCCGCCTTAATCAAGATTTGTATCAATTCAACTTTTAAAAATTTTAAATCAATTTTTCTTAAAAAGTCACTAAAAGAAGTAAATGGTCGCTTCAAATTCACTATTTGATTGACAAAATCAATTCGAAGCCCTTTAATAGCTCTTAAACCAACTAAAATTTTTCCTTCTTTTATTGTATAATCCTTCTGACTTTGATTAATATCAGGCATTGAAAACTTTATTCCGGCTTCTTGAGCTTGCATAATATAACTTTGAGCTTTTCCAGCACCACTAGAATTTAAAATGGCTGTATAAAATTCTAGAGGAAAGTGAACTTTAAGATAAGCTAACCAAAAAGCAATTTTGGTATAAGCCACTGCATGAGATCGATTGAATCCATAATTGGCAAATTGTTCAATATACTTATAGACTCTTTCTCCAACTAGACGGGGATGGCCATTTTTCAAGGTTCCCTGAATAAACTTATTTCTTTGCCTTGCAATCACATCAGGCTCTTTTTTGGACATGGCACGTCTTAAAATATCGGCTTCTCCCAGAGAAAACCCAGCTAAAACCTGAGCAGTCTGCATAACTTGTTCTTGATAAACTAGAACTCCATAAGTTGGCGCTAAGATCTTTTCTAGACTCGAATCAGGATATTGAATTCTCTCTTGTCCTTTTTTCCGAGCTATAAAAGTATCAATATTATTCATCGGACCGGGACGATATAAAGCATTGACAGCTACCAAATCTTCAAAATTATCTGGATGCAATGATCGTAAAACTCGTTTAATTCCGTTAGATTCAAATTGAAAGATCGCATCAGTTTTACCCTCATCAAAAAGTTGTAAAGTTTTGGCATCATTTAATGGAATTTTGTGAGGATCTAGATGAGTTCCTTGCTGATTAATTAAGTTGAGAGTATCACCCAGAATGGTTAAATTTCTCAAACCTAAAAAATCAATCTTTAATAATCCCAATGATTCAACATATTTCTTAGTTTGCTGAGTGACTTCAATATCTAATGGACCCGCTTGTAAAGCAGAAATCTCAGCGATAGATTTATCACTGATCACTAACCCAGCTGCATGAACTGAATAGTGACGGGGCAATCCTTCTATAGCACGAGCTGTTTGAAATAATAAACGATTTTCTTTAGTGGAATTAACTAAAAGTCTTAGCTCTCTAGAATTTTCATAAGCTTCATTCAAAGTGATTTTTCCTTTAGAAGAAGGCACAGCATTAGCCCATTTATTTATTTCTACATCACTAAATCCAAAAATTCTGCCTGTGTCTCTAAGAGCTTGCTTAGCTGCTAAAGTTCCAAAGGTTAAGATTTGAGCCGCATGATCTACGCCATACTTATGATACATATACTTAATTACGTCATCGCGTCGATTATCAGGAATATCCAAGTCAATATCTGGCATTTCATGCCGAGCTGGATTTAAAAATCGCTCGAAAAGCAAATTATATTCTATTGGATCAACTTCAGTAATTTTTAAAGCATAGGAAACTAAAGATCCACAAGCTGATCCACGTCCTGGCCCAGTAGTAATCTTCTCTTGATGGCAGTAATTCATTACATCCCAAACAATTAAGAAGTAATCATCAAATCCCATCTTATCAATAACAGCTAATTCATAATTCAATCTTCTCTGGTAGTTAACTGGAACTTGACCATTTTTAAACCGCCTAATCAGACCTTTTTTAGCTAAATTAAATAAATACTCTTTAGAAGTAGGAAACTTATTTTGTTGATATTTAGGTAAAACTGGCTTTTTAAAAACCACTTTTGCCTCACACGCCTGTGCGATTTTCCAGGTATTCTCAATTGCTTCTTCCAATCCAAAATTTTGATATTTTTCCTTTAATTCCATGCTAGAGAGCATATAGTGAGAACCCTTTTGCTTAGCAAGCGCGACCACATCTTGTAATTTCTCACTATTTTTTATAGTGGTTAAAGATTTTCGCAAGAATTGTTGTTGTGGTTCTAAATATTGACCATCTTCTACAGCAACTAATGGTAATTTAAATTGTGTACTTAAAGATTTAACATAATTAATATAATTTCTAGCCGATTCATTGGCGTACACTCCCAAATACAGCGAACTTGATTGGGGAATGATTTTTTTAATTGCTCGCAGATAATCACTACCTAACTTTTCTTGACGCTGAAAAAGCATCACAAGTTCACTACGAAGATTAGCTGGTGTAATAATGACTAGTTCTTCTAAATACTTTTTAAGTTCAGACAAGGCCAAAACACGATCTTTTTCACCATTGTTAGTTAAAAGATTAATTGCACTTGATAATCTTAACAAATTACGATAGCCCTGATCACTTTTAGCAATAACAATCAAATCATATTTTTCTGCACTATCGATTAATCCATTAATTCGAATTTGCATCCCTAACAGAGGTTTAATTCCCACTTTTTGCGCTAATTCATAGAAATTAACCAAACCGTATGTAACATTAATATCAGTTAAGCCTACGGCCTCATATCCCTTATTTTTGGCTGTTTTCAATAAATCTAAAATTCGAGTAGGACTCTCTAACAAAGTATATGCACTCAAATTTTGAAGTGTTGCCATTTTCATCAATTACCACCCCTTTGTACAAAATTAAGTATACCAAAACTATCATTTAGAGTTTGAAAACACGTCTGGATTTTGCTAAAATTCAACTATGAAAGAAGGAAATTAACTATGGGTCGCTATATTGTAACTATTTTTTGGAGCACGATCTACATGTTAGTTGTAGGTTTTATTGCAGCTCCATTGACTCAAAGTGTTTTTGAGCCTAAAGAAGCAATTTTAATTGGTGTTGTATTTGGTATTCTTTTTGCGATTATTATCCCAGCAATCACTGCTACCTCGCATAAAGATAACAGTAAATTCAGCAAATTAAAATAATAACATAAAACCACTAGCGTGAAGCTAGTGGTTTTTTATTAATAAAATTTATAGTTTTTCTTAGTATCGACCTTAATTGGACCATGTGTTAAATACTCACTGAACATTTGAACATAGTCTTTATCTAAAGTGAATTCAATTTTATCCATGCTATATTCTGGATAAAATCCACCGCCCATTGCACGATAATTATTAACCGCCAAGTGATAAATTTTATCATCTTCTATATCCTGACCATGCAATTTTAATTTAGTTAGTCTTTGACCTGCTGGTTTAGAAATATCAGCTTCATACTCAACTGGATAAAAGACGTCAAAATGATAAAGAAGTGGCTTAGGCTTTATCCAGCGATCTAAAAATGTGATTTGATCACCATTTTTCTTCAAAAATCCCGCACTATGTTCGATGATATGACGCAATTGTTTTCCAGTTAATTTTACCCGACACAATTGATTTGCATATGGATAATTTAGAAGAACATCCCTCATCGTTACTTCTTTATCAAAACCCTTAGCAGTTTCACTCATCACTGCAGTTGCAGACACATCAGCCTTAGTAAACCAAATTTGCATTTGTTGTAATAAATTAACAAATGGTGCTCCTTCTAGTCTGCCTTTCATAGCATTTTCAATTGGTGCCGGCTCATTTAAGTTAGCAATAGGATGATCAAGCCATTTTTGAGTATTTTGATCGAGTTCCTTTACAGTATCAACAATTTTTTGATCAGGATCATAATCCTTAGTGTCAATCAATTTGGTAGTCATACTGTTAATCTTTTTAGTTTGATCATCAATATCCAAAATAACTTCTGCAATAGCTTCTCCGCGATAGCCTGGCTGAACTATCGCTGTATTTTTGGTAACTAGGTTTAAACGTCGGTGTTGGTGGCCAGTTAAGAAAACATCAACTTCGGGAATTTCAGTTAAAATCTTATAGCCTTCATTTTCACCACGATGAGGTTCTGTGGCTTCTCCAGATTCTGGATCACTTTCAAAGCCTCCATGATACATTACAGCTAAAACATCAACTTGCGGTCTTAAAATTTCAGCATAATGCTTAACTTTCTCATAAGCTGAAACAAACTTTAATCCTTCTACATTCTCTTTTGGTTCCCAATGAGGAATATATTGAGTAGTAACCCCCAACAAACCTATTTTTATGCCATTCTTTTCAACAATTTTATATTCACGACCAAAAGCAGGTACGTTAGTTTCTTCATCAAGTACATTATCATTAATAATATCTGCTCTATTATTATCAATATAATAAGTTAAGTAATCCAAGCCAAAGTTAAAATCATGATTCCCTAAACAACGGGCATCATATCCAACCTCGTTATAAGCATCCGTAAATTTTTTTAATGCTGAAAAATCCTTTACTGTATGAGCATATGAAGCTAAAGGAGAACCTTGCAAACAATCTCCTGAATCTGTCACGACTACGTTATCAGCACCGTACTTTTCTTTTTCTGCTTTAATTGCTGCACTCACACGACTCAAACTAAAAGGAGCGTTGTAATTATCTTTATCTTGATAATCAGTTGGGAGCAAAAATCCATGAGTATCACTGGAATGTAAAAATACTAGTTTCATAAATCTTTCTTTCTATTTTTAAGTATGAAAAAAGACACCTTCTGGTGCCCTCTTTTATTAGTTATTGTCGTTTGAGTTGTTGTTTACAACTTGACGACCCTTGTAATAACCCTTAGGTGAAACACGGTGGCTTAAGCGGTATTCACCAGTAGTTGCATCATAGTGCATTGCTGGAGTGGTTAACTTAATATGACCACGACGTGAACGTTTCTTTTGTTTAGAAGTATGTCTTGCAGGAACTGCCATTTAATTAGATCTCCTTTATTATAGTCTTAAGCTTATTGCGGATTGCTCAAAAACAATCTCAATAACTCACGTGATTCAATGATACTATTCAATCGCTAATAAATCAAGGTTTATTAATGTTTCTTCTTGTTAAATTGTTTATCTTGACCTAAAAACCATCCCAATAAAATCCCAATAATTACCATCACAACAAGAACAATAATCAATGGGAGTTTTACTTTAAAAAAGCCAAAATTTATTGCAACTGGACTTGTATTCATTACTACAAAAATCACTGCAATTAGTGCCACCAATAGGCTAATAACTAAATTGATTTGTGCTTTTTTACTATTCATTTGCCACTACTTTCTAGAAGCAAAATCTAAAGAAATACGATCGCCAATTGTTGGGAATAAGTTATACAGTTTAGCAAGAAAAGCTAAGCTTAAAGGCAAATTCAGTTCACGCTTATCACTACCAAAGAAATGAACTACTTGCCAAGCCACATCATCAGGATCAAGCATAAATTCTTCTACATTTTTTACGTAATTCCCCGTACTATCAGCAATATTAAAGAAGTTAGTGTATACAGGGCCCGGATTTACAGTCATAACTTTAACGCCAAATGGTTTTAATTCTAAGCGCAACACATTTGAAAATTGAATAACTGCTGCCTTAGTAGCACTATAAGCCGCTGATTTGGTGGTAGGAACTTTTCCTGCCATAGAACCAAAGTTAACGATTTGGCCGCTCTTTTGGCTCATCATTACACGACCCACCAAGCGAGTAAAGTACATCAAACCAAGCACATTTACTTGGAACATATTAGTAGTATCTTGGAAATCACTTTCTTCAAAATTCTCAAAAATCCCAAATCCTGCGCAATTAACAAGATAATCAATATGCTTTACTACCTTGATCATTTTATTAAAAGTAGCACCGATTTCGTCAGATTTTCCCATATCTGTTGGAAAAACATAAGCCTTAGCGCCAGATAATTCACGAGCTTCGGCTGCAATTTCTTCAAGACGTTCTTTTCTTCTTGCAATCAAAATTACAGTTGCTCCTCTACCTGCACTTTCTAGCACAATAGAACGACCGATGCCACTTGAAGCACCTGTCACAACAACAACTTTATTTCTTAATGAATCACTCATCAGTCTGTACCTTTCATTGGAATATTAACCCGATCAAAATCATTAACTAACTTAGTATGAGCGAAGACCTTGCGTGCTTGCTTCTCAAGCTGTTTAGCCTTTGAACCTAAATATCTAGCTGAAATATGATCCAAGTATAGTCTTTTTACCCCATTATCGCGCGCAACTGTAGCAGCTTCAACTGCAGTTGAATGGTAATATGAGTGAGCTAACTTAGACTCATTACCTGCAAAGGTAGACTCATGAACCAATACATCAGCATTTTGAGCTAACTTAGCAATATTCGGAGTTGAGCGCGTATCATAGATAATAGTAACTATTCGACCTGGTCTTTCTGGTCCCAAAAATTCCTTACCATCTAACACAGTCCCATCAGACAAAACAATTTGTTCGCCATTTTTTAACTTTCCTAGTAAGGGACCGTTAGGAATATTGTACTTTTCTAATTTACTCATTAAAAGTTCTCCAGGACGGGAATCTTCAACTACTCGATATCCAAAACTAGACACTCGGTGATCAAGTTTTTCTGTATATACTCTAAAGCCTTTTCCTTGATAAATTAAGCCACCTTCTGTTAGTTCAACAAACTTAATTGGATAAGATACCTTAGTTCGTGAAACCCGGAGGGCTGTTTTAACAAATTGCTCTAGTCCTGGTGGCCCATAAACAGTAATTGGACCTACATCCCCTTGAAAAGAGCGTGTTGCAAGTAACCCCGGCAATCCAAAAATATGATCACCATGATTGTGTGAAATAAATATTCTAGTTACTTTGCGTAATCTGATATTTGTTTTTAAAATTTGATGTTGAGTAGCCTCCCCTACATCAAACAACCAAATCTCATTTAATTCATCTAGGAGTTTCAAAGCCAGACTTGATACATTTCTTTGCTTTGAAGGTTGCCCCGCTCCAGTACCTAAAAATTGTAATTCCATAAAATTCCTATTTCTATTTTAAATGTTTAACCATCACTTTTGCAATATATGCACTATAATACTTAGATCCTACTGGATTTGGATGTGTCTTATCTCCATAGAACCAATTAGGATGCTTTTTAGCATACGAATACCAATCTATCACTGTTAAATTAGGATATTTTTTACTTGCCTGTTTCAATAAATCATTAACTTGACCTTGCCACTGACGAGTTGGAACTAATGTATTAATCCAATATACATGCCGTTTAGGCCCAACTTCTTTCATCAAATGATCAACATCATCCATTGAAAAAGGACCATTAGTCCCTAATACAATCAAAATATTATTTGCTAATACGTGCTCATTTTTATATTTATCAATTAAACCAAATGCAACATTTAATTGTCTGGAAACAGCTGCATCAATTAAAGCCTTAGGCATTAATTTTTTCAAATCGTCACTAGATCCAGCCATAACTGAATCACCAATTGCAGTAACTTGCAGATTTTTAGCTAATTGTAAATCAACTTGAGAAATTCCATATTTTTCGAATTTCTTATTAATGGGATGCTTTTTAGCATTAATTTCAGCTTCTTTAACCATTTTAGATCTAGCAGGTTGTTTAGCTTTATCTTTCTTCAATTTCGCAATTAATTTCTTGTTGTCTTTAGATTGTTTTTTACCATTGGATTCTATTCTTTTAGCCAATTGACTCTTATTAAAATCTTCCGCTTTAACTGATGGCGAAACTGTAATTCCAATAGAACCTAATAAAAAAATCAGAGAAAAAATTGCTACTTGGGCTCTTTTTACATAATCTTTTTCATTAGAGTTAAGAACTTTTTGAATATAAATTTTTACCTTATCAAAAGTAATATGACCCATTGGACGTTCAATAAAACGATAAGTCACTTCACTCAATAGTAAGATTAATACTACTTCGATAGTATGGTATAGCATTACATGATCTGCTAAATCCGTTACTTTATCTTCAAAGAAAATCATTACTGGAAATTGATACAAATAAATTCCATAACTTCTTGAACCAATCCACTTAAACAACGGATTAGTCAGCCACTGATTCCAATGACTACCAGGATGAGCAATAATTGCAGCAAATACAGTTACTAAAACTGTAAAGATAAACATCCCCCCACAATACGTAAACGCAGATTGAGGATTTACTGCTTTACTGCAAAACATCATTAAAATTAAAATAAAGCTTCCTAATCCTACTAAATCTAACAATCGACTGTCACGCTTAGAGATATTAGTTCGCAGTCTTTCTACTGGCCATATAACTGCCAGAGATGCTCCTAGACCTAAAGCAAAGAAACGGGTATCAGTCCCATAATAAATTCGATTAATATCGGCGCCAGTTAAATATAAAACCATCATCTCTAAAGCCGAAGCAATGGATAAACCAAAGAGAATCCAAAAGATATTCTTCTTTTTCTTAACAAACTTAACCAGTAAGAAAATGACTAATGGCCACAAGATATAAAATTGGCCTTCAATCGACATCGTCCATAAATGTGTAAATGGAGATTCATTAGCCGCAAAACGTTCAAAATAGCTTTGCCCGTTTGATATCTGCCAAAAATTATACACGCTCAACAAATTGGTCATCACAACTTGATTTAATTTAGCTAACAAATTGCGCTGAAATACAAAAATATAAGCTGAACACAACCACAATAATGTAATTAATTGCGGATATAGCTTTTTGATTCGATTAATATAGAAATGGCGATTATTGTAACTCCCTTGTTGAGCATAAGACTTCAACATATGGTCAGTTACTAAATATCCTGATAAAACAAAAAAGATCGGTACCCCAAGATACCCTCCTATAAAAGTATTAGGGTCTAAGTGATATAAAATTACCCCAATAACTGCTAATGCTCTAAGTCCAGAATATCCTGTAATAAACCGATTCTTTTTCATATTTTCAAACTTCTCTACACTCTACTATTGTACAAATTCAAAACTAAAGTCACCGATTGCAACATCATCACCATCAACAGCACCCTTGGCACGTAAAGCGTCATCCACACCTAAATTCTTAAGCTTTCTTGCCAAACGCATAATACCATCTTGGTGATCCAAGTTAGTCATTTGAACTAATCTTTCTAAGCTAGCACCCTTAACTACATATTCGTGATCGCCAACTTTTTCAACAGTAAATTCATTTTTCTTAGGTGCTTGATATTTGTAT
The DNA here is from genome assembly GCA_947575965.1 of uncultured Lactobacillus sp. GTDB lineage: Bacteria > Bacillota > Bacilli > Lactobacillales > Lactobacillaceae > Lactobacillus. Next base: position 29,180 of record CANPPJ010000006.1, on the reverse strand, counting down.
TCTCTAGTCTTTTGAGTAACTTTAGGCTCTTCTTGCTTTTGTTTTTCAACTTCTTCAACTAGAGTAGCTGCATCTTGCATCAACTTATCTACGCCTTTATGAGTTACGCTGGAAATGGCATAAACAGGTTCATTATTATCTTCTGCCTTTAAGGCCTTTTTAAACTCTGCCAATTTTTCTTCAGAACCTGGAATATCCATTTGAGTAGCAACAATCAATTCACGCTTTTTAGATAAGTCTTGATCATAGCTAGCCAGCTCATTTCTAATTGTGTGATAATCTTCAATTGCTTCTCTTCCATTATTAGGATCCATTGACACTAAGTGCAAAATCACTTTAGTTCGTTCAATGTGACGTAAGAATTGAATTCCTAGTCCAACTCCTTGGCTTGCACCTTCAATTAATCCTGGTAAGTCTGCCATTGAAAAATCACGTCCATCAGGCAAAATTACCATTCCTAAATTAGGGGTTAAAGTAGTAAATGAATAAGAGGCAATCTTTGGCTTTGCTTTGGTTACTACAGAAAGTAAAGTTGATTTACCAACTGAAGGAAAACCAACTAATCCTACGTCAGCAAGCATCTTAAGTTCTAAGCGTAGAACACGATCTTCACCTGGTTCACCATTTTCAGCAATTTCAGGTGCAGTATTTACACTCGTTGCAAAGTGAATGTTACCACGACCTCCGCGGCCCCCATGAGCCACAACTAATTCTTGTTTATTTTCTACTAAATCGCCAATTACTTCTCCAGTTTCAAAGTCATAAACTGTTGTACCAACTGGAACTTTTAAATATAAGTCCTTAGCGCCACGACCATATTGAGATTTAATTCTACCGTTTTCGCCATTATCAGCTTTGAATTTTCTTCGATAACGAAAATCCATCAAAGTACGCAAACCACTATCAGCTACAAAGATGATACTACCACCACGGCCACCATCACCGCCAGCTGGTCCGCCATTTGGAACGTATTTTTCATGGCGGAAAGCGACCATACCATCGCCGCCTTTACCGGCTTGAACTTCAATTTTTGTTTGATCTACAAATGTTGGCATGTCTCTTCTCCTTCCGTCTATTCTAACTAATTAACTATACCACAGAAACACCCTTAATGGGGACTTGATCAGATCAGAGAGTTAATTTTACAGTTTGAGCTTGAGTCAAGGTCAATCCTGCATCCCGTAATTCGTCAATAGAAGCCTCTTTAATCTTTTTAAGTGACCCAAATTTTCTTAAAAGTTTGTTTCGACTCTTAGGACCAATTCCCTTAATTGAATCTAACTTACTAGAAAGAGCATTTTTCGCATGAGTCCGTCTATGAAAAGTAATCGCAAATCTATGCACTTCATCTTGAATTCGCGTCATTAAATAAAAACCCTGGGACTTCGGATCAAGTGGAATTAAACGATACGGATTTCCATTAAATGGATCTCCATAAATCAAGTGATTAGTGCGGTGCTTGTCATCTTTTACCATTCCTGCGACTGGAATATCTAAATTTAGCTCATTTCTTAAAACATCCTGACAAGCTTCAACTTGAATTTGCCCACCATCCATCAAAATTAAATCAGGCATCTTTTTATGCTCTTTTAAAAGACGTCCATAACGTCGGCGAACCACTTCACGAGTATTCCTTAACTCATCTGCTCCATTTTGATGCTCAACTTCACCTTTTAACTTAAACTTACGATAAGCTGTCTTATCCGGCTCACCATCTTTAAACACTACTAAAGCAGAAACCGGATCAGCCCCCTGAATATGTGAATGGTCAAAACTTTCGATCACATGCCCATAAGGAAGCGATAGAGCATCAAAAATTTCTTTTTGGGCTCCTTTAGTCTTTCGGTTCCCCAATTCCAATAAACGAAACTTATCATCAAGCTTCAATTTGGCATTTTCTTTAGCCATAGTGAGTAATTCTCTTTTTTGTCCTCTTTTTGGCGTTCTAACTTTCACACCCAAAATTTCTGCCAATCCTTCATTATCCAGCCCTTCTGGAACCAAAATCTCCTTAGGTAAAACTCGATTTTTTTGATTATAAAATTGAGCAATAAACGATGCAAATTCATCCTCAGGATCATTTTCATCAGTTAATGCAAACATCCTAGTTTCTCTTCTTAATAATTTTGCCTGCCTAAAGAAGAAAATTTGAATTGAAATCCAAGACTTATCAACATAGAAATTAAAGATATCTCTTTGTGTACTATCATTAGAAATAATCTTCTGTTTTTCAACCGTTTCTTCTATATATTTAAGCTGATCTCGAATTTCAGCAGCTCGTTCAAACTCCAAATTAGTGGAAGCCTCTTGCATTTTTTGAATCAAATCTTGCTTAACGGAGGCAATATCACCATTCAAAAAGCGTTTAATCTTCTGGATCTGCTCATCGTAAACTTCCTTAGGCACATCTTTAAAACAAGCTCCTAGACATTGTCCCATATGATAATAAAGACATGGTCGTCCTTGTTTGCCATGACAACGTCTTAATGGAAAAACTTTTTGAATAAATTTTAAAGTTGCCTGAGCTGCATATACATTAGGATAAGGGCCAAAATAATAGCCACCATCTTTATGAACCACACTAGTTAATCTAGTTTGTGGGTCATGCTCATGCGTTATTTCAATATAAGGATATCCGGTTCCTTGTTTTAATTGAACATTGTAATAAGGCTGATATTTTTTAATTAAAGTAATCTCTAATAAAAAAGCCTCTTTATCGGTAGATACAGTGATGATATCGTAATCACGAATTTCTTTAACTAATTCCTTACGTCGCCCTACTTGCTTACTCTTAAAATAGGACCGTACACGATTTTTAAGATTCTTAGATTTTCCCACATAAATTACGGTGCCATTAATATCCTTCATTAAATAGCAACCTGGCTTTTCCGGTAAAAGCTTCAACTTATTTTCAATTAATTCCGTTGCCATCTTCTCACCTCACAAAAAGTGCATTACAAATTTTAACATGAAATTTATAAAAATCTATTCAAATTGCTCAATTAAATGGTTATCTTCTTAAAATTTTGCTATATTATTAATAAGTTTTTTACATTAAGGAGTTTTTAATGACCGCATTAATTTTTTCATTTATCGATCATTTTGGTTATTTAGCTGTTGCATTGCTAATTGCCATTGAAAATGTATTTCCACCAATTCCTTCAGAAGTAATTCTGTCCTTTAGTGGATTTATGACTTCCAAAACTAGTATGACTACTTTTAGATTAATTATTGCTTCCACCATTGGAGCAGTAGTGGGGGCTTTAATTTTATATTGGATTGGAACACTGCTAAATGCAGACCGTCTCGAGAAACTGTTTAATCATAACATGTTTAAGCGTCTTGGATTTAAAAAAGATGATGTAAAAAAATCAATTGCTTGGTTTGATAAACATGGGGTTAAAGCTATCTTTTTTGGACGCTGCATTCCTGTAGTTCGAAGTTTAATCTCAATTCCAGCTGGAATCGCTAAAGTTAATATGCGAACATTTTTAACTTTAACTACTTTGGGCAGTTTAATCTGGAACAGTATTTTAATCTTTCTAGGTTCTTACATGGGCGCTCAATGGGAACAGATAGTTTTAATCTTCGAAGAATACTCACTAGTAGTGATTACATTTTTTATTATTGGGATTTTTTACTTTAGCTACTATTGGTACAAAAATCGAATTAAAAAACATAATTGCAGATAAGGGGTAGAAAATTTATGAAATGGAATATTTTTCGAAAGCAACATGTTAAGACATATTTGGGAAAAGATATAAAATTTTCCCGGACATTATCAGCTTTTGATTTAATTGCAATGGGAGTAGGAGCTGTAATTGGAACAGGAATATTTATCCTTCCAGGAACTGTTGCAGCTAACACTGCTGGGCCAGGAGTGAGTTTATCATTTTTATTTGCGGCCATCATTTGTGCTTTAGCTGGAATGTGTTATGCAGAATTCGCTTCTTCCATCCCTGTTGCAGGGAGTGCCTATTCTTATGGTAACATCATCTATGGTGAATTTGTTGGTTGGCTAATGGGGTGGGCTTTAGTTTTAGAATACATGCTGTCTGTGGCAACAGTAGCTGCTGGATGGTCCTCTTACTTTACTTCATTCATTAAACCTTTTGGTCTACACCTTCCAAAAGCTCTCTCAGGTCCTTTCAATCCATCTAAAGGAGTATATTTTGATGTTGTCGCTGTCGCTGTCATCATTTTAATCGCTCTTTTATTAGCGCAGGGAATGAAGAATTCTATTAAGATTAATAATTTAGCAGTTGTCCTAAAAATTGCTATTATTCTAATTTTTATTTTTGTTGGTCTCCAATTTATCAAACCTGCTAATTACACACCATTTTTACCTTATAAAATGTCTGGGGTAATTAAAGGTGCAACAACTGTTTTCTTTGCCTTTTTAGGATTTGACGTTATTTCATCTTCAGCTGCTGAAGTTAAAAATCCTCAAAAGAATATGCCAATTGGTATTATTGGAACCTTGGCAGTAGCTGTAATTCTTTACATGGGTGTATCTATTGTTTTGACCGGGATGGTAAATTACACCGACCTTAACGTGGCCAACCCGGTATCCTTTGCTCTTCAATATGTTCATCAAAATTGGATTGCAGAATTGTTAGCTTTGGGTGCAATGCTGGGAATGGCTACGATGATGCTAAGTATGATCTACTCCAGCTCTCGTTTAATTTATGCAATGGCACGAGACGGATTATTGCCACACCACTTGAGTAAATTTGATGACAAACGCAACACGCCACAAATTGCATTGGTGGTAGTAACCATTATTATCGCCTTAGGGGCAGCATTCTTCTCAGTAGAACAATTAACTAATTTGGTTAGTTTTGGAACTTTATTCGCCTTCACATTAGTAAGTTTCGGTATTTTGAAATTAAGAAAGCGAACTGATATTACTAATGATGGTTTCAAAGTTCCGGGCTATCCAGTAATTCCTGTTATTTCTGGATTATTCTGTATCTTCATGATATGTCAATTAAATAAAGATGTATTTATTATGGCCGGGATTTGGTTAGTTATTGGAATTATTCTTTACTTTGCTTATGGATACAATCACAGTCAATTAGAATCAAAAAATGCTAAAGTAGAAACTGAATAAAAAGTAAACCGTACTCAATTGAGTACGGTTATTTTTATTGTTAATTAACCTGATTAATTGCTTTTTGATCAACAAAGAATGAAATAATATTGTCAGCAGCTTCTTTAGTTAAATTATAACGGCCAACATGAGTAGCAGAACCAACATGAGGCGTCAAAATTGTATTATCTAATTTAGAAAATTCAGGATTAATATATGGCTCACCTTCAAATACATCTAAACCTGCTCCTTCAATCTCTCCATGCTTTAAGGCATCAAGCAAGTCTGCCTCATTTACTAATGCTCCACGTGCTGTATTAATTAAAAATGCATTCTTCTTCATTTTCTTAAATACATCTTTATCAATAATATGTTCAGTTTCATTAGTCAAAGGTGCGTGCAAACTCAAGAAATCTGCTTCTTTAATCAATGTATCAAAATCAACATACTTGGCCTTTAATTTCTTTTCAATATCTTCATTCAATTGATGGCGATTGTGATAAATTATCTTCATTCCTAAAGCTTGAGCAAATTGGGCTACTAGTTGACCTATGCTCCCCATTCCAAAGATTCCTAAGGTCTTCCCTTCAATATTAAATCCTTGGTTATCATAATTACCAGTATCTAAAAATACTCCCTCTCTGATTGAATGATCATAAAAGTGAAGACGTCTAGCACATGCTAAAATTAAGGTTAAGGCTAATTCAGCCGTAGGGCGACGGACACTAACAGGACAATTTGAAACAACAATGCCTTTGCTTTTGGCATATTCAACATCTACATGGTCGTAGCCCACACCATAAGTAGATATAATTTTTAAATTCTTAGCATGATCTAACATTTCTTTATCAAACCACATTTTTGCAACAATTACACCGTCATAATCGGCAATATGATCAATTACCCATTGACGATCATCTTCAATGCGATGACCTTCAGGCCCCTTTACTACTTCACATTTTTCCTTCAATTCAGCAAGTGCATCATCGTTTACTTCACCTAAAATCAAAATTTTTGCTTTTTTCATCTTTTACTCCTTTTACAAAATTTCATTAACTGCTTTTGCTACCCCGTTATGATCACAATCAGTAGTAACTTTATCAGCTATCTTTTTCGTAACTTCTACAGCGTTCCCCATAGCTACACCAAGACCAGCATATTTTAGCATTGGCATATCATTAGCTTGATCACCTAAAGCCATCACATTTTCTTGTTTTATTCCTAAATAATCACACAGAGTTTTTAAGCCGCTTCCTTTATCTACGCCTGCAGCAGTCGCTTCATAATAAAACGGCTCAGTTTTTGAAAATACAACTCGATTTTTCATTGAATCAAATAATGGGCTAGTTAATTTACTATCCAAATATTTGGGCTCATCAATATACATACATTTAATAATCGGAATTTTTTTCATTTCCTCCGGAGTTCGATAAGCCACCTCTAATTTTACTACGCGAGAATTATAAATCGTATAATGACCTATATTTCTATTTGCAGTATACAGACGATCCAAGCTTACTGCATGAAAATGGAGATTTAATTTTCGAGCAATCGCTTCTAAATCAATGTATTCTTGATAATCCAACCCCTTTTTGAAAATTACTTCTCCATTAGTCGATTCAACGACTGCCCCATTAAAGCTAACCACATATTGATTATCTTGATGATTAAGTCCTAACTCATTTAAATAACGTTGAGCACCAGACAATGGGCGTCCAGTACAGATTACAATCTTCTTTCCGTTTTCCTTAGCCTTTTGGATTGCTTCTTTTACTGAAGGAGTAATTTCTTTTTTAGAATTCACCAAAGTACCATCAATATCAACCGCAATTAATTTTATTTCTCTCACACTATCACCCACCTATTATTTTTCATTATCTCACTTTCTTCCATTAACAAAAAGCCTAGCTAAGCTAGACTTTTTACTATAATTCTAAACGTTTCAACTGGTCCATATCTCTGGAATTAATTGTAAAATCTAATTCAAGATTTTGCTTCATTTCGTCAATATCATCACTTTTTGGAAGGACGACACATCCCAACTGTAGATCATATTTTAACATCAGTTGGGCTGGAGATACTCTATATTTTTTAGCAAACTCTTTAATTTTAGAATTGGTCAATAATCTGCCATGAGCTAAAGGAGAGTATGCTTCAATGAGCATTCCTTGACTTTGACAATATTTCATCAAATCCCATGGCGTATGCCCTACATTCACTTCAATTTGATTAACTGCAGGAATTATCTCTCCGTTTTTTAAAATATTATCAACATCTTCTTTTAAAAAATTTGAAACCCCAATTGCCCGTACTTTACCAGCTTTCAGAGCTTCTTCCATAGCCTGCCAATTTTCTAGATTACCTTCAAAATGGCGATCACTAACTCGATTAACTTCAATCCAAGGCTGTGGGGAGTGAATTAGCAATAAATCAATATAATCCAATCCAAACGTAGTTAAGGCTTCATCAATAGCTCGCTTGGTATTTTTATAATCCTTAACATTAGTAGGAATTTTTGTAGTCAAGAATAATTCACTACGTTCAATGTCAGAATTCCAAATTCCTTTGCCAACTCCCAATTCATTACCATAATCTTTTGCAGTATCAAATCCACGATAACCTATTTTTACAGCTTGTTGAACTGCTCTTTTAACTTCATCGTTATTCATTAACCAAGTTCCAAGTTGAACTTTTGGAATCTTAATTCCATTATTTAAAGTTAGTGTATTATCTACACTCATATAGCTTCACCTCGCATATTATTTCAATGTCTCTGGTGATTCTTAATTCCTATGTAAATATACTTAATCGGCAAATATTTAAATTTATATACCTAATATAGCTTACACTAACCATAGAATAAATCAACAGTGTTATTTGAATAATCATCTCTTAATTAAGATCTGTGTTTACAGCACTTTTAAATCTAAGATCACTAGACAAACGTATAAAATATTTTTAGACAAAAAAAGAAAGGGCTGACTTTCTAACTCGTCAACTCTTTCTCCTCAGTCTCTTAATTCCCACAAACAATAATACCTCATTTAGCTAATAAAACAAGTTAAGACTATACGCACATAACAAAAGTTATGTTATCAAATAAATTATAAGCTTGAAATCAACACTATTTCTTCGTGGTTTTAGTATTTTTTGTGTTATATTACAGTTTTATTACAATATGCTTTTTATCATTTCTACTAATTTATTAGCGATTTTAATTTTACTCATGCGTGGCCAATTTTCTTTTTCTCCTTCTTTTTTTAAGATAGTAACTTGATCTTGATCATTTCCAAAAACGTCCTTAGATACATCATTAGCCACAATGTAATCTGCACCCTTTTTTTGGAGTTTCTTGGTTGCATTTTCTATTAAGTCATTAGTTTCTGCTGCAAATCCGATAACTAATTGATTTTCTTGTTTACCTTGGCTCACTTCTTTTAAAATATCTTTAGTTTTAACCAAATGTAAATCTAGACTATTAGCATCCTGGTGTTTTTTCAACTTATGATCAGAAACTTTTTCCATCTGCCAATCAGCCACAGCTGCAGCCATTACTAAAACATCCCCATCTTTAAATTTCTCTTTAACAGCTTGAAGCATATCCTCAGAACTTTCGACATGAATCAAATTAATATTAGGATTTTTAGGAAGAGAAATGCTAATATTACCATAAATCAAACTTACATCAGCCCCGGCATTACTAAAAGCTTCTGCAATTGCAATCCCCATTTTACCACTAGAACGATTACCGATATATCTAACGGGATCAATGGCTTCAATAGTACCACCAGCTGTAACAATTACTTTTTTACCTGATAAGGCTTTATCAGATACAATTTGTTGATTTACCCAATTAACAATATCATCGACTTCTGGCATTCTTCCTTTGGCACTATATCCTTCAGCCAGCATCCCTACAACAGGTTCCATTATTTGAATGCCATCTTGCTTTAATTGAGCAATATTTCGCTGTGTGGCTGGATTATCCCACATTTGATCATTTATAGCTGGTACTACTAATTTAGGAGCGCCTGTAGCTAAAAGAGTCGTTGTAGCCGCATCATCAGCGATTCCATTAGCAACTTTTGCAATAAAGTCAGCACTAGCTGGAACAACAAGAGCTAATTGAGTCCATCTAGCTAAATGGACATGGGGAATACTAGATTCATTTTCTCTTTTCCAAAGGTCATCTAAAACAGGATATTTAGTCAAAGCTGCCAAAGTATGACTTGTAACAAAATGTTCAGCATTCTTAGTCATTACTACTCTAACTTCATGATTTTCTTTCTCAAGTTTTCTAATAACCTCAACAGCTTTATAATCCGCAATGCCCCCGGTTAAATAAACTGTAATTCTCATCTTTTCAATCCTTTCATTTAAAATAAATTACAAAATATATATGTATTCTATGCAATTTTTTCAAAAATAAAAAGACGCTCTCACGTCTCCAACTTTACATAATTGATATTATCGACTATTGGCAATTTTTGCAAAGCCATTCTTTAAAACGGAATCTTTAGCTACAGTCACAATAATTGGATTAGTATTATGACCTTGTTCCAATAAGACAATCGGTTTTTTATTGTGTAAACAAAATAGATAGGTCAAATGCCAGTTCTTATCTTTGAAATTATCATTATAGATTGCTACCACATTATATTGAGCAATATTCTTGCCTTTTGGCGACCAGCGCAATTCAATATTCCTATTATTTAGTGTAAAGCTTCGTTGAGTAAACACATCTGGATAAGACAGTCCATTAATAGCTTTTAGAGAATTTTGTCCATCATACTTTTGATATTGTTGTTGAAGGTTTTGACTCCAACTAGCAACAAAATTACTTAATTGTTGATCTTTTTTACTTGTCCATAAAGTAGCTACTTTTTTCTTTTTTGAATTGACCTTTTTTACGACTTTTTTCTTCTTTTTTGTCTTTTTAGGCTCAGAGCTTGTTTTACTCTTTTTCTTATCTTTGATTTTACTTGGCTTAACTGCTGCCTTTTTTACTGTCTTTGCAGTTGATGATGAACTTGATTTAGAGCTTGATTTTTTAGCCGCTTTTTCTTCAACTTTAGAAGAAGACCCGAATCTAATTCCATCTTTATCAAACTTTATATTACTACATCCTGCAAGTAGAGTTGTAACGAGTAATGCAGTAATACCAACTAACATTCTTTTTTTCATTATGCACTCCAAGTCTATTTATATTTACATCAATTATCACTTATTTCTATTATAAGCTAAAACCACGTAAAACAATATCCAAACAAAAAAATACTTGGTTCATTTTAGCACAAACCAAGTATTTTTATTAATAACAATTAATTACTTTAACTTTCCAGCTTTTTCAAGGATCTTCTTAGACTTTTCAATGTAGTGGTGTTCTGCTCTGAAGCGCTTGATGTCATAACCATCTTCATCATTCAAGCCCTTAAGCTTCTTGTCAAGTTCACGGTATTCTTTCTTCAAATCTTCCATTACTGGTTCTTCATCTTTAAGATATACGTAGTGATCTTCTGGTGAACCCTTACGACCTTCACCTTTACGTTCCAAGATCTTGTCTTCATACTTGTCAACTTTACGAGCATGCTTCAAGATTGACTTGATGTCCTTAATAGTTTCGTGTTGAGCAGTGCGGTGACGTTCGTCATCCAAACTGTCTTCAATTCTAGTTAAGTGGCTGTCAGCATCTGAAATCTTCTTTGCTAATCTGTCCAAAGCTCTCAATTGTCTTTTTTCATAATCTGCCATAATAATAAACCTCCTAAACAATAGTTTTTTCTTAATTCAGTTATAGTGTATGTCGAATACAATCCTAGTTCAAATAAAAGCACTTGGAATTTTCAACTTTATCAAAATGACTTATGGATGATTGACAACGGTTACATTAGAAATTATCATTCTATTAAAAGTATATATTTTTAAGGAGAAAACTATGAATTTAGCTGTGATAGATATTGGTGGAACTACTATTAAAATTGCTACTTGGAAAAACAATCAACTTCAAGATATTCATGCTGTCAAAACGCCAAAAGAATTGGAAGAATTCTATACTATTCTTACTAATGAAGTAAATAACATAAAAAAGAAAACATCTATTAAAGGCGTGGCTATCTCAGCCCCTGGAGCGGTAGATAAAAGTGCCGGCATTATTCGTGGAGCAAGTGCCATCCCTTACATTCATAATTTTAAAATAGTTGATGAATTACAAAAAAGATTTGATTTACCCGTTAGTATCGAAAATGACGCAAATTCAGCTGCTTTAGGAGAACTTGCTGAAGGTGGCGGACAAGGCTGTAGCAGCATGGCCTTTTTTGTAATTGGAACAGGAATTGGTGGTGCACTGATTATTGATCATAAAATTTGGCATGGAGCTCATTTGTATGGTGGAGAATTCGGCTATATGATCATTAACGGCAAGCAGTTGAGTACTCTCGCCTCTCCCGTCGCAATGGCTAAAAGATATAATGAACAAACAAATTCCAATTTAGATGGAAAAACCGTTTTTGCATTAGCAGATCAAGGAGACAAAATTGCAAAAAAAGAGCGTCAGACTTTGATTCATTCTTTAGCCCTTGCAATTTTTAACACCCAACACAGTTTTGATCCAGAAAAAATTGTTCTTGGAGGAGGAATTTCCAATAATCCTGAATTAATCCCTCTTCTTAATGAAGAAATCCAAAAAATTTGTTCTTCTATAGAAATAGCAACGGTTCAGCCGAATATTGTTTTATGTAAACTAAAAAGCGACGCCAATCTCCGAGGAGCAGTTGCAGATTTTGAGCAGGAACTTAATAAATAATTAAGATTTGAAAAGCTTGATATATCAGGCTTTTCTTTTTGTTTTATAAAAAATATATACTTTTAATAAAAACGGTATTTATTTTTGTTAAAGAAAGCGCTACACTTTATTTGTAAATTATTGAAAGTGCTTACAGAGGAGATATTAAATTATGACTGAAGAGCGTACATTACCATCTTCATTCTTCTGGGGTAATTCAGTTTCAAGTATGCAAACTGAAGGAGCTTGGAATGAAGATGGCAAAGGTTTGTCCGTTTATGATGTCCGACCTGCTACTGAAAACACAACCGATTGGCATGTAGCAATTGATGAATATCACAGATACGATGAAGATTTAGATTTAATGAAAGATATGAATATGAATATGTATCGTATTCAAATTTCATGGTCTAGAGTTTGCCCTGACGGTGATGGCGAATTTAATCAAAAAGGAATTGAATTTTATGATCGCTTAATCAATTCTATGCTTAAACGTGGAATTGAACCGATGGTTTGTCTTTACCACTTCGATATGCCACTTCATTTAGCTAAAAAGTATAACGGCTTTATGTCTCGACACGTGGTAGATGCCTTTATAAGATTTGGCAAAAAAATGATTGACCATTTTTCTGACAGAGTTAAATATTGGATTGTCTTTAATGAACATAACCTCTATTTCCAAGATGAAGTATTCAATATTTCTGGATATGAAAAAGGTGACAAATCTTTAGACGATATGTATACAATTTTCCATCATACTATGGTAGCGCATGTTTATCTTGCTAATTATATTCATGAGAACTATGACGATGTCAAAATTGGCGGAATGCTTGCTTACCAACAGATCTATCCTGAAACTAGTAATCCAGAAGATGTTTGGGCAGCAAAACAGGTGCAAGAATTTTTAAACTTTAATATTTATGATGCTGATACTGGACGGGGTTATTCACCAGAAGTAATGCAATATGCTAAGACTCATAATATTAAGATGGATATTACTAATGAAGATTTAGAAATAATGAAAAAAGCTAAAGCTGACTTCCTTGCCTTTTCTTACTACTCTTCTTGGGTACTATCTGCTAGAAAAATTCCTGAAGGTGAAGCGCCTAACCGCTATCTTAATCAAGGTGGCGTTCAAGCCAAATTTGTTAAAACAAATGACTGGAGTTGGGCAATTGATCCTTTAGGCCTCAGAAATGCTATTACGACCATGTACAACTATTACCGTATCCCTATTTTTCCAATTGAAAATGGAATTGGTCTTAAAGAAACTTGGGATGGTAAGAACATGATTGAAGATGATGCAAGAATTGCTTATCACGAAGAACATATTAAGGCAATGAAAGATTCAATTTTCTTAGATGGTGCAAAAGTTCTGGGTTATCTTGGCTGGGGCTTAATCGATATCCCTAGCTCTCATGCCGATATGGAAAAAAGATACGGGGCAGTTTACGTAAATCGTAGTAATCACGATTTGAAAGATTTAAAACGTGTACCAAAGAAGTCCTTCTATTGGTTCCAAAAAATACTTAAAGATAATGGAGATGAATTATAATGGCTGAACAAAAACAATCAAAAGTCTCAACTTTTGTTAATCAACATATTTTGCCTCCTGTTATGAAATTTGTTAATACGAAGGCAATCACGGCTTTGCAAAATGGTATGATTTATACTTTACCATTTATCATTATTGGATCAATTTTCCTGCTTTTAGGAAACTTGCCTGTCCAATCATGGGCCAACGCAGTTAACGCTTCTGGCTGGGGTGCATTCTTTAACCAAGCATACACTGTAACTTTCAACGTTATGTCACTTTGGGCATCAATTGGTATTGCCTATATTTATGTAAAAAATGAAGGTTATGAACCACTTGCTCCAGGTCTTACTTCCTGTGCAACTTTCTTAATGCTTCAAACTTTGAACATTGCTAACCCACTTAAGACTGCTTTAACTAGCGGTATTAAAAACGGTAACGATGTAGTTATGTCTGCAAAAACTGTTACTGAAAACATTGATAAATTGCCTCATGCTATGCAAACTTTCCTTGAAGCTCCAGTAACCGGGGTTGTTAACATCACTTGGCTTGGTGGAGACGGAATGATTGCCGCAATCATCTGTGGTTTACTTGTTGGTTGGATTTACTCAAGCATTATGAAGGCTGGTTGGACAATCAAGCTTCCTAAGCAAGTTCCACCTGCAGTTTCTAACCAATTTACCGCGATGATTCCATCAGGTATTATCTTGATTGGTGCAATGTTCATTTATGCAGCATTTAACGCATTTGCACATACCGACTTCTTACAATGGGTTTACACCACTTTACAAATCCCTCTACAAGGTATTTCTGATTCATTCGGTGGAGCCTTAGCAATTGGATTCTTAGTTCCATTCTTCTGGTTCTTTGGTGTTCACGGTGGTTTGATTGTTGGTTCATTAGCTGGTCCAATGCTTCAAGCCAACTCATTCGATAATGCTCAATTGTACAAAGCTGGTAAATTAACGATTGCCAACGGTGCCCACGTTGTTACTAACGAATTTTACAACAACTTTATTAACTTAACTGGTTCAGGTATTACCATTGGTTTAATCATTTTTACTGTAGTGGCCGCTAAGTCTATCCAACTTAAATCAATTGGTAAATTGGAATTAGTACCTGGTATCTTTAACATTAACGAACCATTCCTCTTCGGTTTACCAATTGTTATGAACCCATTCCTTGCTATTCCATTCTTCTTAACTCCAGTTGTAGTTGCTGCTTCAACTTACTTTGTAATCAAAACCGGTATCGTACCTCCATTGAATGGTTTCGCTTGTCCTTGGACAGTACCAGCGATTATATCAGGTGCCTTAATCGGTGGTTGGAAGATGGCCGTATGGCAGGCATGTACCCTAGTTATTTCAACTTTGATTTACTGGCCATTTGCTAAGAAATACGACAACATTTTGCTTAAACGTGAAGCTGCTAAAAAAGCTCAAGAAGCAAAAGGTGCTACAAAATAAAAAGAGGTTTTAATAATGAATGAAGAAGTAAAAATCGTTAATGAATTCGATCATAATAATCATCATTTTAAAATTGGGGTAAGTGCTGATGGACAAGTTTCAGTTTATGTCGATAATGAAACAAAGGCCCATCATGGCTATCACTTCCCTTGTGTTATTCAAATTCCAAAAGGAATTGAACTTGATGGACAAATGATTTTGAGATTACCAATTGATTGTGATGACGCAATTGAAGAAGGAATTTCAAAATTAAAAGCCGAATAAGCTGAAGAGATGTTATTGACATGCTAAGATAAATAGAGTCAGTAGCATCTCTTTTTACTTAGGTATTGAGCGATGACTATTCAAATTTTCAAAACTTAAATAGAAATCGGATGAAAAACATGACACATGCAAAATATTTAGAAATTGCCAAGATAATTAGCCAAAGAATTAATGACGGTACTTATACTAGTCGTCTCCCCCTTCCAGATCAAGAAACTTTAGCTAAGGAATTTGGCGTTAGTCGATTAACTGTTAAAAAAGCTTTAGATGGCTTAGAAAGACAAGGACTAGTATATAAACAATCTGGTCTAGGTACTTTTGTTTCTAGCAACATCCCTATTAAAAGCAGCATCGACTCTCCTGCGAATATGTTTATGGGACTTAAAAAGCAACTTGGATCAAGTAATGTTAAAAGTGAAATTTTACATTTTTCTGTCGAATTTCCCAGTGAACAAATCCAAAAAAATCTCGACTTAAAATCTTCGGACCCAGTCTATGATATTGTCCGTTTGAGAATTGTAGATGATTTACCGTTTATCATTGAACATACTTACATGCCTGTTACTTTAGTTCCTAACTTAAATGATGAAATTCTTCATAATTCTATTTATGAATACATGCATCATACGCTTCATCTTAAATTTGGTCACGCTTATCGTAAAATTCGTGCGGCAAAATCAAGCGAATACGATCAAAAATACCTAAATGCCAAAAAAGATGATCCCATGCTTGAATTAGAGCAAATTGTTTGGCTAACAAACGGTCAACCAATTGAATACTCTACAAGCAGAAATCGTTATGATCAACGCGATTATACGGTTTTAGAGAATAATAGATTTTAGAGGTATTAGATGCTAAATAAAAAGTTTACTTGGGGTGGCGCAAGTGCCGCTAACCAATACGAAGGTGGCTACAATGAAGGTGGAAAAGGCTTAAATGCTGTTGATGTTTTAACTAACGGCTCAAATAGTGAACCTAGAAAAGTTACTTGGAAAAAGCCAAATGGTGAAACTGGCGCTACTCCTCTTGTTTGGGGAGCAGATGAATTTAAGCTTCCTGAAGGCGCCATTCCCCAAATTCTTGATGATTACTATTACCCCAGTCATCAAGGAACTGATTTTTATCATCATTACAAAGAAGATATCAAATTAATAGCTGACATGGGCTTTGATGTCTTTAGACTTTCGATGAATTGGTCCAGAATTTTACCAAATGGTGATGATGAGAAGCCAAATGAAGAAGGCTTAGAGTTTTACGATAAAATATTTGATGAATGCGCGAAATATGGGATTGAACCTTTAGTAACTCTCTCCCATTATGAAACCCCTCTCTCACTGATTACGCAATTTGGGGGCTGGAAAGATCGTCATTTGATAGATGCTTTTGCTCATTATGCAGATATTGTGATGAATTACTACAAAGGTAAAGTTAAATACTGGCTGACATTTAATGAAATTAACGCAATGGACATGGCCCCTTATATGGGTGGCGGTCTTATCGATGGTAGTGAACAAAATCGAGCTCAAGGAGCACACAATCAATTCGTTGCTAGCAGCAAAGTAGTTAAACGCGCTCATGAAATTGATCCTAATAATCAGGTTGGGATGATGTTAGCCTACAGTGCTATTTATCCTTATACATGTGATCCTCAGGATCAACTTTTAGTAATGAAAGCTAAGCAAGAAATGCTTTTCTACTCTGACGTTCAAATGCTTGGCTACTACCCTACTAGTCGACTTAAAAAGTATGAACGTGATAGTATTAAACTCAACGATACTCCAGAAGACTATGAATTGCTTAAAAAATATCCTTGCGACTTTTTAAGTTTTTCTTGTTATACTTCCAATGTATTAACTGTTCATGAAAATGATGCCACAGCTAGCGGTAATGTTAATGCTGGTAATATTACTAATCCTTACCTTGAAACTAATGCTTGGGGCTGGGCAACTGATCCAGATGTATTAAGAATTGGCTTAAACGAATTATGGGAAAGATATCATAAGCCACTTTGGGTAGTCGAAAATGGCCTTGGATGGTCCGATGAATTAACTAGCGATCATCAAGTACACGATGACTATCGGATTAAATATTTAAAAGCTCAAATTAAATCTATGAAAGATGCTGTTGAAATTGATGGTGTAGATTTAATGGGCTATACCATGTGGTCCGCAATTGACCTCGTTTCTAACGGAACAGGCGAAATGAAGAAACGCTACGGTTTTGTCTATGTAGATCGTGATGATCGTGGTAATGGTAGCTTAAAGCGTTATCCAAAGGATTCATATTACTGGTATAAAAAAGTTATTGCTTCAAATGGTGAAAATTTAGATTAAAACATAAGATCAGGTTCTTAAGACCTGATCTTTTTTGATATCGATAACAGCCATCCTCCTCTTGTAAACCGCTTACAATGTAGGATAATCAAATTAGAGATATTTTATTGGAGGAATAAAAAATGACACCCTGGTGGAAAAAAGCAGTTGTTTATCAAGTTTACCCTAAGTCTTTTCAAGATAGCAATGGTGATGGGATTGGGGACTTAAAAGGTATTACATTTAGACTAGATTATTTAAAAAAATTAGGAATTGATGCAATCTGGCTCTCCCCTGTTTATCAATCACCTCAAGTTGACAACGGTTATGATATTTCCGACTATGAAGCAATTGATCCTCAATATGGCACAATGGCTGACATGGACAAATTAATTTCTGAAGCAAAAAAACGTGGCATTAGAATTGTCATGGATCTAGTCGTTAATCATACTTCAGACCAGCATAAATGGTTTATTGAAGCTAGAAAAAGCAAGGATAATCCTTATCGCGATTATTATATTTGGCGAGATCCCGTTGATGGGCATGAACCAAATGAGCTTAAATCAGCTTTTTCAGGATCTGCATGGAAACTTGATGAAAAAACTGGTCAATACTATTTACACTTTTTTGCAGATCAACAGCCTGATCTAAATTGGAAAAATCCTATTTTACGTCAAAAAATCTACGATATGATGAATTTCTGGATTGACAAAGGAATCGGCGGCTTTCGGATGGATGTAATTGAATTAATTGGTAAAGATCCCGATAAATTAATCCGTGAAAATGGCCCGATGCTTCATCCTTATCTGCAAGAAATGAATAAGAAAACTTTTGGAAGTAAGAATCTTATGACTGTTGGTGAAACCTGGAATTCTACTCCTAAAATTGCCGAAGAATATTCCGATCCAGGACGCCATGAACTATCAATGGTTTTTCAATTTGAAAATCAGAGTTTAGATCAACAAGCCGGTAAAGAAAAATGGGATTTACGCCCTTTGAATTTAGGAGAACTCAAAAAAGTTTTAGTTAAATGGCAAACTGACATAGACTTTAATCATGCCTGGAATAGCCTTTTTTGGGAAAATCACGATATTCCGCGAGTAATTTCGCGTTGGGGTAACGACCAAGAATATCGGATTCAATCAGCTAAGATGTTTGCAATTATTCTCCATTTAATGCATGGCACACCATATATATATAATGGTGAAGAAATTGGAATGACTAACTATCCTGTTAAAAGTATCGATGAAGTTTCAGATATTGAAAGCATTAACATGTATAATGAGCGTTTAAAGGCCGGTTATGACACTCAAAGCCTTATTCATGCCATCAATGTTAAAGGACGGGACAACGCGCGTACGCCAATTCAGTGGAATAATGCAAAAAATGCTGGGTTTACCACTGGAACTCCTTGGCTACACGTGAACCCCAATTATCATCAAATTAATGTTGAGGCTGCCTTAAAAGATCCTAATTCTATTTTTTATACGTATCAAAAACTAATCAAATTGCGCCATAACAATCCGATTGTGGTCGATGGGGACTTTGAGTTAGTTAAAGGTACCGTGGAGGCAGTTCTGGCATATTATCGCAAACTAAAAGATACAAAATGGCTCATTGTAGCTAATTTATCTGGCCAAAAGCAGCATTTTTCTTCTACAGATAAAGTTACAGATCAAATTATCAACAATTATACTGATCATTCAAATCTAACTAATTTGACCCTCAAACCGTATGAAGCATTTAGTGTAAAGGTAAAATAATTGCTAATCTTCATCATTATTTCACATCAAAAGTGTATACTTTATATAAAAGTAAATAGAAAGATGATATAAAGATGATTACAGTAAAAAAGCAATTTCAATTTTCCGCAAATGACTTTTTTGACTACTTGGATAAGCAGCTAACCCTTGCAATTAAGGAAGCTCGACAAAACGACTTACCTGTAAAGCTTGCTGCTGGAACTCAATATAATCAAAATGGCGTAGACACCAAAATCACTAAGTACACACGTGGCAAAGAATACGAGGCCAATTTCAAAAATGATAAGTTTGACATTATGATCAATTATCAAACCGAAGATGTACCAAATGGCGTAGAAATTACATTCTCAGAAGATATTAAAAGTTATGATCCTAATGCCCACAGCAAATTTAATAATTGGCTCTATAATTTTCAGTTAAAACATGGTGCTAAGAAAGAGCTTTCTCGAATGGCTAACGGAGTTCACCAAAACATGCAATAACTAAAAAAGAAGGAGAAAATTCCCCTTCTTTTTTATATACCTATAAGCTTCTCATATAATTACTATGTATTATTTAGAATACATCTATTTCTTTAGAGTGCCAGATTCATATAACTTTGCGTACAAATCTACCATTTCTCCAGCTAAATCTCTAAAGGTAATTGCATTCATCAGATGGTCTTGAGAGTGCACTACTAACAAAGTGACTTTCATGTGGTCGCCTTGAGCCTCTTTAGTTAGCATATTGGTTTGAGAATTATGAGCTTCAAGAAGTGACTTGTCTGATTCTTCGAGTTTTTTGCGAGCGCCTTCAATATCACCTTGTTTAGCTTTTCTAATTGCTTCAAAAGCTAAACTTTTAGCATTTCCACCATTTGCAATTAACCCCATTGCTGCCATTAAAGTTTCTTGCTCTTTTTGTTCTGGAGTTTGGTTCTTTTCTTCTGCCATATGAATCTTACACTTTCTATATCACTCTAACCATTAATTAAGCTTTCAGCTTGCTTAAGTACAGTTTCCCCATCCATCATACCGTAAGCTTGCATATCGATTACATCTAAGGGAATATCTTTACCATCTTTACCTTTTTCGGCAACCTTCTTTTCAAATTCGCCTCTCATATAGCTTACTTGAGGCCCAAGAAGAATACAGTCTACACCTTTTTCAATGTGTTGATCAGCTTCAGAAGCAGGACAAGCAAAGATTTCTGCATCAATTCCATCTGCTTGAGCTGCTTGTTGCATCTTAGTTACTAAAAGTGATGTGCTCATTCCTGCACTACAATTTAACATGATAGTTTGTTCTGCCATAATTATTCCTCCTAAAAATATAGCTTTTTATTTTTATTAAGCTATCCTTTACATCAATTATTATAAAGCGCTTCCAGTTAAATGTAAACGCTTTTCTTAACATGTGAATCAGCTTGTTAAGCTTTTTTATATTTAACTCTTACTCTCCCAAAGCCTGAGCTAATTCTTAACTTTTTATAAAGATATATATTTTTATAAATTAAATGTATATTCATCTGCAAATGCTTACTAAGTGCATAAAGTTTGGTAGAATACATATGTATAGTTTTTTATAGACATGCAGTCCTGGAAAGGAGTTTTATGAGTAAATATCAAGACATTGCTAATGACATAGAAAAAAAGATTATCGAGAAAAAGTATATTAATAAATTACCAGAACAAGTTGTCTTAGCGCAGAAATATCATACTAGTAGAGTTACTATTATCCATGCTTTAAAAATTTTACAAGATCGTAAATTAATTCATGCTGTTAAAGGCCATGGTACATATATTTCCGCTAAACCTATTCCGAAAATATTTCTAAATTCCGAAGTAGCACAAAATGACGGTTTTACTAAACATACTCATGATTCCAAAAAGCTTGTTAGTAAAGTGATTTCTTTTAACATTCGCAAGCCAACAGATAAGGAAAAAGAAGCCTTTAATTTATCAGAAAATGAAGACGTTTATGATATTATTCGACTCCGCATCTTAAATAGTGAACCAATAAAATTGGAATATGCCGTAATGCCAGTTAATAGAATACCTGGCTTAAATTTAGATATTTTACATAAATCTATCTATTCTTATATCGAAAACAAATTGGGTATTAAAATTGGCAAAGATGATCGCTTAATCACTGCCGATAAACCAGATGCTTATGATATAAAATATTTAAACTGTACTTCTAATGATCCCATCCTCTGTGTAAAACAAAAGGCTTATTTTGAAAATGGAACCCCTTTTGAATTATCAGAAAGTAGAAATCGTTACGATCGTGGTGGTTTGACAGTTAAGAAAGGATGAAAAAGGCGCATCCAATGATGCGTCTGTTTATTCATTGATAAAATTTATAATTTCTTCATCGGTAAAATGCTTACTATAATCTTTTTTTACATTAGTAAACACTTCCTCTTTTCCGATCCCCATCTCTTTTAGACTTTTTATTCGATCTCTAATTAATTGACGTGGGCTACCATCTTGAGCGTGAAGTTGGGCAAAACGACGCTCTTCTTTTTTAAAAGTTACTTGATTCATAAAACCACCTCTATTTCTACACTACTCTAGTTTCTAACTTAAGTATACTGAGAAAAGCATTCTAAAGAAAGCGTTAACTATCTCGACACTAAAAAAGCACATCCTTTTTAGAATGTGCTTTTTAAGTTCAAATTATTTAGGGTTATTTACTGGGTTGATAGTCTTTATCAATAATTAATACAGGCTTAATAGTCTTTCCAGAAATAGAGTCGGCATTGGCTTGATTTATATCTTCAAAATCATATAATTTTTTAGTCTTATCAAAGTCAAATTGACCCAACTTCCAAAAATCAATCAAACGAGGAACATCAACTTGAGGAATTGCATCCCCTATGTCAATTAACTCTAATCTTTTCAACTGGATCTTCTTCTTTAGAGTTAATTACATCTGTTGCCCCCAATTCTTTAGCAAGTTCAAGACGTGATGGAACGATATCAACTGCGATCACTTTCGCACAACCTGAAATTCTACCAGCCATCATTGCTGCCAATCCAACCGCACCAGTCCCGAAGACAGCAATGGTTTAGGTTTAAGAGTATTAAAGACAGTTCCAGATCCCGTAATATAGCCACAACCTAAAGGACCTACTTTACGCAAGTCAACATCTTCATCAACTTTGACACAATTACGCTGATTGGTAACCGTTGTAGTAGTAAAAGATGATTGGTTAAACATATCGGAAATATGTTTACCATCTTCTTGGAATTGATCTTCACCGTCAAACCGAGTACCAGACAAATTATAATCAGCATAATGCCGACATTGAGTTGGAATTCCTTCAAGACACTTGTCACACAAACCGTCGGCGTAAAAAGCCATTACAACATGATCGCCAGGCTTTAAATTTTGAACTTCAGAACCCACTTTTTCAACAATTCCGGCACCTTCATGACCTAAGATTACAGGATACCCAAGGGATGCGTCGCCTTTGCGGATCGCTTCATCTGAGTGGCAAATCCTACTAGCCACCATGTGTACCTGAACCTCGGTTGGACCGACTTCATGTAAATCAATATCGTCTTTAATTACAAATGGATCGCCCTTTTTTCAACAACGGCTACTTTAATTTTCATGGATTTCTTTCCTTTCTATAAGTTTTTTGTTTTCATCTCACAAGTTAATCATACACTTTGTGATAAAGTTAATTAAGTAATCGCTTGCATTTATTTTGAAATATTTTTCAAAAAAGTCTTTTGCTTACCTATGTTAGAATTAAAATTGAAGATTTAGAAAGGCATTTTACCATGAAAAAAATTTACTTTAACCATGACGGCAACATTGATGATCTTGTTTCATACTTGCTTTTGTTAAAAGCTCCTGACATCAAATTATTAGGAATAGGTGCAATTGACGCTGATGGCTATATTGACCCTTCAGTAGATGCATGTCGCAAAATGACTGATCTTTTCAATGTTCGCCACGATAATCTAGAAATCGCACGTTCTAACTCACGTGCAGTTAATCAATTTCCACATGAATGGCGCATGGCAACCTATTCATTTAACTATTTACCAATTTTAAATGAAAAAGGTACCGTTACCACAAAAGAAGCACCTCTTCCTGCACATTTAGATATGATTGATAAATTAAAAAATGCGGATGAACCAATTACTTTAGTGATGACCGGTCCCCTCACTGATCTCGCACGAGCATTAGATGTAGATCCCTCCATTGAAAATAAAATTGATAAGCTCTATTGGATGGGTGGTTCTCTTGATGGTCACGGAAATGTGATGATGGTTAATGCTGATGGCACTCAAGAATGGAATGCTTTTTGGGATCCATATGCCGTAAAGCGTGTCTTTGATTCCAAAATTGATATTCAAATGGTTGGTCTAGAAAGTACTGAAGAATTGCCATTAAGTGATTCTTTAAGACAACATTGGGCTAGCCTAAGAAAATATCCTGCGATGGACTTAGTTGGTCAAGGTTATAGCTTAATCGTATCCGTACCAACGGCTGAACTTTATCTTTGGGATGTTTTAACAACGATGAATGCCCTTTATCCAGAAATTGTTACTACTAGAGAGGCTAAAGCAAGCGTAATTACTGATGGTTTAGCTGCAGGACGCATAGTGGAAAGTGAAAATGGTCGTCCAATTACCTTAGTAACCAGTGCAAATAAAGAACTCTTCTATCAAAAAATGGATGAACTCTTAGAAAGATAAGAAAAACGAGATCGTTTGATCTCGTTTTTTAAATAGCTTTTATGTGCTTTTTGTAAAGAATTACAGCAATCCAAGTTGAAATAAAGGATGGCAAAATGATCACCACTAACAAATTGGGATCTAAAAAATTTCCCACTCTAATGAATTGAGTAATCGTTTTAATTCGGGCGATGTTACTAAAAATTGCTTGATATACTGTCACGTAGATCAAACTCCACTGAATGTAATATTCAATCAACGTAAGTGTCGTCACTGAAAATTTGATGAACTTTTCAGCTACTCGCATTCCCCAATAAAGAAAAATTCCGGATAAGATAACAAAAATTGCCAGCAGCAGAAATAGATTTCCTAAGTAAACTTCTTTACGATCGTTCATTAGCAGATAAGTAATGAAGAAGAAGATTAAGAAATTAACAGTACTAAAAGTTAATTGAAATACAAACAATACCCCTGCTTTAGCAAATTGAAACTTGTTTTCTGATCTAAATAGAAGCACAATCAAAACTAGAATAGCAATACCAATAAACAGATAAGTAACGCGCATTTTTCTCTCCAAACAAAAAGATAGGTCACTAGCCTACCTATTAAGATTCACTTTTGTTCTACATCTAAAACTACAGCACCTTAATTATAAAGCCAAAGGGCTAATTTGGTAAAAATTATCTAAAATGATTGTTCAAATCTGCCAAAATCATATATAATACAGACAAACGAAAGGATGATATTATGGGTTTAACATTTGATAATCCAAACAACTTAAATAAAATGCTCGATAAATTTGCAGTTGTTCCAGATCCAAAGAAATCTCCAATGAACAAACGCAAAAAAGACGAAGATAAGAAAAAAGATAAAGATGAAAAATAAAAAAGGCCGTATGGCCTTTTTTAATATATCTTTTCTACTTGTTCTTGAATGTTTTCACGTTCCAAAAACTCATCGTAACTTGTATCCGCACGACTTACAATTCCCTTTGGTCCTACTTCAATGATGTGGTTGGCAATAGTTTGAATAAACTCATGATCGTGAGAAGTAAACAAAATTGAACCAGGATATGCCTTTAGAGCATCATTTAATGAAGTAATAGATTCAAGATCAAGGTGGTTAGTTGGATCGTCCATAATTAATACATTAGCTGGTTGAAGCATCATGCGTGACAATTGACAACGAACCTTTTCCCCACCAGACAGCACTTTGATTTTCTTTTCGATTTCATCCCCACTAAAGAGCATTCTTCCTAAGAATCCTCTCAAGAAAGTATTATCGTCTTGTTCTTTATCTGCATATTGACGAAGCCAGTCCAAAATAGTGAGTTCATCATTATTAAAGTTAGCATTTAAATCACGTGCCATATAATTAAAGGCGGTTGTTTGTCCCCAAGTTACCTTACCTGTATCTGGCTTGATCTTTCCAGCAATAATTTGCATCAAAGCAGTCGTAGCCAAAGTATTGCGTGACAAGAAGGCAACTTTATCTCCAGGACGAACAATGAAAGAAACGTGATCCAAAATCTTTTCGCCATCAACGCTGTAAGAAACATCTTCTACCTTTAAAAGATCATTTCCTAAGTCACGATGCAATTCAAACTTAACAAATGGATACTTTCTTGAAGATGGTTTAATATCATCAAGCGTAATTTTTTCTAATTGCTTCTTACGAGAAGTTGCCTGGCGAGACTTAGATGCATTGGCAGAAAAGCGAGCCACAAATTCTTGAAGTTCCTTGATCTTTTCTTCCTTCTTAGCATTTTGATTGGCAGCAAGTTCTGCAGCCAACTTACTTGATTCGTACCAAAAATCATAGTTACCAACGTAAAGTTGAATCTTACCGAAATCAACATCACACATTTGCGTACATACTTGATTTAAGAAGTGACGGTCGTGAGAAACAACAATCACAATATTTGGATAATCAGCTAAAAATTCTTCTAACCAATCTACCGTATGGACATCTAAACCGTTAGTAGGCTCGTCTAAAAGTAAGATATCAGGGTTTCCAAATAAAGCTTGAGCCAAAAGCACCTTCACTTTATCAGATTCTGGCAATTCCTTCATCATACTTTGATGAAGATTTTCACCAATTCCCATTGATTGCAAAAGCTTAGATGCATCGGCTTCCGCATTCCAGCCATCAAGTTCCGCAAATTTGCTTTCAAGTTCAGCAGCCTTTACCCCATCTTCATCACTAAAATCTGGCTTGGCATAAAGCTCATCTTTTTCCTTCATTACTTGATAAAGCTCTTTATGACCTTGAATCACAGTATCCATTACTGTGAAATCATCAAAGGCAAAGTGGTCCTGGTTAAGGCTAGACATTCTTTCATTAGCGTCAATGGAAATATTACCTGTAGTTGGTTCAATTTTTCCTTCTAATAATTTTAAAAAAGTAGACTTTCCGGCACCATTTGCACCAATAACGCCGTAGCAGTTACCTGGCGTAAATTTTAAGTTAACATCTTCATATAAGGTGTGTCCGGATAAGTTAAGACTTAAGTCAGAAACTGTAATCAAATGTTCGTCCTCCCTCAAAAATACATTCTTATCAGTATACCAAGATTAAATAGAAAAAGACAGCGATCTTAAGCAATTTTTAGGCAAAAGAAAAATCCTTGCGTGAAACAAGAATTCCTCTAAAAAAGATATAAAGATATTTGTATAAAGTATACCATTTTCTGACAATAACTGATATACTCTAGGTTGGGTCTTGAAAATCTTATAAGTCCTTATGATGACCCCAACCAGGTAGTAGAATCCCCTTCTACCTGGTTTTTATTATAGCATAAATATAACGATTGTTATAATATTTTTGGTAAATTCTCTAAAAATTATTGAACTTTTATCAAATATTTCCATTTATTCCACTACTCTCCGTCTTTTAAGTTAGAATTATATATAGAGATTTTAAACCATGGAGGTGGCTATATGTATCCAGATAATAATATCTTTTCCTACCTCAAGTGGCGCGGAGATATTCACTTAACTCAAGCTCCATTTAATGATATAGATGCCTTAGTATTGGCAATTTTTTCTTATCTCAACTTACCAGGGATTGTTTCTGATGATGGATCAACAATCACAGTTGAAGCAGCAGCCAAGAAGTATTTTTCAGCTGATTACTACCGTAATGACCACAGTTATTATCAAAAACTGTTTAAGTTGATGGCGCGAGCTGAACGATTTAAAGATGCTAAACTATCTTATTACGTCAACACTTTAACTGATCAAACGCAGTTTAGTGCTATTAAAATTCAACTATCCAACGGAATTAACTTTATCTCTTTCCGAGGAACAGATGATTCATTAGTTGGATGGAAAGAAGATTTTGAAATTAGTTTCAAGACCACAATTGCTCAAAAGCAAGCCGCAAGCTATTTAACCAAGGTAATGGGAAAAGATAGCGAAGATTATCGACTAGGAGGCCACTCAAAAGGTGGAAATTTAGCCGAATATGCTGCTTTAAACGTTTCTCCAAGCTTACAAAAGCGCATCACGGATATTTATACCTTTGATTCTCCAGGATTGGCTCAAGAAGTTGAAAATCAGTTGCCTGATGAGTATTTGCGGTCCACTTTACATCGATTTGTCCCAGAATTTAGTATTATTGGACGCTTGTTCGAACCTGAAGATATTCCACCCACTATTGTCGACAGCACGCGTAAAACTGTCAGTCAGCATGATGCTTTTAGTTGGGAAATTACGGGGTCCTATTTTGTAACTCGCAAGCACAGAAACCCTCAAGCTAAGGTTTACAACCAAATTATCAATCAATGGATTGGAAATGCCACTTTGCAAGAACGCGAATCATTAACTAATGATTTATTCAATTCGCTAGCAGCCAGCGGCGCAACTAAAATTAACGAACTTGGGAAAAACGGGGTTGGTGGTTTTGGAGCGATTCTAATTTCTCTTACCAATTCTTCCAGACGAACTCGATTCGTCTTTGGTAGTTTAATCGCCTCTTTTTGGCAAATGATTAAAGATTTGGAAATTACCAAAATTTTGTTTACCCCCGATAGTATTGTCGGCTGGGTGCTGGTCATATTAGGAATCATTAGTTTAACCGCTCCACAATATGCGATTAGAGCTTTCGGTGCAATTGTTGCTTTTGCTGGAATAGGATTCAGTGTCAAACAAATCCTTGAAACCGCCAATTCTGCCCTTTATAAAAAGCAGAAACAATTCTTTATTATCAGTTATCTTTTGATTTTTGCTTTATCAATTGCACTTTTATCCAATAATCGCTTATTAATCTTTTTAGCTCATTACTTCCTGGGAATTTTCCTAATTGTTTATTCCTATGTGCGTTTAAGACAAATTATTCTTCACAAGGTACCTGGAATTTTTAAAAAGATTATTATCTGTATTGAAGCCGTGGTGGCCTTCGCCTTAGGAATAGTAGTGGTAGTGAATCCTAAATACTTCAATAAACAATCTATTATTATTGTAGGAATATTGTTGATCATTTATGGCTTCTTTAAACTAGTTGAAGAATTATTCTCCCAGCGTAAAAAGATGCCAACTCACCACCGATAATAAAATTCAAAAAGCTGCCCATTAGTAGGCAGCTTTTTTGATGAGTAAATACTATTAAGTTATTTTAATTCCTGTTCTTCATTGGACAATGTGCAACATAATCTTTATTTATCATTTATTACTCTCCTGCTTTTAAGTCCAGGCCAGAATGCAGCATATTATTAATGGTAAAAGATTAGATATACTGTGACTTAGTATTGCCATTTTTATATCATCTGTTTTTTGATAGATATATCCATATATTATTCCTGATAAAACTCTATGAAAGAAAGTCAAATTCAAAGTTATATCATGTGCAGCTGCAAAAATAATTGAAGTTAAAATAATTGCTAGCCACGGGGTTAAATTTCTAAAAACACCTTTTTGAATACTTGCTTGAAATAATAATTCTTCTAATGTTGGTGCAATTAAAATTAAATCTAGAATTAATATAACTCCTAAAGGTGTTTTCAGTGTTTCAGTAAATACATCAGGTTGGTTTAAATTTGATAAAGCAGACGGAGTTATTAATATTTCAAGAACAAAACTTAATATACCTGCTACTATAGCTAAAATTAAATATTTTTTGCTTAACTTCTTGGAAAAATTCAGTCTATTTTTAAGCCAGGTCCAGACATACCATTCCATTATAAATGTGATAACTGCCATCAATATGTTATGCAATAGATTAACATGTCTATAAGCTTCTATCAACTACCCTAGAATAAATTCTAGGGTTTGCAGCTCTCATCTATTTTTAGTAG
>CANPPJ010000005.1:0-81724 GCA_947575965.1 uncultured Lactobacillus sp. | reverse complement strand
AAATCCTGTCGATAGAATATCATAGATATTCATCAACAGGAAAAAGTATACAGCCGCTTGATTTTGATATCTTATCGAAATTAAGCATTTTTTATATCTATATGTTGACACGGTGTCACTTTAGGAATAGACTTAAGACACATCAAAAGTGACACGGTGTCACAAGGAGGGAAGGCATGGTTAGTGAAACTTTTATAAATCTTTCAGATGAAAAGAAACAAAAGATTGAAGGCGCGCTATTAAAAGAATTTAGTACTTATCCCTTAGCTAAGGGACAAGTAGCACGAATTGTGAAGGATGCGGGAATTGCTAGAGGAGCATTTTATAAGTATTTTGGCGATTTAAAAGGTGCATATACTTATCTTTATCGTCTTGCGATGAAAGAAGTTCATATGGGACTTCCAACAAGGTTAAGAGAGTTTGATCCCGAATCTTTTTATAAGATGACAGTTGATTTTATTAATCAGACTGAAAATAGTATGTACTTTGATCTCATCAAATTACATCTTAGCCAGAATCAAGCTTTTCTTGGAGATGATAAAAAGCAGAAGGATGCTTTTCTTAATCTCGACTCTCAAGTCTGGGCTGCCATGGTTTTAACTCATGAAGCAATAGATTTAGCTTTATTTAATAAAGAGAAGAAAGAAAAAATTCTAAACAGATACCATGAAAGTTTATGTTTATTACAAAGGAAGTAGGCAAAAATGTTTTTAGCTCTAAAAGAAATAAAATATGAGAAGCTACGGTACGGCTTAATTACATTGATGATATTTTTAATTGCATATTTAATTTTTATGCTGTCATCATTGTCAGTAGGTCTAGCTTCAGAAAATACACAAGCAGTTAATAGCTGGCAAACTCAATCAGTTGTTTTGAATGACAATTCGAATGTAAGTTTAAACCAGTCTTTACTAACTAAAGAAAATCTAAAAGATTTTAAAAAGACAAAAAATGATAGCTATATCGGAATAGTTCCGATTGTAATGAAAGAAAAGAAACATCAAACAGTTTCAGCTCAATTTATTGGATTAAATAAAGATGAATACATTTATAAAGATCTGGAAGTAGTTTCTGGTCGTAAAGCAAAGCATGATGACGAAATAGCTGTTGATCAAATTCTCTGGAATCGTGGTTATCGCTTGGGCGACAGAGTAACTCTAAATGGTAGCGATCAAAAGTACAAAATTATTGGTTTCTTAAAAAATGCCAAGATTAATATTGCGCCAATTGCTTATGGTACGATGACAGCGTGGAAAAAATTAAGACCAATGGCTCCGAATGTTGAAGCTTCCGGAATTATTTCTAAGAAAAACTTAGATTTTAAAGCTAAGAATGTTAGATCTTATGATAAGCAGACTTTTGTTAATAAATTACCTGGTTATACAGCCCAAAACTCAACTTTTGAATTAATGATTGGTTTTCTATTCGTAATTTCGTTAATTGTGATTGCAGTATTTTTATACATTTTAACTATTCAAAAAATGCCAAATTATGCTGTTTTAAGAGCACAAGGTATCCCAAGCAAGACATTAATTGGCGCTACTCTTAGTCAATCATTAATTTTAGTAATTATAGGTACGGTCTTAGCATATCTTTTAATGCTGCTTACTGTTAGCGTAATGCCAGCTACTGTACCAATCGATTTTGCCCCATGGATCATGATTTCAACCTTTGCCGGGATGATTGTAATGGGAGTAATAGGTGGATTAATTCCAATTCGATCAATTCTTAAGGTTGACCCTTCAAAAGCTGTGTAAGGGAGGAAATTTATATGTCAGTAATTGAATTAAAAGATGTAAGTAAATCCTATGGTCAAGGAGAGGCCAAGGTTAATGCTCTAAAAAATATAAATTTTGAAGCTCAAAAAGGTGAGGTTGTCTTAATTGAAGGACCTTCTGGCGCCGGCAAGAGTACTTTCCTAACAATTGCAGGAGCACTACAGAAGCCTACTTCGGGTGAGGTATTTATTGGAGGAGATAACGTAACTAACTATTCTCCTAAACAAGCTGATGCACTACGTCTAGATAAAATTGGCTTTGTCTTACAGGCTTATAATTTAGTGCCTTATTTAACTGTTAGGGAACAGTTTATTTTAGTAGATAAGGTTAAAAAGACCGGTAATTTAAGTAAAGAAGCTCTTGATGGATTGTTAGATGAATTAGGAATTTCTCAACTAGTAAATAAATATCCTAAGGAATTATCAGGTGGTCAGCAGCAAAGAGTGGCAATTGCAAGAGCACTATATGCGGATCCAGCCATTATTTTAGCTGATGAACCTACTGCTTCATTAGATAGTGAAAAAGTTGAAGAAGTGGGAAAACTATTTAAGACTTTAGCTAAGCAAAAAGAAAAGGCTATCATTTTAGTTACTCATGATTTAAGACTTAATAAGTATTCGGATAAGATTTACAAAATGTTAGATGGACGCTTGAGCTTGAAAAAAGAATAAACAAAAACACGTAGGTATAAAATTTCGTACCTACGTGTTTTATTTCAATTCTACAAATTAGGATCAATCTTAAACCGAAGTGGTGAATCGGCAGTTTGAGCAGTAATTAATTTAGCATTTAATTTTTGATAGTTCTTAATGGCAACATCAGCTAATTTTTTATTAGCTTCGTTTACTAACTCTACTTTTTTAACCTCATCTTTTTCTTGAGTCAATTTCTTATCATATTCAGCTCGTAGCTTATTTAAAGATAGATTCGTTGCTTTTTGTGTATTAACTAAATTAGTTGCATATTTATTCCAATTTCGATCTACTAAAACGCTAGCCATTTTAAATACCCAGTAAGCAGAATTAGTTGAAAATTCTTCCTTACCATACTTGAACATAGTTGGTACTTTAGTTCCTTGTGGGTAAAAAGGAATGTAAACACTTTGTGCGGCAATTCCCATTGCTAGCCAATGAGTCATATCTTCTTCTCTAAGTTGCAGGAGGTGAGATTCTTGAGTAGTAGCTACAGCAATTGGACGATAGGCAGGTTGACCTTCGTTTTTAGAATTAGTTAGGTCATACTGGGTCCCATTAAAGTGATCGCTTAAAACGCGTTGAGCGTCTTGAATAGATACAGGATGATCAGGTTTTCTAATAAATGGTAAATCAAAACTTTCTGGATCTTGATTTATGGAAGGCGTTAGAAGCTTTTGGCCACTCCAAACACGTGGAGTATTATAAGTTAAATCCGAATCATCATGTGTACCAAAAATCAATCTGAAATTAAATGGCTTATTTTTTGGCCAAAGATTATTTTGATAAACAAATTCTTGAATTCCAGGAGAAGTTATAAAATTGTCTTTATCGTTGAAATCAATGATTTGAATTGCTAGTTGATTAGCAACTACGGCGTATGAATCGGCAGGGATGCGTTGAGCAACATAATGGTGACCGGAACCAATTTCCATATACCAAGCTTCATCTCTATCTGCGAATAAAATCCCATCCGCTTCTGCTGCACCATGTTCTTGAACAATCTTGCCTAAACGTTCTACACCTTCTCGAGCAGATTTAATATATGGCAAAACAACAGTTACCATGGCTTCTTCTAAAATACCTTTTTCTTCATCAAAAGGATCCATAGCCATTACACGATCATTAGCATAGGCACTTTCAGTAGCGCTCATTGCAACGTGGTACTCATTAATTCCGTCTTCTTCGAATACTCCATATTTGTCTGTCCATTCAGGAGTAGAGGAGTAAGAAAAACGTTCGTTAGGTAATTCCATCTGAAACTCGTTATCTTTTGATTTAAAGATATTATTTTTAATTATTTGATGTGAATTAAAAGCAAGATGCTTTGGCCAAGCAGTCTTAGCATCTTCATTTCGGCCAATAATAACACTACCATCTACAGTAGCTTTCTTACCGATTAAAATAGATGTACAGGATGAACGTCCAACAGGAGAAGTCATAGGTTTCACACTTTCTATTGATATAATATAATCTATATTGTAACGTATAAAACTTAAAAATAAGTGAGGGCATTAAAATGGCAGAATTACCAGAAGATAAAAAAATTATTCTTACAACTGATTACAAAGATAATACCATTAATATGGAATTTTCTGATAATTTAGTTGATAATCGTGAAAAAGGATACATTCTTTCCGCTGCATTTTTAGCATTTGCTGCAAATGAAGGCCTAGATAAACAACAAGTTATGGAAATGATTAATTCACATTATGACCAATTTACTGGTGATGATGATTCAAGTTTATTTAAAAGATTATAGAAATTTACACAAAATTCTCCAATTTTTCATATTTTTGTTATAATATAATGACGAAGAAAATAACAGACGTTAGGCATTTATGTTATTTTTTAGATGATCATAATGTGTTGATGTTGATATGAATATGAATTAAGTGAGGTAATAAAAGTGGCTAGAAAAAAAGAAATAGAGAAACAAAGAATTCTTGACGCTGCTTATAAATTGGCAGTTCGTGGTGGAATTGAAAGTATAACTGCAAGAAATATTGCAAAAGCAGTTAAGTGCTCAACTCAACCAATTTATCTTGAATTTGAAAACATGCAAGATTTACGTAATCAAGTTTTAGCAAAAATTTCTGATGAATTGAAATCTAATACTCTTCAACAGAATTTTACAGGTGAACCATTGATTGATTTAGATCTTTCATACTTGTACTTTGCTAAAGAACACATTGATTTGTTTAGGGCAATGTTTGTAGATGGTAAATTTGGTAATCAAATGATTGTTGATACTCTAATGGGACTTGGAGTTGAAAAATTCAAGCAACAATTTGACGCAGAACAATTCTCTGAAGAAAGACTCAATCATATTGTGATTTCTAACTGGATTGCTGCTACAGGTTTAGCAACTCTTCTCATTAACAAGATGGCAAACTTTTCACAAGCTCAAATGGTTAGTGTTTTAAAGGCACAAATTCATGAAGCAATGTTAAATGACCGTCTCACTAATGTTGAAGAAAATCCACTATTTGCTGCTGATGGTGACGCTTCTCTTGAAGAGCGTCTAGGCTAGTTTCATAGGTTAATTAAGCACCACGTTCAACTGAAAGTGGTGCTTTTTTTGTTAAAATTAAATTATGACTTTTAAAATAGTGAGATTAAAAAGTATAATTTAAAAGAAAGATAATTATAAAGAAAGGTAACGTAGAAATGAAACTCTTTGCCATTGTAGGTAGCAACGCCGATCATTCTTATAATCGCGATCTACTAAATTTTATTAAAAAGCATTTTATTGATAGATATGATATTGAATTGGGAGAGGTCAGAGATCTTCCAATGTTTAAAGAAGGTGTTGAAGAACCTGATTCAGTAGCTAGATTTGCTAAAAAGGTAGCTGATGCAGATGCAGTGTTAATCTCTACGCCAGAACAACAACACTCAGTGCCTTCATCCTTAAAGAGTGCATTAGAATGGCTTTCATCAGCTGAACACCCTTTTAAAGACAAGCCTGTAGTTATTGTGGGTACTTCAGTTTTACCTCAAGGATCTGCTCGTGGACAAAGTCATTTAAAGCTGGTGCTTTCTTCTCCTGGTTTTGGAGCTAAAGTATTTAATGGGGATGAGTTTATGATGGGAACAGCCCCAGAGCAATTTGACGAAAATGGAAACTTACCAGCAGGAACTGTTAAGTTTTTAGATCATTTCTTTGATGAATTTGATAGTTTTTATGCTGAAGTAAGTAAGTAGGAGGAACGACACATGAAATTACTAGCAATTGTTGGTACGAATGCAGATTTTTCATATAATCGTTTTTTAGATCAATTTATGGCTAAGCGGTATAAAGACCAAGCTGAAATTGAAGTATATGAAATTGCTGATTTACCCCGTTTTAAAAAAGAAGCACAACCAGATAGTAAGGTTGAAGAATTCAAAAATAAGATCCGTGAAGCAGATGGTGTGATTTTTGCTACTCCAGAATATGACCATGGTATTCCTTCTGCATTGAAGAGTGCAATGGAATGGACTGGAAGCCATGCTCAAGGAAATGCAGATGTAATGAAGATGAAACCAGCAATGGTATTAGGTACATCTTACGGAATTCAAGGTGCTTCAAGAGCACAAGAAGAAATGCGTGAAATTTTGCTTTCTCCTGATCAAAGTGCAAATGTTTTGCCAGGAAATGAAGTTTTAATTGGTCATGCTGCAGATAAGTTCGATAAAAATACCGGAGACTTATTAGACCAAGAGACTATTCATGCTATTGATTTAGCATTTAATAATTTTGTTAAATTTGTTGAACAAGCTCAAAAATAAGTTAAAACTTTATTTTCTTATAGTACAAAAGAAACTAGGTAGAATTTTCTATCTAGCTTTTTTTGTCATTAAAGTTTATTATTTTAATGAAAGAAAGCATTTTCACAAAGCTTAGAAAAGAGAGATTTAGATGCTCGGTTTTTCAGTTTATTTAGATAAAGATTTGACTGCAGATGATCATAATTATTTGCTTGGAATGAGGAATGCTGGTTTTAAGGAAGTCTTTACTTCATTGACCAGCTTACAGGATGAAGCAGACATAGTTTTAAAAAGGTTAGATCAGTTAACTAGCTGGTGTAAGGATTTAGAATTAAAGGTTATGGCAGATGTTTCACAAGATGATTTACATTATTTAGGCTATGATTTAGCGGATGCAGAAGAAATAAAGAAGCTTAATGTTACTGGGTTAAGAATTAACGATCAAGTATTAATGCGTTTTGTATCAAAATTGTCTAAAACTATGTGGGTATCTTTAAATGCAATTTACTTACAACCAAAAGATATTACTCATTTAAAAGAAGAGGCAGCTAACTTCGATCATATTAGAGCCTTATTTGATTTTTATTCTCAGCCCGAAACTGGGATGGATAATAAATGGTTTGAAGAGAGAAATCGATGGCTTCACAATTGTAATTTAGAAACAGCAGCTTTTATATCTGGAGATGGAGTTAAAAGAGGACCATTTTTTGCTGGAGAAACTACTCTTGAGTCACAAAGAGGCGTATATCCATTAGCAGCAGCTCTCAACTTAAAAGATTTGGCCTGCAATAACGTCATTGTTGGCGATCGTCTAACTAGTGAGACGATTAAGTCTTTTGCGCGCTATACGAAGGATCATGCAATCACGCTTCATGTAGATGAAAAAAATACTTTTCTCAATGAAAATCAATGGCATAATTATTTGTATCTTGCTCAAGATATCGTTAGACTCCATAGTGAAGGTGAACTTCCAAAATTTGAAGCGCAGGATTTACCTTTGGATCGACCTGTGGGAACAATTAGTATCAATAGTAATGGCTTAAATAGTAACGAAATTCATATTGCTAAGCACAACTTGCCCGCTAATAAAAAGGGGAGAGTTCTTGGAAGAGTCTGCGATAATGAGTGCAGCTTGCTTCCTCATATTGAGCCAGGACAAAAAGTTATTTTTAAAAATTTAGAAAAGTAGGGATTACAAAATGATTAGGCCAAATATTTTACCACTGCAACATGTACCTAATGCTCGTGATTTAGGCGGTTATGTAGGTTTTGATGGTCGAAAAATTAAGATGCATCGACTTCTAAGAACAGGAAAGCTATGCCAAATGACTAAGGAAGATGAAACTTTTTTACTTAATTATGGCTTAACTAAAATTGTCGATTTACGATCACCTCAAGAAATTAAATTAGCTCCTGATATTGTACCAGCAGGAGTGGAACATATTGATAATCCAATTCATGGAAATCAAAGTGCAGAAACGGATCAAAAGATCATGCAATTGAAAAAGACCTACACTAAAGATCAATATGCTGGCTTTAAGACGATGTGTCACCAATATCATTCTTCTATTGGTAGGGAATATTCTCAAAAAGCTTTTAATAGTTTGCTTAATATCTTTGCTAATACTAAAGATGGAGCTATTATCTTTCATTGCTCTGAGGGAAAAGATCGTACAGGATTAGCTACAGTTTTAATCTTGTATCTTTTGGGTGTCGATATGGAAACTATCAGACAAGATTATCTATTTTCTAATTTAATGCTAGGTGATTATCAAGCAAAGATGAATCAAAAGATAATCAATGAGGGTGGTAGTGTGATTTTGCGTGCTAATGTTAGAAGCTTAGCCAGTGTCGCAAATGAATATTTGGATACAGCTCTCCTATTAATTGATGAAAGGTATGATGGGATAGACAATTACATTAAAAATGTTCTTAAAGTTGATGATGAGTTGATTCAAAGTTTGAGAGAATTATACTTAGAACCAAAGAAGGCATCAAAATGATAGAGAATTATGCTTCAACTCCAACTTCAAAAGTTGGACGTGGATTAGGAACTGTTATCACGCTGCAAATTTATGGCGACCAAAATAAGAAGATTTTGGATCAGAGTTTTGATTTGATTGCCGGATATGAAGATCGATTAACAGTAAATCGGGATCATTCTGAGGTAATGGATATTAATCATGCGGCTGGTATTCGTCCTGTGCAAGTTTCTGCAAGTACGTATAATCTAATTAAGTTAGCTGTTTATGAAAGTAAACAAAATTTCGGTTTTAACGCTCTGATTGGACCAGTTGTGAAATTATGGCATATTGGTTTTAAAGGAGCACATGTTCCAACGGATGAACAAATTAAAGAAAAGATGAGTCTAACGAATCCAGCAGATGTTAGATTAGATGATGATAATCAGACTGTCTTTTTAACTAAAAAAGGAATGGAACTTGATTTAGGAGGAATCGCTAAAGGATACATCGCCGATAGAATTAGAGATTTATGGCATGCCTATGATGTTCGTGCTGGGATCATTAATCTAGGGGGAAATGTTTTATTTGTAAATAATTCTCCTAAAAGAGTAAGCGGAGAATGGATTCTTGGCGTACAAGATCCGAAAAAGAAACGCGGCAATAATCTCACAACAGCTACTGTTCATGAATGTTCTGCTGTAACGAGTGGGACGTATGAGCGTTTTTTAGAAATTAATGGGAAAAAATACCATCATATTATTGATCCTAAGACTGGATATCCAGTTAAGACGCATGTGGCTGGTGTAACGTTGTTTACCCGTGATTCTGTTCAAGCTGAAATTGAATGTAAGCGACTATTTTTTGCCGGGCGACCTATTCCAGGCTGGAAAAATGATAAAGCAGGTCGCTATGGTGCAATCTTTGTATATGACGATGATTCAATGGAAAGAATTGGTGTATAAAAAATAGGATTCGGTAACTCCGAATCCTATTTTTTCTGAGTATTTTAACCAACTGTTCGACTAATACCAAATATTGTCTTAAATACGCCATTTGATAGGCCTGGTGTGTTATAAATAATTACTCGTAAAATTGGTGAATCAACTGTTTGTTGAATAAACCAAGGATTTTGAAAGGCTTGGCACATTGATAAGGCTACGTAAACTAAGAAGTAAGCGGCGATAAAAGATACTATTGCGCCTAAAACATTGTCTAATAGATTACCGATTCCCTTTTTAGTGCGGTCACGTTTAGGAAGCCAACCCTTGAAAATTTTTAAAATCATTTTACCGATAAACCAAATTACAAAGAAGGCTAAGAAACGGTAACCGATTATTTCAAGACTAATGTTGCCAGTTGTAGGAACAACCTTACCAGAGAATTGTTCATAGAACCAATTTCCTAGGCTGTTTTGGCCTAGAATAGCTGCTGCAAATACAATTGCACCAAAAATCATATTAATAACACGTTGAGCAAATCCCAGTTGATATCCTTTATAAGTTTGATAACCGAGATAAAGAATCACAATAAGCGTAACAATCATGAATTTAACTCCTTTTGCTAATCATTATAGCTTATCGATTTTAATTTAAATACATATTTTTAAAGACTTAGTTGTTTTTTGACGATTCTTAAAAAATACTACATAATTAAATACGTTAGTTTATGATGATAATAGTGTTGTTAACCGCCTTTAATTGCGGTAAATTAGGAGTGTGAAACTAGGTTTCACGGGTGAAAAATGAATCCAGAAATTTTTGCAAAAGAGCTCGCAAAATATGGCTTTGAACTTAATGATAAGCAAAAAAAACAATTTGCGACATACTATGATAAATTAGTTGAATTTAATAAAAAGGTTAATCTTACCAGAATTACTGATAAAAATGAGGTTTACTTAAAGCACTTCTTTGATAGCATTACTCCGCTCTTAGAATTTCCAGACCTATTTAAAGGTGAAAAAACTTTATGTGATGTTGGGGCGGGAGCAGGTTTTCCTTCTTTACCGATTAAGATTTTGTGTCCTAACTTAAGTATTACCATTGTTGATTCTTTAGGAAAAAGACTGAAATTTTTAGATGAACTTGTAAACGACTTAGGTTTAGATAAAGTTACTTTAGTTCATAGCCGTGCAGAAGATGCCGGTCAAAATAAAGACTTACGCGAAAAGTTTGATTTGGTAACTGGACGTGCTGTAGCAAGGATGAGTGTTTTAAGTGAATATTGTTTACCACTAGCAAAGGTTGGTGGCTATTTAGTTGCTCTAAAAGGACCCAAGGCACAAGATGAATTAGCGGAAGCTAAGCATGCGATTGATGTGTTGGGAGGAAAAGTAGAAGATGTGAAAGAATTAACTCTTCCTGATACAGATGATGACCGTACTTTAATTGCTGTTGAAAAAATAAAAGCAACTCCTAAGAAATATCCACGTCAAGCTGGTACACCGAATAAAAAACCACTTTAAATTTAATTGGAGGAATAATTTATGGCATTTTCATTATTTGGCAATCGTCAAAAAAAAATCCCTGAAAGTAAACAAGTTCAAGAAATTGAACTCGATAAAATTATGCCTAATCGCTATCAGCCACGTCATACTTTTAGTGATGAATCAATTGAGGAATTAGCTACTACACTAAAAGAACAGGGTTTATTACAACCTATTATTTTGCGTAAGCCAGCTGATGGTCCTGAAGGGGAATATGAAATCATCGCCGGTGAACGTCGTTTTCGCGCTGCTCAATCACTTAAATGGGCAAAAATTCCAGCAATTGTTGAAGATATGGATGATGAAAAAGCAGCCTCTTTGGCCTTAGTTGAAAATTTACAACGCGAAAATCTTAATCCTATTGATGAAGCACAAGCTTACGTTCAATTGATGAAGGTTAATAATTTAACTCAAACTGAATTAGCAGAACAAATGGGGAAGACCCAATCTTACATTGCTAATAAGATAAGATTACTTAAGCTAACACCTAAAGTACAAGGATTCTTAATTGATAAAAAGATTTCTCAACGTCATGGCCGTGCACTTTTAGCTTTGAATGAAGAAGATCAAGATACTGCTGTTAGCGAGGTTATTAAAAGTGGCTTAACTGTAAAAGAAACTGAAGAGATGGTAAAAGATCTTGATGGTTATTTTACCGCTCAAGAAAAAGAAAAAGCGCTCGAAGAGAATAAAACTGAACAAACTAAAAAGCCTAAGAAGAAAGTTCAGGTTCGGACAGCTAATGATTTTAAAGTACAAATAAATACAATTAAAAAAGCAATTAAGATGGCAAAAGATTCAGGAATGACCGTGAAATACAAAGAAGATAAAAAAGGTGATTTCTATAAAATTACTATTGAATTGCTTAAAAAGTAGGCAAAGGGAGTAGATATGGTTCAAATTATTTCGGTTGCTAACCAAAAAGGTGGCGTTGGTAAAACAACGACGACGATTAATTTAGGTGCCAGCATTGCAAATCATGGTTATAAAGTTTTAATAGTTGATATTGATCCCCAGGGAAATGCAACTTCTGGTTTAGGTATTGAAAAGTCAACTGTAGATAAAGATATCTATAATGTTTTGATTGATGAAATTCCTTTATCTGAAACCATTCATCATACGGAAACTAAAAATTTAGATGCAGTTCCTGCTACTATTCAATTAGCTGGTGCTGAAATGGAATTAACATCAATGATGGCACGTGAAACAAGATTGAAGCAGGGAATCGATGAGGTTAACCATGAATATGACTTTATTTTGATTGATTGTCCTCCATCTTTAGGTCAGCTTTCAATCAATGCTTTTACTGCTTCAGATTCGATTTTGATCCCAGTTCAAAGTGAATATTATGCAATGGAAGGCCTAAGCCAGTTATTGAATACAATTCGCTTAGTCCAAAAGCACTTTAACAAGAATTTGGGTGTGGAAGGTGTATTGCTAACCATGCTGGATGCTAGAACTAATTTAGGAGCAGAAGTTGTTAAAGAAGTTCAATCTTACTTTAATAAAAAGGTTTATAAGACAATTATTCCGCGAATTACCAAGTTAGCTGAAGCTCCAAGTTATGGTAAACCAATTACGGAATACGCTCCAAAATCTCGCGGTTCCCAAGTATATGATTCTCTAGCAAAAGAGGTGTTGAAAGCTCATGGTAAAAAACTCTAAAGAACCTAAAAAACGTGGTCTTGGACGAGGCTTAGAAGCTTTATTTGATGAGAGCCCACAAGTTCAAGAAACTGAGGAGATTACTGAAATCTCTTTAGATGAAATTAGACCTAATCCTTATCAACCAAGAAAAACGTTTGACAATAAAAGCTTAAAGGAACTTTCCGAATCGATTAAAGAAAATGGTGTTTTCCAACCAATTATTATTCGGAAATCCGTTAATGGTTACGAAATTATTGCCGGTGAACGTCGTTTTCGTGCTTCTAAGTTAGCTAAGAAGAAAACAATTCCAGCCATCATCCGAGACTTTGATGAAGCACAAATGATGGAAGTTGCAGTTTTAGAAAACTTGCAACGTGAAGACTTAACACCATTAGAAGAAGCGCAAGCTTATGAGATGCTGCAAAAGAATTTAGGATTAACTCAAGCAGAAGTTTCTAAAAGATTAGGAAAATCTCGCCCCTATATTGCTAATTATCTTCGCCTCCTTACTTTGCCTCAAAAAACAAAACGGCTCCTTCAAAGAGGAGAGCTATCAATGGGGCAAGCAAGAACATTGCTTGGTCTGAAAGATAAGGACAGTATTGATGACTTGGCCAGAAAAGTAGTTAAGAACGGAATTACAGTTCGTCAATTAGAGTCACTAGTAGCTAAATTAAACGAAAAAGAAAAGAAGCCTAAGAAAAAAGCTATTAAAAAATCAGCTTTCATTAGGGCTAGTGAATCACAATTAACTGATAAATTTGGTACTAGTGTAAATATTACCGAAGGTAAAAAAGGAAATGGTCATTTAGCCATTGATTTTTCATCAACGGATGAATTAAATCGAATTTTGGATTTACTAGGAATTAATTTAGATAAATAATTAATAGGAGTGATTTTTCATGTATCATTTGGGCGATGTAGTACAGATGAAAAAACCACATGCATGTGGTGAAAATAAGTGGGAAATCTTGCGAATGGGTGCAGACATTCGCATTAAGTGCTTAGGGTGTGGTCATTTAATTATGATGCCTCGAGCAGAATTCAATAAAAAATTAAAAAAAGTGCTGCATGCAGCAAATGATCCTGTTAACTTAAAAGAGGAATATTATGTTCCTAAGGAAAATATTGCTGTACCACACTTTGAATAAAAC
Organism: uncultured Lactobacillus sp.; assembly: GCA_947575965.1. Lineage (GTDB taxonomy): Bacteria > Bacillota > Bacilli > Lactobacillales > Lactobacillaceae > Lactobacillus. The sequence continues at coordinate 68,254 of CANPPJ010000005.1, read as the reverse complement.
CAATTAAGAGGAGAATAATATGTCATTAACTGCAGGTATTGTTGGATTACCAAATGTTGGTAAGTCTACTTTGTTTAACGCGATTACTAAAGCTGGTGCCGAAATGGCAAACTATCCATTTGCCACAATCGAGCCAAATGTGGGGATGGTTGAAGTTCCAGATAGTCGTCTAGCTCGTATTCAAGAATTAATTCCAGCTAAGAAGATTGTTCATACTACATTTGAATTTACTGATATTGCTGGTTTGGTAAAAGGCGCATCAAAAGGTGAAGGACTTGGAAATAAGTTCCTCGAAAATATCCGTCAAACTGATGCAATTGTTCACGTAGTAAGAGCTTTTGATGATGACAACATTACTTCAGTTACTGGTAAGGTTGATCCAGAAGAAGACATCAACACAATTAATCTTGAATTAGCGATTGCGGACCTAGATGCAGTTAACCGTAGAATTGGAAAAGTGCAAAAGGTTGCTCAGCAAGGCGATAAGGAAGCTAAGGCTGAATTAGCCGTTTTAAATAAATTAAAACCAGTTCTTGAAGAAGGTAAGGCTGCTCGCTCAATTGACTTTAATGAAGATGAACAAAAGATCGTTAAGGGACTATTCTTACTTACTTCTAAACCAGTTATTTATGTTGCTAATATTGCTGAAAGTTCAATGGCTGATCCAGAAAGCGATAAGTACTACCAAATTGTCAAAAAACATGCTGAAAGTGAAAATGCAGAGGCTTTAGGAATTAGTGCTGCTACTGAAGAAGAAATTGCTTCAATGGATGAAGATGAAAGAAAAGAATTTCTTGAAATGGAAGGCGTTGAAGAATCTGGGCTTGATCGTTTGATTAAGGCTGCTTACCACATTTTAGGTCTACGTACTTTCTTTACTGCTGGTGGTCCTGAAACTCGTGCATGGACTTTCCATGAAGGCATGAAAGCACCACAAGTTGCCGGTGTTATTCACTCAGACTTTGAACGTGGATTTATTCGAGCAGAAGTTGTTTCATTTGATGATTTAAATGAACTTGAAACCATGCAAAAAGTGAAAGAGGCTGGAAAGCTTCGTCTTGAAGGAAAAGACTATGTAGTTCAAGACGGTGATATTATTGAATTTAGATTTAATGTTTAGGAGTTTTTTGAATGGATCCAAAAGATCAAAATAAAAGTGAAAATACTGAAGCTGCCAAGAACTCAACAGTAGGTAATGCGCAACAAGAAAAATTAAAGAAGGCGCATGAACAAAATTCTCGTGATGAAGAGATTAAAAAGATGTCTCCAAAAGAATTGCGTAATAAGTTAAGTAATAAAAACCAAGATTACATTTTTCGTTTGGAGAAGTTTTTGACAGAGGATCAAAACTATACTATGGATCAAGTTGAGCCAGCAATTGATCAAATTTTGCCAGAAATTATTGTTGCGCAACGTAAAGGAATTCCAGCATCTAACTTATATCAAAAAGCTCCAAGAGAAAAAGCAATTGAAATTGCTAATCCTAAAAAAGAAGCACCTAAGACTAAGTTTTGGATGCATGCCGTAGATAATGGTTTATTGTACTTTGTTATCTTTGCCGGATTCTTTGGTGTAGTTCAACTATTTAACAACAGTTCTAAGCAACAAGATGGTATGCAACAAATGGGTATTTTAACTGTTGCATCAGTTACAATTTTATTTGGTATTTTAATGGCATACTATAATGATTTAATTACTAGGGATAAAAGTAAACGTCCACCAATGTGGCAAATTATTTTAATAGGTGTATTTTTAGTCGGAATCATAATGGTTTGGATTACATTTACATCAATGCCATTTATGCGGGTGATTAACCCTGTATTAAACCCATGGGTTTACATTGTTTTAGCGGTAATTGCTTTCTTTGTTCGCAGATGGTTCCGTCAAAAGTACCATGTTGTTGATCCATTGCAAATTAAGCGTCAAAATGAAATTGCCGCTAGAAGACAAAATCGTCGAAATTAAAAACGTGACTATTTATTTAAATTAGTCTACAGTATAAATAAAGATAACAAATAATTTATTTGTTAGGGGAGTGAATAGACGGCGCGAGGCGTCTATTTATTTTTATCTTTTTTAAGTAAAGAACGGGGGTTTTATATGGTTAATGTGTTGCGTAAGTCAGTTAGACAATACAAAAAATTGTCGTTGACTTCCCCAGTCCTAGTTGCAGGTGAAGCTTTAATTGAAATGTTGATCCCGTACTTGGTTGGTATTCTAATTGATAGGGGAATTATGAAAGGAAATATGGGCTATATCAATAAGTGGGGCCTAATTCTTTTCGTGCTAACCTTAATTTCTTTAGCTTTGGGTGCAAGTGCCAGTTATGTTTCTGCACACGCGGCAGCAGGTTTTGCGGCTAATTTGAGAAAAGATATGTTTTACCATATCCAAGGTTTTTCTTTTAGCAATATTGATAAGTTTTCTAGTGCCAGCTTGGTAACACGACTTACTACAGATGTAACCAATGTTCAAAATGCCTATCAAATGTTAATTAGAATCGCTGTTCGTGCACCGCTAATGCTGATTTTTTCAATTATTATGTCGATTATCATTAGTCCAAGGCTATCTTTGATTTTTTTGGTAATCGCTCCTATCTTTGTTTTAATTTTGGCATTAATTATTAAAAGTGCATATCCTTACTTTCCACGTATTTTTAGAGGATATGATGTAATGAACCAAGATGTTCGTGAAAATATTCGTGGGATTCGTGAAGTAAAGACTTACGTACAAGAAGAATCTCAAATTGAAAAGTTTGAGAAGTCTTCTGGCTTTATTTATAAATTATTCTCAACAGCGCAGAAAATTATGTCGCTTAATGCGTTGGTTGTAATGGCTGTTCTTAACATTTCTACTTTAGCGATTTGCTGGTTTGGTGCTAAGGAAATCGTTGGTGGAAGTTTGCAAACTGGACAATTAGTTTCTATGTTTTCATATTCAAACTCTGTTTTGTTTAGTTTGAATATTCTAGCTATGATCACTACTCAATTAGTTATTTCTGAAGCTAGTGGTAAACGTATTGCAGCGGTCTTAACCGAAAAGCCAGCAATCGAAAATCCACGAAAACCTCTTAAGGACGTAACTAATGGAGATATTGTTTTTGATCATGTTAACTTCAAATACTCACCAGATGAGAAACATTATGCTTTAGAGGATATTAACCTACACATTACCCCTGGTGAAACAATTGGTATTATTGGTGAGACTGGATCATCTAAATCGACTTTAGTTTCAATGATTCCTCGGCTTTATGATGTAACATCTGGTGCGGTTAGAGTAGCTGGACATAATGTTAAATCATACGAATTGAAGGCCCTTCGTGATAAAGTTGCAATGGTTTTACAAAAGAATGTTTTGTTTAGTGGAACTGTTGAAGAAAACTTGAAATGGGGAAATGAAAATGCAACACATGAAGAAGTTGTAGCTGCAGCTAAGGTTGCTCATGCAGATGGCTTTATCCGCGAAATGCCAGATGGCTATAATACAATGATCGAACAAGGCGGAAATAATGTTTCTGGTGGACAAAAACAACGTTTGACTATTGCTCGTGCACTTTTGAAGAATCCGGAAATTTTAATTCTAGATGATTCAACCTCTGCTGTGGATACGACAACTGAGCGTGAAATTCGTGAATCCTTAGCAAAAGACATGCCGCACACTACTAAGATTATTATTTCCCAAAGAGTTGTTTCCATTAAGGATGCAGATCGAATTATTGTTATGGATCATGGTAAGATTCAATCAATTGGAACCCACGAAGAATTAATGAAAACCAATGAACTTTATCGTTCAATTGCTAAGTTCCAAGAAGAAAATAATGCGGGAAAGTAGGTGAGAGTAAGTTATGGATCAAGTAAAAGAAAAAACACAACCTAAAGGAAACCGAATAAAAGTCCTTGGTCGTTTATTAAAATTAGTTTTGACAACGAGCCCTTGGATGTTGGTTGTTTCAATAATTACTATTATTTTAGCAGCTGCTTCTGCTGTAATTGGATCACTATTTATTGAGCGACTGATTGATACTTACGTAACACCACTCTTACATGAAAAAGTTCCGAATTATGGACCACTTTTAAACGCCATTTTAGTAATGTTTGGCATCTATGCAATTGGATTCCTTTCTAACTACTTATTTAGTATGTTGATGGGGGTATTAGCCCAAAAAGTCCAGTTCCGGGTTCGTAATGAAACATTTACCCATATGGAATCTTTACCAATTGCTTATTTTGACCAAAATAACTATGGGGATATCATGAGTCGGTATACTAACGATATCGATACCTTGATGCAGATGATTTCCCAATCATTACCTCAATTCTTAAACTCGGCACTAAGCTTGATTTTTGTTATTGTAGCTATGTTTAGTTTAAGCTGGCAATTGACTTTGTTCTCATTTATTATTTTTGCTTTATCCTTTGGAATTGTTAGATTTTTAACAGTTAGATCTAGTCATTACTTCAAAGTTCAACAAAATAAATTAGGTCAAATTAATGGTTATGATGAAGAAATGCTTAATGGCTTAAAGGTCATTAAAGTTTTCTCACATGAACCGGAAGCTGAAGAAGGCTTTGATAAGTTTAATGAAGAATTGCGTGAAGCTTCTGGAAAAGCCAATACATATGCCACAATTTTATTCCCAATCATGGGTAATATGGGAAACCTATTGTATGTTTTGATTGCCTTTATTGGAGGCGCGGCTGCAATTAATGGTTGGGCTCCTTTAACTTTAGGTGCAATTGCATCTTTCTTACAGTTATCACGTCAGTTTAGTATGCCGATTGCACAAATTTCCCAACAATTGAATTCAATTGTTTTAGCTTTAGCTGGTGCTCAAAGAATTTTTGAACTAGAAGATGAGCCTTCTGAAGTTGATAATGGCGATGTTATCATGTCTCCAAATGACAAAGTTAAAAATAGTTGGTATTGGGATGTTCCAGAAAAGAATGGTGACATTAAAAAAGTACCAATTAAGGGACATATTGTTTTTGACCACGTTAACTTTTCATATGTTCCAGAACATCAAATTTTGTACGATATCAATATTAATGCAAAACCAGGAATGAAAGTTGCGTTAGTTGGTGAAACTGGTGCCGGTAAGACGACTATTTCAAATATGCTTAATCGTTTCTATGAGATTCAATCTGGAAAGATAACCTATGATGGTGTTCCAATTTCTCAAATTAGAAAAAATGATTTAAGACATTCTTTGTCGATTGTTTTACAAGAAACCCACCTCTTTACTGGAACGATTATGGATAATATTCGTTTTGGTAAGCCTGATGCCAGTGATGATGAAGTATATCAAGCTGCTCGTTTAGCACATGCAGATGAGTTTATTCATGAACTTGATGACGGATATGAAACTGTAATTGATGGTGATGGCGGCGATTTGTCTCAAGGTCAAATGCAACTGCTCAGTATTGCTAGAGCGATGATTGCGGATGAGCCGGTAATGATTCTAGATGAGGCAACTTCAAGTATTGATACTAGAACTGAACGTATGGTTCAAGCCGGTATGGACAACTTACTTGCTGGTAGAACTAGTTTTGTTATTGCTCACCGGTTATCAACAATTGTTAACTCAGACCTCATTTTGGTTTTGGACCATGGTCATATTATTGAACGTGGTACTCATGAAGAGCTTTTAAAACAAAAAGGCTACTACTACGAGTTGTACACTGGTAAAAAAGAATTAGATTAGTTAAAAATGGAGCCTAGATACTTTTCTCGGATCCATTTTTTATAATTCTTTAAAAACGTGGTTTAATTTAGGTAATTAGAAAGAAAACAGGTAGAATGTTAATAATAGATTTTTTATGTGATAAATAATTATAGACAAGGAGCAATCCTCATGAAGATCTTAGTTGTTGATGATGATAAAGAAATCGTTGAATTATTAAGTATATATTTAAAAAATGAAGGTTATGAACCGATTGCTGCATATAGCGGTAAAGAAGCCTTAACAAAGCTCTCTACTAATCCAGAAATTGCATTAATGATCCTTGATATTATGATGCCGCAAATGTCAGGTATTGAAGTTATCAAGGAAGTTAGAAAAGATTCGGAGATTCCAATTTTAGTTGTTTCTGCAAAAACTAGTGATATGGACAAAATTCAAGGTTTGATTACTGGAGCAGATGACTATGTAGTTAAACCATTTAATCCATTAGAAGTAATGGCACGTGTACGGTCACTTCTTCGTCGTAGCCAGAAAGAAGTAAAAGATGATAAGCCAGATGTATTAGAAATAGGACCTTTAGTGATCAATAAAGATTCACATGAAGTTAAAACTTTAACTGGTAAGGTTATCCAATTAACTGCCTTAGAGTTTGGAATTTTATATATGCTTGCTAGTCATCCTAATAGAGTTTTTAGTGCTGATGAAATCTTCGAAAGAGTGTGGCAACAAGAATCAGTTGTTTCTGCAAAAACTGTTATGGTACATGTTTCTCACTTACGTGATAAGATTCAAAAGGCAACTGATGGTGAAGAAGTTATTCAAACAGTCTGGGGAGTAGGCTATAAAGTAGAGGCTTAGTAGGGATGAAAAAGCAGAAAGTAATCCTAACCACAAAAGAAAAAAGCGAACTTTTTGGTGAAGGCGTAATAACCGTTATTTTGCTTTTACTCTTGAACCTTTCGATCATTATCTTGATTAACCTAGCTGTCTTAAATGATCCTAGATTAGAAAATGGAATTTTCTTTTTGAAGAAAACCATTACTTTTGCTAATGGGATGCATTTATGGTCTTGGCAACGGCTTTTTATTAGCTTTATGTTAGTCGGTGATGCCATTGTAGTGTACTGGCGCTTAATCAGAAGATATCGACAAATGCAATTGCGTCACGTTATTGATGAATTACACTATATTGCAGATGGTCATTTTGATCATCGAATTCCCTTTGTTGTAAAGACAGATTTGCAAAAAGTGATTGATTCAATTAATGCGTTAGTTGATAGTACTGTTGCTTCAATGGAAGAGGAGCGGCAGATAGAGCAATCAAAGGATGACTTAATTACTAATGTTTCTCATGATATTAGAACACCACTAACTTCGATTATTGGCTATCTTGGCTTATTAAAGAGCAGTGAGCTAAATGAGGATCAAACTAAGTACATTCAAATAGCTTATGATAAAGCTCTTCAAATGAAGGCCCTAGCTGAAGATCTATTTGAATATACTACTCTGCGCTCTTCGACAAATAATAAATTAGTTTTAACACCGCTGCATGTTAATTCGATGCTTGAGCAAGTAGCTGCTGGTTTTGAATTAGAAGCTGAAAAGAAAAACATTATTTTTAATGTGATAACCAGGCCAAGAGACCTCGTAATTGATGCAGATGCAAAGATGATTGTGCGAATGTTAAATAATTTGATTTCAAATGCTCTAAAGTATGGACATGGAGCAACTGAAATCAACTTAATTGCAAATAAGGTAAATAACGAATTTGTAGAACTTAGAGTTGAAAATAATGGGGAACAAATCCCTAAGAAATCTTTGCAAAAGATTTTCGATCGTTTTTATCGTGTCGAAAGTTCAAGAAATTTAAAAACTGGTGGAACAGGACTGGGGTTAGCGATAACCAAAAGTATTGTTGATTTGCATGGTGGTAATATTAAATGTCAATCAACGGCAGAATTAACCAGTTTTATTATTCAACTACCACTCCATAGCCCAAAGAAAAAAGATGGTGTGCTATAATTTAGGCTGAATTGATTTAAAAATTGGAGAGAAAAAATGAGCGATTCTAGCATTTCTTTAAACACTTGCATCTTAATATTGAAGGAACACCACTTGCTTAAATCAAGCGCTGTTCAAGATGCGGTTCCAACTAAAATGGATTATATTTCCTATGATTCACGTGATATAAAAACAAATACTTTGTTTTTCTGTAAAGGTAAAGGCTTTAGACCTACTTATTTATCAATGGCTAAAGATAGTGGAGCTACTTGTTATGTAGCAGAACAACCATATCCAGAAGGTAAAGGAATGCATGCTTTAGTTGTTAGAGATGTAACTAAAGCCATGGCTCTTTTATCTGCTGCCTTTTACAGATTCCCGCAAGATGATTTGTATGTAGTGGCCTTTACCGGTACAAAGGGTAAGACAACATCTGCATATTTCTTGAAGGGGATGCTTGACCAAATTAATGGTGGTCGAACAGCACTATTTTCATCAGTAGATGATATTGTAGGACCAAAGCCTGAAGACAAATTTAAGGCGAGTTTAACTACACCTGAAAGTTTAGACTTGTTCAGAGATATGAGAACAGCTGTTGATAACGGTATGACTCATTTAGTAATGGAAGTTTCTAGTCAGGCTTATAAGAAAAATCGTGTCTTTGGTTTAACTTACGATCTCGGATTTTTCTTAAATATTACTCCAGATCACATTGGACCAAATGAACATCCTAACTTTGCAGATTATTTGCACTGTAAACTGCAATTAATGGTTAACTCACGTAAGTGTATTATCAACGCAATGTCTGATCATTTTGATGAGATTTATGCAGCTGCAACTACTACTACTAATCCAGATAGTATCTATCTATTTGCCAGAAATGATTTTGAAAATCCTAACTTAAAGCAACCAATTGATTTCCGTTTCCAATCAGTTGAAACTGATATGAAAGAAACTGAATTTAAATTGTTCTGCGCATCTGATAAAGCTAAGAAGTTACCAATTGCTGGTGACTACACTCTTCAAATGATTGGTGATTTCAATGAAATGAATGGTACTGCTGCTATTATTGGTGCTGGACTTGCTGGCGAAAATTATGAAGAATGTGCTAAAGGCATTCGTCACGTAACTATTCCAGGAAGAATGGAAGCTTTGCCATCAAAGAATCATGGTACTGTAATTGTTGACTATGCACATAATAAGGCTTCAATGATGGCATTAATGAGCTTTATGCAGCGTGAATTTAACAATCCAAAAATCATCGTAGTTGTTGGAGCTCCTGGTGATAAAGGAGTATCACGTCGTCCAGGCTTTAGTGAAAGTTTAACTGCTTATGCAGATAAAGCCTTTTTGACAACTGATGATCCTGGTTTTGAAGATCCAATGGATATTGCACAGGAAATTGATGCTGGTATTGATCATGAAAAAGTTAATGTCACAATTGAGTTAGATCGTGAAAAGGCAATTCATGATGCAATTGCAATGTCTGATAAGGATGACATTGTTTTGATTTGTGGTAAGGGAGCCGACCCATACCAAAAGATTCGTGGAGTAGATACACCATATCCAACTGACATCAAAGTTGCTGAAAGTGTAATTAATGAATTAGAAAAAGATGATGAGGAATAGGGATGAAACACTTTTTCTCAATTATCGGTGGCATGGGAACAATTGCGACTGAAAGTTACGTCCGTTTAATTAATCACCGAGTTAAGATTACTAAGGATCAGGACTATTTAAATTATATTTTAGTAAATGATGCTCAAATTCCTGATCGAACTGCATACATTATGGATCATAGTAAACCTAATTTTTTCTATGATTTAAAGGACGATGTTTTAAGTCAATCAAAACTTAATCCTGACTTTTTCGTAATGCCATGCAATACTGCTCATTACTTTTATAATGACTTAGCAGCGTTAACTGATGTACCATTTTTACATATGATGCGTATTGCTGTTCACAAGTTTGTGGATGATTTTCCAAAAGAAGAGAAAATCGGTTTAATTGCAACTGAAGGTTCTATTTATGATCATTTATATGTGGATGAATTAGAACGAGTTGGTAAAAAAGCTGAACTAGGTGGTCCTGAAATTCAACCAATGGTTAATGAGCTGATTTATCGTGACATTAAGGAAAAAGGTATTGTTGACCATGACTTATACCATAAAATTTTAAAAACAATGCATGATGAATATGGATGTAATGTAATTTTACTGGGATGTACTGAATTATCTCTTGCCCAGGAAAAAGCACCAGATCACCCATATAATGTCATTGATCCGCAGTCAATTATCGCAGATGTTTCAATTGAACTTGCTTTAAAGATTCGAAATGGAATGGATCCTAAAGAAGCTACTGCAAAATATATGTATAAATAAAGATAAAAAGCCTCTCAGATTTGGACAACTGAGAGGCTTTTTTGATCCAATAGAGTATATTTAAGAAAAAATATTGATATAATTAAAACTAACTTTAATGAAATTTACCTAGAAAGAAAAAATTATGTTACAAGTAGAGAACTTAAATAAAAGCTTTGGAAGCAAACAAGTTTTGTTTGATATTAACTTCAAAGCAGATAATGGGAAGATATTAGGCTTAATTGGTAAAAACGGTTCAGGAAAAACGACTCTTTTTCATAGCATCTTAAAGTTTGTTAAATACCAAGGAAAAATTACTATTGATGGTCATTCTTTTTCCAGTCGTGACTATAACTCTGTTGGCTATTTGCCTGAAGAGCGGAGCTTAATGCCAAAATTAACTGTTTTAGAGCAAGTGGGTTTTTTGGCTAGTTTAAAAGGAATGAAAAAAGATAAAGTAAAACATGATTTGCAAGATTGGATGCAAAAGCTAGAAGTTAAGGGTCAGATTACCGATAAAATAAAAAGTTTATCTAAAGGTAATCAACAAAAAATCCAATTAATTGCGACTCTTATTCATCAACCAAACTTAATTATTTTGGATGAGCCTTTTAGTGGACTCGACCCAGTAAATGTCGAAATAATTAAAGAAGTAATTTTACAAGAAAAGAAACGCGGAGCTACTATCCTATTTTCGGATCATGATATGTCTAATGTTGAAGAATTGTGTGATGACGTAGTAATGATTAATAATGGGCATATTGTGTTGAGCGGTGCTGTAAATGATGTTCGCAATAATTTTGGCTTGACTCGATTGTTTATCAGAACTGACTTGAATCTTGATAATGTTAAAAATTTACCTGGTGTGGAAGATGCTATTTTACAGAATAATGGTATTTATAAACTTTGGTTAACAGATGCTAGTTACGGAGAAGAAATTTTTGATCGGCTCTCCCATGGGAAATACTTGCAAACATTTGATCAAGAACCACCAACTTTAGATGAAATTTTCAAAATGAAAGCCGGTGAAGAGAATGAATAAAACTTGGTTAGTCGCTAAAGAAACATATCGTAGAGAAGTGAAAAATTGGTCATTTTTATTGATGATTTTCGCACCATTTTTTGTATTGTTGATTTCTTTTTTCTTCGGAATGAGTTCATCTTCAGCTTTCGACAGTGATACAAAGGTAGGAATTGTAAGTCAAAATCAGAGTATAGTTCAGCCATTAAAGAAAACAAAAGATTTTGATGGATATAAAAACAAGACAAAAGCTGAAAAAGCCTATAAAGATGGTGATATTAGTGGTTATATTGTGGTTAAAGAGACTTCTACTCAATTAGTTGCGAACTACTATGGTACCGAAAGCCTTGATAATGATGTTAAAACTGAGTTGATTAGAGTTTTAAACACTCAGCAGCAAGCACTTAATCTAAAAAATGCTAAGCTCAGTGAGCAACAGATGCAGTCACTTTCTCAAAAAGTTAAATTTACTGAGAAAACTAATGATAAAAAGTTGAATGCAAGTGATGAAAAGAACTTAAAGACAGCTACTTTTTGGATCTTAATCTTTGTTTTATACTTTTTGGTTCAGACTTATAGCACCATCATGGCACAAGATATTGCCAGTGAAAAGGGAACTAAAATTATGGAAATGATCTTTTCAAGTATGCCTGGTGGAAAATATTTCGATGGGAAAGTGTTAGGCATTTTCCTCGAAATTCTTACTCAATTGTTAATTTATGCTGTGATGTTTTCTGGCTTTTATTATGTAGCTCCTCATATTGATGGAGTAAAAGACATATTTGCTCAAATAAAGCCGGCTATTGATCAAGTTTTGGGACAAATAATTTCTTGGGGATTACTATTTGTTGTGCTTGGATTGATTTTATACATCGTTTATGCAGCTGTTTGTGGTGCAATTGTCACTAAGGCTGAAGACGCTAATAAGGCAGTCCAACCTTTAGTTTATTTAACTTTGCTTGGACTATTTAGTAGTATGAGTTTATCTAATAATCCTGATGGTATTTTTGCCATGATTATGTCTTATGTACCATTTTTATCATCTTTCTTAATGCCCCTTCGCCTAATTAAAGGAAATGCAACTGGCCTAGAAGCAGCTATCTCTTTAATAATTCTATTCGTATTTTTACTAGGATCGATTTGGTGGATTAGAAAAATCTATCCAAGCCTTATTTTACAAACCGATGATAATGGAATGTGGAAGAATATGAAGCGTGCCTTACAAGGTATTAAGGAATAGAAATTTAGCTACTCAACTTTCAAAAGTTGGGTAGTTTTTTGTGATAAAATTGAAAGCGAATACAAAAGTATATAGAGGCTTAATATGAATACAAATAGTTTGAAAACATATGCGATTAATAAAAACAAAATAAAGATAAGTTTCACTAATTCTATTCTTGAGTTAACAATCTTAACACCTGAAATAATCCGTGTATTTCAAAATCGCGGTGAGCATACTAATTCATATGCAATTGAAGGAAATAAGGCAATAGACACTAAATTTAAAGTTGGGAAAAAGAATGACTATCTTGAAATAAAAACTTCAAAATTAATCATTAAAGTTCATCATGATGAAAAAATAGATGTTTATGATGCAGAAGAAAATCCTTTAATTATTGATTATCGGGGCTCTAGAATTCCAATTGACCGCCAAATAGATTCTAGCCAACAAAAGTTGGCCGAGTCGGAAGGGCATGAAGTGGTTACTAGTAGAAGAAAAGATGTCCACTACTATGAACTAGTCAAAGAATTAGCAGACGATGAGCAATTTTATGGCTTAGGTGATAAGACCGGTTTTTTAAATAAACGACACTATGCGTATGAAAACTGGAATACAGATAACCCTGAGCCGCATGTGGAAAGTTTTACTCGTTTATATAAGTCGGTTCCATTTCTAATTGGGTTGAAGAACAATCATCCATACGGAATTTTTTTCGATAATACTTATCATAGTTATTTTGATTTAGGCAAAGAAAGTAATAAGTACTACTATATTGCGGCTGATAATGGAAATATTGATTATTACATTATTGGCGGGAGTGACTTAAAAGAAATTGTTAAAAAGTATACTTACTTAACTGGAAAAACACCGTTGCCACAAAAGTGGACATTAGGTTATCAACAATCTCGTTGGGGATATAGTATAAGCGCTGAAAAGGTAGAAGAAATTGTTACTAAAATGCGAAAATATCACCTGCCCTGTGATGCTATCCATTTAGATATTGATTATATGGATGGGTATCGAGTTTTTACGTGGAGGACAGATACCTATGATGATCCCAGAAAATTTATTGATAAACTTCACAAATTAGGTTTCCATGTGATTACAATTATTGACCCTGGTGTCAAAAAAGATGATAGTTATCAAATCTACCAAGAAGGACTAAAAAAGGGATATTTTGTAAAAGCACCAAATGGGCAAGTTTATGTTAATAAGGTTTGGCCCGGGGATGCTGTTTATCCGGATTTTGGGCGTGAAGCAGTCAGAAAATGGTGGTCAGAAAATTGTAAGTTTTTAGTTGATTTAGGTGTTGATGGAATCTGGGACGATATGAATGAGCCGGCCTCATTTAATGGAGAAATTCCGAAAGATATTATTTTTAATGATGAAGAAAAAGAATCAACACATGCTAAAATGCATAATGTTTATGGTCACAATATGGCTAAAGCAACCTATTATGGCTTAAAGAATTTAACTGGTAAACGCCCATTTGTGATTACCCGTGCTGCTTATGCGGGAACACAAAAATACTCCACAGTTTGGACTGGTGATAATCAAAGTTTATGGTTCCATTTACAAATGATGATTCCGCAACTATGTAATTTGGGAATGAGCGGTTTTGCTTTTGCGGGGACAGATATTGGAGGATTTGGTGCAGATACTACACCAGAACTATTAACAAGATGGATTGAAGCAGCACTTTTTAGTCCTCTTCTTCGAAATCATGCGGCTATGGGCACACGGTCGCAAGAGCCATGGATCTTTGGAGAACCAACTCTATCGATATACCGCAAGTACTTACATCTGCGATATCATTTTATTCCATATCTTTATGATTTATTTGCTCAAGAAAATAAGACTGGGCTTCCGATTATGCGACCTTTAGTTTTAAACTATCCAACTGATCCAGCAGTTAAAAATATGAATGACGAATACATGGTTGGTACAAATATTGTGGTAGCGCCAATTGTTGAAGAAGGAAAAAACTGGAGAGCCGTCTACTTGCCACAAGGGGAATGGATTGATTTTTGGAATAATGTTACTTATAGCGGTAATAATACGATCTTAGTTAGTGCCCCGATTGATAAGTTACCCTTATTTATTAAGAAAAATACTATTTTGCCGTGGGGAGAAGTTAAGGAACATATTTCCACTAGACCAGATGAAAAAATGACATTTAGAGTGTTTGGTGAACGTGGTAAATATACTCACTATCAGGATAATGGAACCGATTTTGGTTATCAAAAGGGTGAGTACAATCTTTATGAGATAAATGTAGATGGTCATAAAGTTACTATCAATTTGAAAAAGCATGGATATGAGCCAAATTATCAAAGAATTGAAATTAGGACTACTAATGAAAAAATGAGTTTTATTTATAAAGATAAAAAATATATTCAGGTTAATTAATTTAATGAAAACGAGCTAGTGCGATGGTGTGCTAGCTCATTTTTTATATAGAAAACTTTTCACTTTTAATAGCTTTAGTTTTGACTAATATTGAATGAATGTGAATGATTTTGACGAAAAATGATTGAATTTATATCTGAAAGCGTTTATCATATTAAATGAGGTGATGATGAACGATGCTGACCGAGGAACGTCAACAAGCTATAGCAACCTATATTAATAAACACAGTATCTGTCGTGTTAATGAATTATGTAAGTTGACTAAGTCATCAGAGTCAACAATTCGCCGTGACCTCATTGAATTAGAAAAGCGTGGCGTGATTGTTCGGGTACACGGAGGAGCACGCTCACTGCAAGATTATTCACGCGATGTTGAACAACAAGTGAGATTTAATCTTAATGTTGACAATAAACGTGAGATTGCACGTTTTGCTGTGATAAATCATGTTACTAATGGAGATCATATTTTTCTTGATGCTGGAACGACAACTTATGAAATGGTGCCATTCTTGCGAGAAGTTAATGATTTACATGTAGTTACTAATGGCGTTGATGTTGCACTAGCATGTTTAGACAATGGAATTCATACTCGCTTGTTAGGGGGCGAGGCTAAGCTTGAAACGCATGCAGTCATAGGCAATACAGCTATGAAGCAGCTACAAGAAATGAATTTTACAGTTTCATTTATTGGAGCTAATGGTTTAACAGCAGATGGCCAATTTACTACGCCAGATCCAGCAGAAGCTGGGATAAAAAAAGCTGCAATTGAGCAGGCTAAAGAATCGTTTATTTTAATGGATAGTAGTAAGATTGGTGTAGCAAATTTTGCAAGTTTTGCACATATCAATGAGGCAATACTCATCACTAACAATTTAAGTACAGGTAAAGAAAATATCTTACCTGAACAAATCAGAGTTGAGGAGGCTCGGTCATGATTTATACTGTTACAGTTAATCCAGCATTAGACTATGTTATGCAATTAGAAAAGGTGGAAGCTGGTAGTGTTAACCGTTCAAATGATTGTCAATTTTTAGCTGGTGGTAAAGGAATTAATGTTTCTCAAATTTTGAACCAACTTGATGTTGATAACACTGCTTGGGGATTTGTCGGTGGTTTTACTGGCAAAGAATTAGTTCGCCAATTAAACGTTAAAAAAATTGAAAGTGATTTTGTAACTATTTCTGACGATACCCGCGTTAATGTGAAAATTCATGCTCAAAAAGAAACTGAAATTAATGCGGCTGGTCCAAAGATTGATGCACAAGAAATTACTGCTTTTAAGGCGCGTTTGGATGATCTTAATGAAGGCGATATTGTTGTATTAAGTGGTAGTTTAGCACCAAGTTTACCAACTGACTTCTATGAACAATTATTACCAACTATCAGAGAAGCTGGTGCTGAATTTGCAATTGATACTACCGGGGAAGCTTTACTTGCAACTTTGAAGTACCACCCATTAGTTATTAAGCCTAACCATCATGAATTAGCAGCTTTATTTGATACAAGCTTTGCTAATGATCAAGAAATGCTTGAAGCAGCTAAGAAACTTTTAGACATGGGTGCACAAAACGTCATGATTTCTATGGCTGGCGACGGTGCATACTTAGTAACTAAGGATCATATTTACCATGCAAGTGCTGCTGTTGGTACTGCTGTTAACTCAGTTGGCGCTGGAGATTCAATGATTGCCGGCTTTGTAGGTACTTACTACAAGACTCATAATGTTGTTGAAGCATTGAAAGTCGGATCTGCTTGTGGTGGTGCTACTGCATTTACTGAAGATATTGCAGTTAAGAGTCAAATTGATGCTGTTTTACCACAAATTACAGTTGAAGAAGTAAAGTAGTTAAAACTAAATAATACAGTTAGGATAGGGAGTTATTTTCATGAAAATTGAAGATCTTTTAAGTCCTGATTTAATGATTATGGATCTGAAGGCTACTACTCAAGAAGAAGCTATTAAAGAAATGGCTGATCTTGAAGTAAAGCAAGGTGTTGTAAATAACGAAGAGGAATTCATTAAATCAATCTGGGCTCGTGAAAAAGAATCAACAACTGGTATTGGTGAAGGAATCGCCATGCCACACGCAAGAAACAAGTACATTAATCGTGCCGCTGTTTTATTTGCAAAAAGTCCTAAAGGAATTGATTATAAAGCTCTTGATGGACAACCAGTTCATTTATTCTTTATGATTACTGCACCAGCCGGTGCTGATAACACACACTTACAAGCTTTAGCTAAGTTATCAAGTTTACTAATTAATCCAGATGTTGTTAATGCTTTAAAGGCAGCAACTACACCAGAAGAAGTTATTGATATCTTTAAAAAAGCAGAAGCTGAAAAGGATGCTCAGGACAAGGCCGATGCCGAAAAGAGAAAGGCCGAAGCTGCAAAAGAAGCATCTAAGCCTGCTAGCGAGCAAAAGCCTTTAATTGTTGGTGTTACTGCATGTATCAATGGTATTGCACACACTTATATGGCTCAAGAAGCTTTAATTAAGGCTGGTAAAAAATTAGGCGTTGATGTTCGTATTGAAACTAACGGTTCTGAAGGTGTAAAGGATAAGCTTACTTCAGAAGAAATTAAACGAGCAAAAGGTGTCATCATTGCCTCTGATAAAAAAGTTGATATGCCACGTTTCAATGGTAAAGAACTTGTTATGAAGCCTGTTGTAGATGGTATTAACCATCCAAAAGAATTGATTGAAGATATCTTAGAAAACAAGGCTCCAATTTACCATGCTGATAGTAGTGCAAGTTCTAGCGATAATGATGCAAAAGAAAAACAAGGTTTGTGGGCATCTATCTACAAGAACTTAATGAGTGGTATTAGCCACATGCTTCCATTCGTTATCGGTGGTGGTATCTTAATGGCCATCTCCTTTATAGTTGAAAACTATATGGCTGGTGGTGCTAAGAACCCTGCATTTATTTTCTTAAACAGTGCTGGTAACTTGGCCTTTGCATTTATGGTTCCGGTATTAGCTGCTTATATTGCTGAATCAATCGGTGATTTACCTGCCTTGATGCCAGGATTTGTTGGTGGATATATGGCAGCTATTGTTAACGGCACTAACGGCTTACAAGTTAACGTACAAGCACATGCTGTATCTCCAGCCGGATTCCTAGGTGGTATTGCTGCAGGTTTCATTGCTGGGTACATGATGATTGGTTTGAAGAAGTTATTTGCTAAACTTCCAAAATCAGTAGAGGGTATGAAGCCAATGTTGCTTTACCCAATTTTGGGCTTGCTCTTCATTGCTTTGATTATGTTCTACATCATCAACCCAATCTTTAGTTCAGTGAACTTCGCTATTACCCACTTCTTGAACAGTATGGGTACTGGTAATCTTGTAATCTTGACAATGATCTTAGCTGGTATGATGGCTATCGATATGGGTGGTCCTTTCAACAAGGCTGCTTATGTCTTTGCTTCAGGTGCATTTGCTAACGACCCACATTCTGCAACTGCTGCAGTTATGATGGCTGCTGTTATGGTTGGTGGTATGGTTCCTCCATTTGCTACGGCAATTGGTACTACTTTCTTTAAGAACCGTTACACTAAGGAAGAACGTCGTGCTGGTGTATCAAATTGGATTTTAGGTTTCTCATTCATTACTGAAGGTGCTATTCCATTTGCTGCAGCTGATCCAGGTCGTGTAATTCCTTCCTGCGTAATTGGCTCAGCAGTTGGTGGTTTACTTGTTGGATTATGGCATATCCAAGTGCCAGCTCCTCACGGAGGACTATGGGTATCTCCATTATCTAACCACATTTTACTTTACTTCGTTGCTACAATTGTTGGTTCTATTGTGGCTGGTCTAATTATGAGTTTCTGGAAGAAACCTGTTTCTGAAGACCCAGATGAATAAAAACAACTAATTAAAAAGTAAGATTCTGAAAAATTTTAGAATCTTACTTTTTTTGTTTAATAAATAACAGATGCGGAGTAAATTCGTATAGCATTCCGATATTTTGTTCTTGAAATAATGGACATAAAGATAGAAATAAATATCAAATTCACATAAATATCATAGCCCGTACCCAATTACATCATAGATTATTCGTATATGTATTTAATATAAAAGACAATTATAACAAGGCATTGGACTAGGATTAGCAACCATTGCGTCAATTTTAGGCTTAGCAGGTACTAGAAAACGCAAGAAGGACTAAACTAGTTGAATAAAATAGTTTTATGAAAAATGCTACCTCCGGGTGGCGTTTTTTAGTATAGTGGAGTGTGGATAATAAAAGTGGAAAGTGAGACTGAAAATGATTAAGCTTATTGCAACTGATATGGATGGTACTTGGCTAAGAGAAGATAAGACTTATGATAAGGAACTCTTTGAAAAAGAATTTCAAATTATGCAGGATCGTGATATTAAATTTGTTATTGCCAGTGGTAATCAGTATGAAAATATCCTCGATCGTTTTCCAAAAGCTAATAAGCATATGTACTTTGTGGCCGAAAATGGTGCCTTAGTAGCTCATGGAAATGAAATTCTTCAAATAGCTGATTTATCCGACGAAGATTATCAAACCATGCTTGAAATTGTGGAAAAATTACCATATAAGGCTATTGTTGCTGGTGTAACTAGTGCATATGTTGAAAAAAGCAGTGGAAAAGAATTTGCGGAAGATCTAAAAAAGTACGTTAAGAAAATTCAAGTTGTTGATAGCTTTAACGATATCGATGATCGTATTTTTAAAGTAAGTCTTCGTGTTCCAGAAGATAAGATGCCTAAGGTCTTAGATAAACTTAGAGAAGATCATCCACAGATTGGGTTTGTCTCAGGTGCAAGTACTGCTATTGATATGCAGACTAAAGGAATGAATAAAGCTGTAGGTTTAGAATATTTGGGTAAAAAACTTAAGATTAAATCTAGTGAAATGGTAACATTTGGTGATAGTGGTAATGATGTTGGTATGCTTAAGTTTGCAGGTACCAGCTTTGCTACGGCTACTGCTCTTCCAGATGCAAAGAAAGCTGCTAATCAAATTATTGGATCTAGTGAAGAATCAAGTGTGCAAAAGAAAATTCTTGAGTTACTCTCATAATTAAATGTAAGTTGAGATAGGTGAACAAGTTGAACGATCAAATTATTCGAGTTACTAGAGCTTTAAATCATCCCATTCGAATTCAAATTCTTTATTACTTAAATGACAATCAAAGAAGTAGTGTAAATAACTTAGTAAAACAGTTTGATGTTAGTCAGCCAGCTATTTCTAGACACTTGAGAATCTTAGAGGAGGCTAAGCTAGTTAAGAGTGAGCAAGTTAAGCAAGAGCGGTACTATAGCTTAGAAGATAAGCATGTAATTAAGATTTTAGATGTCTTGAGACGGCATGTTAACGAAGATTTTTAGTTTGAAAGCTTGAATAATTACAATAACTTTGAGTATTTTTTCCGAACTTCTTTGACAAACATATAAAAATATGTTTATATAAAGATGTAATTTTAGAAAAGCATTAAATTAGAAATTCAGCAATTTTTTATTATTTACACTTATTGATAGCATCAAGTCTGAGACGTCTTGGTGCTATTTGTCTATCTAGAAAAATGTTGACATAATAAAAAAAGTAGCTTAGTCTAACTTTAAGTTAGAACTTATGCTGAATCTTCTAACTTAATGCTTTTTTGTTTTGCACGGGAGGATATTTATGCAAAATTTTAAATCTAAAATTACGAAATTTATTTCTATTATGGGGTTAGTAACCCTCTTATCATTGATAACGGTAGGATGTTCGAATAGGCAGAATTCTACTAGTCAATCAGATAAAATTTCAATAGTTACAACAACTAATGTCTATTCAGATATTGCCAAAAATATTGTTGGAAAATATGGTACAGCGACTGCAATTATCGATAAAAGCAGCGTTGATCCACACGATTTTGACCCAACAACAGCAGATGCTAAAAAGGTAGCTCAGGCAAATATTGTCGTTGCAAATGGGTTAGGCTATGATTCATGGATGAATAAGCTAGCGAAGTCTGTTGATAAAAAGCCCGTCTTAGTTGGTGAAGACTTGATGGGACTAAAGAGCGGTGATAATCCTCATATTTGGTACAATTTAGATATGCCAACTAAGTATGTTGATTATTTAGTTAAACGCTTATCTAAGTTGGATAAGAAGCATGCCGCTTATTTTAAAGAAAATGGCGAAAAATACTTAGCTAAGATTGATAAAATTAAAAAGTTAGTTAAAGCTAATAAGGGTGATCAAAAACCGGTTTTTGTTAGTGAACCAGTCTTTGACTATGCTTTACAAGAGGCTGGCTATAAAATAGGCGATAAGGAATTTGAAGAAGCTATTGAAAATGGTACAGATCCTAGTCCTAAGACGATTAATGAAATGAACAATTCTATTAAAGAAAAGAAGATTGCCTTTTTTGTTAATAACACTCAGGCAAGTAGTTCAACAGTTAAGTCTTTTGTGAAACTTGCAAAAAAGAACAATGTTCCAGTTTTAAATGTGCGGGAAACTATTCCTAATAACACTACTTACTTAGCTTGGATGAAAGAAAATTATCAAAAACTAGCTGATATTCAAAATAATTAAATAGGATTGGTTTATTAAAAGAAGAGGAGTAGTGAGATGACTGATATATTAACAGTTAAAGACCTGGGGATGAAATTTGAGGATAAGGTAATTTTTAAAGACTTAAATTTTACTCTATCTAAGGGGTCAATGACAGCTCTACTTGGTGCAAATGGTACAGGAAAAACAACTTTGATTAGAATTTTGATGGGAATGTTACAACCAACGACAGGATCGTTTAAATTTGCGCCAGATACAAAAGTTGGTTATGTACCTCAATTTAGAAATCTAGATGCTGATTATCCCCTCTCAATCCGGGCCTTTGTAGAACTTAATACTCCTTTATTTAAGAACGCTCGGGTAAAGGCAAGAGTAAATCAAATTTTAAAAGAGACCCATTTACTAGATATTCAAAATACTAGGATGGGCGAAGCTTCCGGAGGTCAAAAGCAGCGTGCATATTTAGCTCAAGCTTTGTTAGATAAGCCAGACTTTATTATTTTGGACGAGGCAACAGCTAGCTTAGATCCAGTTGCTAAAGAAGAGTTAATGTCATTAATTAAGCACTTAAATGAAAAACACGCAATGACTGTTTTGTTTACAACTCATGACATTCCTCTAGCTAAGAAATACATGAAAGATTATCTTTTATTTAAAGATAAAGGCTTAGTTGCTGGAAAAATTAAGGATCTAAATGAAGAGGTGGGTGAAGAATAATGTTTGCATATGATTTTATGCGGTATGCATTTTTAGCCAGTACTTTTATTGCTATTACCTGTGGAATAGTGGGTGTATATGTTGTAGCTCGAAGTTTTTCATTCTTAGCTCACACTCTATCAGAAATTGGTTTTGCTGGAGCGGCTTTTGCGGTTTGGATTGGTTGGGTTCCACTTTGGGGTATGGTTCTTTTTACTTTGCTTGGCTCAATCAGTGTTGGTGAATTATCCATGAGAAGTGATCAGAAGGAATCCGCAATTAGTGCGATTTCAGCCTTGTTTATTGGTTTGGGTGTACTATTTTTAGCTATTGCTGGCGGTAATAGTCGATATGCGACTAACATCTTGTTTGGTTCAATTATTGGAGTTGATAGAGATGGAGTTATTCAACTAGTTATTCTTTCTCTCTTTGTTTTAGCAATAATTTTTTTAGTTTTAAGACAATTAAACTATGATTCATTTGATCATGTAGGGGCAGTTAGCCATCATATTAATACAAGCTTAGTTTCAGTAGTATTTTTAATTGCTTTGGCTTTAGCTGTTTCAATTGGTGCACAAGTAGTCGGATCATTATTAGTCTTTATTTTATTAACTTTGCCATCTTCAAGTGCTCGCTACTTAGGTAAGACAATTCCTGCTATGTTATGTTGGTCAGTTGGGATCGCCTTGTTTGGAGTTTGGGCAGGTTTAGTTTTAGGATACGTAACTAATCTGCCAGTCACTTTCTTTATTTCAATTATTGAAGTTGGAATTTATTTATTTGTTTATGGCGTTCATGCTTTTAAGAAATAAAACTGTTATTTAGAACCTACAAGGGCCTTGTTGCTCCTGTAGGTTTTTTGTTTTTAAATTTCCTTAATATGTGGAAAAAGGATAAAATTAAATAGTATTACTTTTTTAGATGAGGAAAACTATGTGGATAAATTTTTTATGGGCATTAGTGCCAATCATCTGGTTGATAATTTCTCTTGGAATTATTGGTATGCCGGCTTCACGGGCATGTACGATTGGTTTAATTATTACAATTGCTGATGCTGTTTTAATGTTTAAACAACCAATAATTAATACTCTTTCTGGAGCCTTAGAAGGTATTATAATGGGAATTTGGCCCATCATGTATGTAATTCTGGCTGCGCTTTTTGTTTATCAGATTACAACTGATTCAGGGAGTATGGGAACGATTGAAAAATTATTATCATCAATCACAACCGATAAAAGAATTTTAGTATTAATAATCGCTTGGGGCTTTGGTGGCTTTTTGGAATCTATCGCTGGTTTTGGGACTGCTGTAGCAATCTGTGCGGGAATTTTAATTTCTTTAGGTTTAGAACCGATTCAAGCTTCAGTAATTTGTTTAGTTGCTAACAGTACAGCAACCGCATTTGGAGCAATTGGCTTGCCAGTTTTGACATTAGCCGAAGTAACTAATCTTAATGATGTGCAATTAGGATTTATAGTAACCTTGCAATTAGTCATTTTAGTTATTTTAGTACCTTTTATTTTAGTTATTCTTACTGGTAAAAGTATTAAGGCTCTTAAAGGTATTGTCTTTATTACTTTAATGTCAGGAATTGGAATGGCAATTCCGCAAGTTATTATTGCTAAGTTTACTGGGGCAGAACTTCCAGCCTTAGTCGGATCATTGTTTTCAATTTTAGTTACTGTCTGGTTGACTAAGAGAAAAACTGGTTCAATAAAGGAAGTAGAAAGTGTTAGCGAGATTCTCAAGGCTTGTTCACCATTTATTTTGGTCTTTATTTTCGTTCTACTCGCTTCATCTCTTTGTCCACCTGTGAATAACTTTTTAACTAGTGTAACTACTCACTTACATGTTTACTTAGGAAAGAATCCTAATGATCTACCAATTAATTGGCTTTCTTCTCCAGGAACATTAATTTTATTAGCGGGAATAATTGGAGGAAAGATTCAAGGCTTAAGTTTAAGCCGAATGTTCAAAATCTTGCTTCATGTTTTGAAAACAATTGGTATGACAACTATTACAGTTTGTGCAATTGTCGGTTTAGCTAAAGTTATGGTATATGCAGGAATGACTAAAGCGTTAGCGGTGGCTTTAGTAAGTTTACTTGGACCAGCTTATCCTTTATTTGCACCATTAATTGGAGCGCTAGGAACATTCTTAACCGGGTCTGCAACGTCAGCCAACGTTCTATTTGGTAACTTACAGTATTCTGCTGCTCAATCGTTAGGTGTAAGCAAATACTGGATTGTTGCTTCAAATATGACTGGTGCAACTGCTGGGATGCTATCACCGCAGAACATTGCAGTAGCCACTGGTGCGATTAATAAAGAAGGTTTAGAAGGAAAAATCCTAAAAGAAACGACTAAGTGGGGAAGTATTTACTTGTTAATTACCTGTGTATTTCTATACTTAGTTGGTTTGATTACTAAATTAGTATAAATTAAAAAAGTTCTTGATCTCAGAAGTGAGATCAAGAACTTTTTGTTTATAAATGTATTTGTGTTTTTACTAGATTGTTTTCAATTCATTAATGAGTTTTTCAAACTCATTAAGTCGCTTTTCAAAGGTATTAAATGCGTCTCTTAAGTAATCCGCCTTTGTCATATCGACACCAGAGCGTTTCATTATTTCTGTTGGATAATCTGAAGAGCCAGCCTTTAAGAAATTAATATAAGCTGTACGTTCTTCGTCCGTACCGTGAACAACATTATTTGCAAGAGCTGTAGCAGCAGCAAAACCTGTTGCATATTGGTAAACATAGAAGTTGTAATAGAAGTGAGGAATCCGTGCCCATTCCTTAGCAATCTCTCCGCCTGGTTCTACACTATCACCATAATATCTTTGATTTAAATTACCATAAAATTCATTAAGGACATCGGCAGTTAATGGTTGACCATTTGCGTCAGCTTCATGAATAAACTGCTCAAATTCTGCAAATTGTGTTTGACGGAAGAGTGTGCCCTTAAATGAATCAAGATAGTGATTCAAAACAAATGCGCGTGTTTTAGGGGCGGTAATTTTATCTAAGAAGTATTCAGTTAAAATATTTTCATTAGTTGTTGATGCAATTTCAGCAACAAAAATTGGGTAGTCTCCATATACATATGGCTGAGTATTTCTTGTATACCAAGAATGCACTGAGTGTCCAGTTTCATGAACTAGCGTATAGAGAGAATCAAGATTATTCTCCCAATTTAATAATTCATATGGATCAGTATCATAAGAACCACCAGAATAAGCGCCTGTTACCTTATTTTGACTTTCAACTACATCAATTACACGATTATTAAAGATATAGTCAACATGTTCGAGGTAATCTTTCCCTAATGGCGCTAAGGCTCGTCTAGCCTCATTTTTTGCTTCTTCAAAGTTATAAGAAAGACTAGGCTCACCTGTTAATGGAACATACATATCATACATTTGTAGATCAGAAAGACCTAAAATCTTTTTTCTTAAACTAACGTAGCGATGAAGTAAATTGAGATGACTATTTACCTCTTTAACCAATGTATCGTAAACAGCTGTTGGTACGCCATTTTCACTTAAAGCAGCCTCTCGAGCTGAATTATATTTATGTACTTGAGCATTAAAATTGTGGGCTTTTACTTCACCTGATAAAGTTGAAGCGAGACTATTTTCAAATTGGCTGTAGCTTGCATACATAACATCAAATGCATTTTTGCGAATATTTCTATCTTGTGACTGAATTAGAAGTGAATATAAGCCATCAGATAATTGGACCATCTCTCCGTCTTCATCTTGAACATAGCCGTATTCCATATCAGAATTAGTTAAAACATTGAAAGTATTAGCGGAAGTTCCCATTGCATCTCCAGCAGCGGCAATAATTTTTTCTTCACTTGCTGGTAAAGTATGAGGACGTTTCTTAGTAATTTGTTCAAGTCGATGTTGATACTCTTTTAAACGGGGCTCATCTTGCATAAATTTAGCAAGTGTTTCTTCTGGGATAGATAAAATTTCAGGATCGACAAAAGAGATAGCGGCGCTCATCTGGTTAGCTAAGCTTTGAGCTTTAGCAACAAGGCCTAGATAATGAGTATTACTAGTATCAACGTCGCTTGACATAGTAGCATAAACGTACACTTTTTCTAAACGACGATTTACAGATAAAATTTCTGTAATTCCTTCATATAAATCTTGACCAGATTTAGCAAGATTTCCCTTAAATCTATCTAAATTTTTAATTTCGGTTGCGACCTGATTGGATTCTTGTTCCCATTCTTGATCGTCTTTAAAAACGCGACTAAGATCCCACTTAAGATCATCAGGTACTTCATTTCTTGTTGGAAGAGCCATATCTTTTCCTTCTTTCTGCTAGATAATTTTTATTAATCATCATTATAGAACATTATTTCGCTTGCTAAAAAATAAAAATTTTTTAATAATGAATTTAATGCGCTTAACTAAGTGATTTTGTATTATGAAAAGGTAAGCTGATTGTCAGAGGAGTTAAAAATCAATGAGACCTGAGGAACCCAGGAGACCAAGCAAAAAATTAAAAAGAAATAATGTGTTTGCGGCTAGTAAAAAGGATTATAAAAATGGAAATAATTTTGCTCGTTTGGTAGGTCTCTTATCAATTTTACTTGTCTGTGGAAGTGTAGCTTACTTTGCTCATGCATATTTCTCGGCTATGAGTTCAGTACAACAAGCTTATCGAGGAACAGGAAAAACTTCGCAATTGATTTCTCAGAAAAAGCCAATTTCAATTCTAATTCTTGGCGTCGATCAAGGAATTGAAGGCAGGCATGACCGGGGAAATTCCGATACGATGATCTTAGCCACTATGAATCCAGAGAAAAAAGAAGCAACAATGACCTCAATTCCTAGGGACTTGTTAGCCGATATCAAAGGTGATGGACGCGGAGAAGGGAAGTACTACATGTTCCGGGTTAACTCTGCTTATCAAGTTGGCGGAAGCAAAGGAGCAACGCGGACAGTAAAAGCACTTTTAAATGCACCAATTAGCTACTATATGGAAGTTAATATGAAGGCTCTAGAAAGTATGGTAGAAGCTTTGGGCGGAGTAGATGTTAATGTGCCGTTTACCTTTACTTATCACACGCATTTTAAGAAAGGAAAGCAGCACTTAAATGGTAAAGAGGCCTTAGACTATGTGCGGATGCGTAAAGAAGATCCAAAAGGTGATTACGGTCGACAAATGAGACAAAGACAGGTAATTAATGACATTGTACGTAAAGGGATGTCAGTTAATTCAATTACTAACTATCGCAAGATTCTTAAGGTCTTTGCCAAGTATGTTAAAACTAATCTGACTTTTGATGATATGCTTTCAATTGCAATGAATTATCGCGGATGTACTCAAAATATTAAGAGTGGCTATATTCAAGGACATAATGTTTGGATTGGAGCTGCAGCGATGCAAGTGGCCTCTACAAAGGAACTACAACGCGTATCGGATCTAGTTCGTTCTAGTTTAGGATTAAAACAGGAAAAACTCCATAACCAAGAAATAAGACAAAATAGTCTGCAGCAAGGTTTAAATTGGAATGATCCAGAAGACTTCAGAAATTATGTGATTTACGACAAAGATTCTGACACTATTCCATGGGATGGTAATTAAGTAAAAAGCAGCTAGCGAAATGCTAATTGCTTTTTTTAGTATATCTGTTGATGATTCTATCTTAGTGATTTTAACCCGTAACTGCAACTGTTGTTTGTAAAGTTTTAGTTATCTAATTCAGAATTGTGGTTTCTTGACTAAGTCTTTTTTCTTCAAACTTGATATCGGCTAACTTATTTTCCTTTTCTTCTTTTATTTGATCTTCTTTGAACTTTTTACTTAGGAGAGTTGGTTTAATGGTATTTTCAACTAGGCTTTTAGACACATTAAAATTAGTATCTTGATCAG
This sequence comes from uncultured Lactobacillus sp., assembly GCA_947575965.1. Lineage (GTDB taxonomy): Bacteria > Bacillota > Bacilli > Lactobacillales > Lactobacillaceae > Lactobacillus. The sequence goes on along the minus strand of CANPPJ010000005.1, from coordinate 40,430 downwards.
CTGCCTGAGAAGTGGTAACTGAATTAGTTAAAAAGCTAAAGCCTAATAATACAATAAGCGCTGTTGAAATTCCCTTCTTGTGCGTCAAAGTGTTTACTCCTTTAAGTTTAAATCTAGTAATAATTAAATGATAATCATGTTACACTAGTGATATTTAAAAAGTTATTTTTAATTTACTTAACAAACTGTATTATAGAAGAAGATTATTGCAGTAAATTAAAGCGAAATTTACATTTTTTTACAAAAACTTCAATTACGTAAATTTAATGTAATATTTGAAAGATCAGTGTAATAAAAAGGATGATGAAAAATGAAACAAACTAAGTATTTTCCAGTTATTTATGGGGTAATATCAGCCCTTATTGCATTTATTGCAGTGTTTTTTATTGCACAGAGAACCTTCCATTTTTCTGTATCGATGGCTATTTTAAGTGCTGGAATTTTTGCGGCTTTCTTTTATGTTCTGTCATATTTTAGAGGGCATGCTTCTTATGAAATTAAGGCAATTGTAGCTAAATATCACTTAACAGACGAAGAACTTGCCACTATAACTGGTATGAAGGCTAGTGATTTCCCAATTTATCACAATAAGCTTCAATTGATTATTCCTAAAAGACAGTGGCCAAAAGTCTTAAATGCGCTTCAAGAATATGATCGACAGCGTCAATTATCAAACGAAAAAGAGAGAAAATAATGAGTTTACTAACAGTTAAAAATTTAAGTCAGACATTTATTGATAAAACTTTATATGAAGACGCAAATTTTGTCTTAAATAAAGAAGACCATATGGGGGTAACAGGGCAAAACGGAGTTGGTAAATCAACTTTAATTAAGATTTTGACTGGTGAAATCACGCAAGATGATGGTGAAGTTAAATGGCAAAATAAAATTCACGTTGGGTACCTAGATCAATATGCCAAGCTTGAAGAAGGTTTAGAGCTTAAGCAATTTTTGCAGACTGCCTTTAGTGATCTTTTTGATAAAGAAAAAGAATTAAATGAACTCTATGTGAAATATGGTGAAAATGGGGATGAAACTCTCTTAGAAAAGGCAGGTAAGATTCAGACTTTACTTGAGGAAAAAGAATTTTACGATATTGATACCAAAATTGACCGCGTAGCGACAGGGTTAGGATTAGCGGATTTGGGTTATAGTCGGGATGTATCAAAACTTTCTGGCGGACAAAGATCTAAATTGATCTTGGCAAAGTTGCTTTTACAAAATCCAGACGTATTGGTGTTAGATGAGCCGACAAACTACTTAGATGTTAATCATATTGACTGGCTTGCTGACTATTTGAATAACTTTGAGGGAGCTTTTATCGTCGCTTCGCACGATTATGACTTTTTAGGTAGGATCACTAATTGTATTATTGACATTGATTTTGGAACTATTACGCGCTATACAGGTGATTTAAAGCATGCACTTCGTCAAAAGGAAGCTGACCGAGAAAGTTATTTAAAGGCTTATGCTAACCAGCAGAGAAAAATTCAAAAGACTGAGGCATATATTAGAAAGAATAAGGCGGGTTCTAGATCTAAAAGCGCCAAATCGCGGGAAAAGCAGCTAGCGAAGATGGAGATTTTAACGCCACCACAAAATAACAAAAAGGCCCATGTCCTTTTCCCTTATGTTGATACTGCATCGAACTTGCTTTTGCAAACTCAAGATTTAGTAATTGGATATGATCAGGCCTTAGTAAAATCGGCATTTAACTTTTCTGTTGGAAATGGAGAAAAGGTAGCTGTAACGGGTTTTAATGGAATCGGAAAAACTACACTGCTAAAGACTTTACTAGGAAAGTTAAAACCAATCTATGGTAATTTTGAATTATCTTCAACAGCTAAGCTTGCTTATTTTCAACAAGATTTAGCTTGGCCTAATAAAAATATGACTCCTTTGCAATATTTACAAGAAGAATTTCCACGTTTGCGTCCTAGAGAATTACGTCAAGCTTTAGCGAGAATGGGGTTAACTGCACAGCAGGCTATGAGTCCTTTAAAAGAACTTTCTGGTGGAGAACAAGAGAAGGTTAAGCTAGCTAAGATGCAGTTTGAACCATCTAATTTACTATTCTTAGATGAACCAACAAATCACTTAGATATTGCTACAAAAGATTCTTTAAGAAAGGCAATTGTTGAATTTAATGGTGGGGTAATTATTGTTAGCCACGAAAGAGATTTCTTTAGAGGAAATTGGGTGGATAAGACGATTGACATTGAGAAAATGAATAATGAATAACAGTTAGAGGATTGAAATGGATAAAGAGCGGGTAAGCCAAGATTATGCTGCTGAGGTTTTAGATACTTGCTTAAAAGCTGGTAGATTAATGATTGAAGGCGGTAGTGAAACGTATCGAGTTGAAGATACGATGATGAGAATAGCACGTAATGCAGGAATTACTGGTGCGAGATGTTTTACAACTCCAACCGGAATTTTTATGAGTTTGGGTGAACACTCTTATACTCAGGTTACACAAGTTAAGAAAAGAAATATCAACTTGGAATTAGTAGACCGGGTTAATGAATTATCACGCGAATTTGCGGCTAAAGAAATAACATTAAAGGAATTACAAGAGCGTTTAAAACAGGTTTCCATTTCGATTCCAGATTTTCCAATTTGGCTTCAAATTATTGGGGCTGCTATTTTAAGTCCTACTTTAATGGTCTTGTTTATGGATGATTATGATTGGATTGATTTCCCGGCAGCTGCTGTAATTGGTGGTGTATCCTATGCACTTTATTTAGCTATTAAGCGCTATACTAATATTCGTTTTTTAGCTGAGATGGTAACTGCAATATTTATGGGTGTTATTACTATTTTGACGTGTAAGATCTTCCCTAAGCTTGTCGTTGATAATATTTTGATTGGTTCTTTGATGACTTTAGTGCCTGGTGTAGCAATCACTAACGCATTGCGTGACCTGTTTGGTGGCGATTTATTATCAGGAATGGCTCGAACAACAGAGGCCATTCTAACAGCAATTGCTTTGGGTGGCGGAATTGGTATTGCAATTAAGTTGTTGTGGGGTGTGATGTAATGCCTTTTTGGTTAGAGATAATTATTAATTTGGTATTTGCGTGGCTTGCAGCTGTAGGGTTTGGTCTAATTATTAACGTTCCGCACCGTGCCTTAATTTTGTGCGGCATTAGCGGAAGTGCAGGTTGGATTCTATATTGGCTAGCAAATCGAATTGGTGTTGGACGATTAGGATCTAATCTTTTAGGGGCGCTCTGTGTTGGAATTCTAGGTTTGGTATTTGCTCGTATTAAAAAGTGTCCGGTAACCGTTTTTAATATTCCGGGTGTAGTTCCCCTAGTTCCTGGTGTCCCCGCCTATCAAGCAGTCCGTGCGATGGTAGAAGGTCAATTATCTGATGCAGAAGATCTGATCTTGCGGGTAGCAATTGTCACGATAGCAATAGCGATGGGCTTTATGCTTGCGCAGTTAATTGGAGAGATCTTTTTCAAGAAGCGCCAAAATAGAAAAAATAAGAAAAATTTAGTATAATAGTAGATGCGACGAGTCGAGGAAAACGCGAGATGCGTTCTTTGACAGAGATCATCTAGACTTTAGAAGTCAAAGCACGGGAAGTGCTGATGATGGGCTACTTTGGCTGTGAAACAAAGACCCTGACATACTTTTGTATGTTTCTCGCAAAAAAGACTAGCTTTCTTTTGAAAGTTAGTCTTTTTTAGTACTACAATATCCTTGAAAGTAACTTAATGAGGTAAAAACTTATGAAAATATCTATTCATCATATTGTAACTCAAAAGGTCGGTAATTCAGTTGGCTTTTCACTACCTGCTTCTTTTAAAGTAGAAGTGGGAACTGAGTATGCAATTCATCAGAAGTCTGATGGAAGTTTGATCTTAATACCGAAAATTTCTAATCCTTATACCTCCGATGCTAAATTTGAAGATGTACCAGGACCAGAAAGGGAAGCTTGGGAAAATATGGCTATGGAGGAATTACGTCATGCCGAAGAATAAATTTAAACAAGGAGATATTGTGTGGGCGGACTTCTCACCGTCAGTTGGACAAGAAATGAAGGGAAAGCATCCTGCTGTAGTAGTATCGTCTAATTCATATAATGAAAAGACTAATTACCTAATGGTTTGTCCAATTACATCTCATGGCAATCATTTCCCTACCTACTTAGACTTGTTCGGATATCATATTCATGGTCGTGTAAATGCAGCTCAAATTCAAACTTTTTCTAGGATGAGATTGCTAGATGAAAAACCAGCAGACCATCTTAGGCCAGAAGATATGCTTAAAGTAATGGAATTACTTAGTTTTGCTTTGCAACTTGATTAGACGAGTAGTTAATTTTTGTAGTTGCATGAAAAAGATTTATTGAGTATCTTAGTAATGAAAAAGGATACACAAAGGAATTTTTATCGTGAAAATTAAACAAGAAGAAATAACTAAAAAAATTGAAGAACAAGATTATCTTCAAGATCTTGAGACAATTAAATATAGCGAAATCACTAAGACAAAATTAAAAAATATTGCAACTAAAATGATTAATGAAGCTGTGCAAGCTTTTAAACATAACTCACTCATTCAAACGCAGCTGGCCATTAGTGGGAGAAGACCCATGACTTTTGCCCTTGAAAGTAACATCATTAATCTTCCATTTGCCAACTACAAAAAAATTAGCAACTTTTGTAACAATGAGGATGAATATGAAGTAAATATTTATTTTGAAACTATTTCAGAATATGTAAATGTTTCTCATTTCCGAATTGATATTCTGGGCTCAAGTGATGAAATTGTAGCCGAGCCAGAAAAGTATAGTGCGTTACTAGTTAAAGCAATTGAAGAGAAAATTGAAGTGATTCGTAATTATCAAAAACTAGAGTCAAAAACTAAGGAGACAAAATAAGGAGCTAGCATTAATGCTAACTCCTTATTTTTTTATTTCACGCATTTTTAGGATGGGGTGGGCATTAGTATAAAAGAAGAAATCCTCAATCATTGCACTTTCCATCAGACCAGTTGTCAAAATTGGATCTAAAGTCTCAACATTTTCTGGGTACTTTGGCTCTTGGCCTAAATTCATAAGAGCTTTATTTAATGTGTAATGAATATAATGCTCAACCTTATCTTCTAGATCAGTATGTTTATACAATAATTTAATATGGTTAAGCTCATTGTCATATAATTTATCACATAAGTCATGTACCCAATCATGAACTTTTTTCTGCTCTTTCTTAGAAAGTTTGAAAAAATCTCGCCGAAACTTAATTCCCGTATAAATACCATTTAAAGTTGTAATTCTAAGAGCATACTTAATCAATTCGGCAGTTCTTGGCAATTTATGCTGTCCGAATAAATATAATGGGCCAAAAAACGATGAATGATAAAGGCTAGTTGAGAGAAAAACATGAGCAGCTTTTTTCTGAATAGCATTTTCTGATTGATATACTGTATTCAGAAGTTTCATCTTTTTTTGTAGGTAAGGATTTTGATTTGCCCATTCATAGGCTTCATCTTGATTTTTAGAGTTAGAAAATTCAGCTAATACATGACTGTATGCTTTATTATTAATTGATTCGAGGTATTGAAGTGCATTATATACAGCAACTTCTTCAGAATTTTCAGCATCTTTTTTTATTTCGGATAGAGCTACCTTCATTTGGAGAGTAGAAGAGAGCGTTAAAGAACCGAAACTGTGCAAAATCACAGTTTGTTCGTTTTTAGGAAGATGAAGAAACTCTTTCTGATCTTTGTAAATTGGAACACGGCGAGGTTCATAGACAATATCATTTAACCTCGCCCAAGCAGAACGATCTACTTGATCTTCTACAGTGTTCCAGTTATTTGCTTTATAATAAGATTTTTTATTCATTTTTTTGCCTGAAATCACTTAAAAAACTAATATTGTTAAGAGCTGGATTTTGGATCGGTAAATCCTTTTGTGCACCTTTTTCTTTTTTTCGAGCTTCCATAACAATTTGACGTACATTTTTGACATCGGTCGAATTGCCACTAAGTTCTAATAAGTAAAGAATAGGAACATGCAATGTAATGGAAATTTTTTTTGCCGTTTGGGCAAAAAGATCGTTAAAGTTACGATTACCACATCCAATTAATCCTAAAAGATTTTTTTTATTATCTTTATATGTTAAAAAGTCAACAACTGAATCCATCATAAAGTCTTGATATGAAGGTAAAATCAAAATATATTTATCATTCATTTGATATTGGGGATGAGCATCCTCAATCCGATGTGCATCAAGCCCTGTCTTATCTATGAACCGTTGCGTTTGTCCCGTAATTGTATAAAAAGCTATTTTTACCATAGTTTTGCCCATTGTTATACACCAAAACTACCTTCTACATATTCAATTGTCGCGATTTTTAAAGTTAAAGTCAAATCAAAAAAAGTTTTAAAAACGGCAATAAGTACCGTATACTTAACTTAAAGAAAATGGAGGTTCCTTATGACACTTGGATGGAATATTTTAGGTATTTTGGCCTGGTTAATCCTGGTTTTATATTTAATTTTTATTGTACAAAATATTCGAAAACGTCACTTAATAATGATTGTTAAAGATCGCAAACGCTTTGAATGGAAAACTACCTTGTTGGATATTTTAGAAGTTTTACTTCTTTTATGTGGTGCGATCTATATGTTTAGCATCACTTTATTTTACAATCCTGATTTAGAAAATAAACAGGTTTTATCTAGTAAAATTGAATATCAACCATTAATTTTAACAGCGGGCAATAAACGCTCATACTATGTCACCGCTAAATCTGACAATAAAAAGACTCCAATTCAGACATATACTTTTTATAGTAACGGAAACAGAGTAACTGTTACGAGTAATTATGCTACAATTTCTGACGGAAAAAATCCAATGTCTGTTCAAGCGGGAGCTATTCCTTATTCATCTAAGCAATTAGTTCAAGCAGATGCACGCTATCAAAATGCATATGTAGCTACTTATACAGCTACCTATAAGAAAAACTGGCAGAATGGATTAAGAATGCATGCTGGTAAGACAGCAGCTAAATACTATTTAATTAGAGTACCGGACCGTACTTTTGTAAGAGAATTAAAATAATAAGGATAATTTGGTAATAAAAAGACCTTATTTCGATGAGTACAATTCGAAATAAGGTCTTTTGTTTAGTTATTTAGAAGATATTTCTGCATAACGACTATAGCGAATATTTTGTAATAAAAATCCTAGTATAAATGCCATTACTAAAGTTGCTGATAAGTATTCAAGTACATTACCTGCATAAAAAGCAGCAAACAAGATAAATCCACCTGATAGTAATAGCGAAGAGTTTAGAAAGGATCTTATTTTTTTATTGAACAACCAATAAAAGATGCCATAGCCGAGAATAAATAAGTAAATAACATCTAAGAGGATAACTCCTAATATTCCCATTGAATAATACTGTGCTAAAAAGTCTCGCTCTAGTGGAGCAATATTATTTTCACGGCTAAAGGAAATACCAAACAATTTATTTAACTTATTTTTGTCATTTTTCATGACGCGACTTAAGATATCTTTTTCTAGATGTCGGTAATTTAGGCGTTCATTTGCTGGTCTTTTCATCACTTCAAGCCAGTAGTAAGGATCATTTTGATAAGAGTAATGCTCCAATACTAAATCATGTTTTAAAGAATAGACCCAGTAATTTTTCTTGATAAATTCTTTAAGATAGTCTTCTTGTTTTTTGCCCTTGTATCTTTTCAGTCCGGCATTAAGTTCTTGATCAAGCTTTTTCTTGTCACCAAGATTACTTCTCTTTTGAGCTACACCACTTTCAAGTGAAGATCTTCTGAGAGTTGGACTATAAGGAAAAATAGCAGCCGAAGCAGTTAGTATACAAATTAATGTAATTAAAAATTTGGATGAAAACTTAGTATTCTTCAAAATTAAACTATGAATTAAGAAGACAAATAAAAAGACCACTAGGCTAATAATCAGTCCGAAATTTCCAACTTTTGTTCCAAGCATTAGCATTGCTAATGCTTGTGCACTCACTAGAACTATATTTAAAAGATTAAACTCTTTATAAAGAATATAGAGCATAATAGGCATGATCATAAACAAAATAGCTGATAAAGTATTAGCTTGAAAGAAAATTCCTTTAGAAGCTAAGGCATTAAAAGGATAGTTTGTTTGAGTAAACCAAGAAAAAATATTAGCACTAATTCTTTTAGCTTCAGTAGTATGGTATGAAGTTAATGAGAAAAGAAATAGATTCGAGATAACGATTGTTAAAGAATACAAGCCTGAGATACCTTGAATTACGCGGAAAAAGTATTTCTCTTTAAAACCGCTGTATGAGGTAATATAGATAACAATTAGTGGTAGACAAGCTCTTACTAGATAAAAAATTTCAACTTTAGGTGAGTAATGGAAACCTGTTGCGTCCATACCAGTAAAATTTCTTACCGAAATTAGGTGAAAAATTGAGTATAAAATTAAAACACCAATATAAGAAATAATCCACCATTGTTTTCTGAATCTTTGCCAATTATTCTTGATACTAAAGAATAAAACAATGGCAATAAACACTCCTAAAACTCTCAAAATAGTGGGGATTGAAAATTTTAGAAGCGGTGGCCTAGATAACCAATAAATATCTAAAAATGGCTGAATTAAAATAAACCAAAATAAGAATGCTTGAAGCCGTTTTTTCATGTGATTTTAGGTTCCTTTGATAAAACAAAAAATATTTAGGCTTAATTTTTATTTTGATTCTTTGTCCTTTTTGTCAGGTTCAACTTTAGAAATCTTTACATCGTTTGTTGCGGCAGTCTTTCCACGTGCAGGTGATTTCACCTTTTTTAAGCGCTTGAAGTTAATGACCATTTTATTGTTTAATTCATTAACTGAAGATTCATCTTCTGGGTCATATGAAGTTATAGCTAGCAAAGCAGAATTTTCATAAATTTTTTCTACTTTTCCTTGAAAAGGATGCTTAAGTTCTTCCTCAGAAGTAGCAGCTAAAATTTGACCAATTTTTACATCAGCTTTTTTCATTTAAAAAACTCCCTTTTCTGTACAGAAATGTTTTACAATAGTGAAATACTATTATATATAATAGTCGATTTCAAGCGGGAGAGTAATATTTTGCAAAGAATTATCATAATTGCGGGACCAAGTGGAGTAGGAAAGACAACAGTCTCAAAATACTTAACGGAAAAATATAATATTCCGCGTGTAGTAACACATACTACTCGGCCAATTAGACAAGGAGAAATTCCTGGAAAGTCATATTATTTTGAAACTGATGAGAGTTTTAAAAAACTTCATTTCTTTGAACATGTAAAATATGGGGAATATCAATATGGCTCAAGTAAAGAAGCTTTGGAAAAAGCATGGGCAAAGAATGACTTGGTTTCTTTGATTGTTGAGACTGACGGAGTTAAGTCCTATTTAGAAAAATTAGGGAAGCAAGCATATTTTATTTATTTAACTGTTTCAGATTTTTCAGTTCTAAAAAAGCGATTATTAGGACGCGGAGATAAAGCTAGTGAAATTGATAAAAGATTAAATAGTTTTGAATTTAAGCGTGATTTACGTTTGTCAGATGAACTTGCTAAAAAAGCACATGTACTAAATAATGACAACTGGGAAAAGACAGCTAAAGAGCTCGATAAGATCGTAACAAAGCTGGAAAATAAATAGATTTTGAATATGAAAAAGGCTGATAATAAGCTAAATGTAACGACAATGATTTAGCTTTGTAACAGGGCTGTAATATTTATGCCCTACAATAACCATTGTCAATAAAAAAAAGAGATACATAGCATAACTTTTTAGTTAATTAATGACGGCTATGTTGATAATTAAGAAAATGAATTTTATGGAGGAATAACCCTTGACTATCAAATCTAAAGTAATCAAATTTACAACTGCTGCATCATTCGCTGTTGCAGGTATCGCAACTTTAAGTGCAGCTAAATTAAACTCATTATCTTTTAACAGTACTGCTCAAGCTTCTACTCTTCAAGCACCTACAAAACAAATTGGTGTTGTAAAGGTAAACTCTAAGACTGGTGAAAGTATTGCTGTTTGGAACAGCTACGAAGATGGTAAGCAACAAACTGGTAAGTACTTACCACACCAATCAAGCTGGAAGACATACAAGAAAGTTAAGACTGTTAAGGGTGAAACTTGGTACAACTTAGGTGGAGACCAATGGATTTCATCTGACAATGTTGAAGAAGAAGCTCCAATCGCAGTTACTGCTGATTTATCTGCAGTTGCCACTGCTGTAAGTCGAGTTCCTGCAGCTAACGTTGCAAACAATGATGTTGCACAAGCTCCAGCAGCAAACGTTAACAACGCACAACAAGCTTCAGCACCTGTACAACAAGCAACTGCTCCAGTAGCACAACAAGCAGCTACTACAACTGCTAACACCGCATCTGTTGCAGCTACTACACCTGTACAAACTAATACTGCAGCAAACGTACAACAAGCAACTGCTCCAGTAGCACAACCTGCACAACAAACTGCAACTACTGCTTCAGCTAACACTCAAGCTGCTCCAGCACATACTAACTATGTACAAACTAATACTGCAGCAACTACTAAGCAAGTATCTACTGCTTCAACTCAATCAAGCACTACTTACACTGCACCTGCACAAAACAACACTGCTGCTAAGCCTGCACAACAAGCTCAACAAGCTTCAAGTCAAGCAGCAACTACTCAAACTGCTAAGCCACAAGTTTCAACTCAATCAAACAGCAGCACTGCACAAACTGTAGTTAGCGCAGCACAATCACAAATTGGTAAACCTTACGTATGGGGTGCAACTGGTCCTAACGCATACGACTGCTCTGGTTTAGTTCAATACGCATACAGCCAAGCTGGTAAGAACGTTGGACGTACTACTTACCAACAAGCTGGTGCAGGCCAACACATTTCTGTTAGCCAAGCACAAGCTGGTGATATCTTAATGTGGGGTAACTACCACGATGCTATTTACGTAGGTAACAACCAATACGTACACGCACCACAACCAGGTCAAAACGTAACTCAAGCTTCTATCTCAAGTTACTTCATGCCAGATTACGCAATCCGTGTAAACTAATAAATTGAAATAAAGATAGTTATTTTAGAAGGTTAATCAAAAGATTAACCTTCTTTTTTGTGATATAATTAAAAGAACTTTTTAAGGAATTAGGTATTTTTAATGAATAATAAAAACGAAGAAAAAAATACCCATCCCACAAATAACTATCGAAAGTGGCTAATAGGTATTTTAATTGGCTTAATAATAATTTTAATAGGTTGGTTAATTTTTGGTCATATTCAGTCTAAAAGAAATGCTGAAGCAGAAAAATTTAATTCTAACCACTTTAATCCGAATGTCGTAATTTATAATATTCCTGTTGGAAAGCTAACGGTCAAAAAAGCTACTGCAAAAATAAATGAAAAAGCAAAAAATGATGCGATTTTAGAGGGTGATAAAGTCGTAGTAAAGAAGACGAGTAATAAAGTGATTACGCGTAAAAAAGTTCAATCATATTTTGAAACTCAACATACTCGTTACCCTAGCCGGAAAAAATGGAATTTTCAAAACAATACCTTATTAACAGCAAAAGATAAATTAAATCAGATTAAAAATCGACAGGTAAAATATACTGTAAATGGTAAGTCTTTTGTATTTAAAAGAGCAGAAGTATTTCCAAAGGTATCATATAAAAATAATAAGTACGTATTTTTGGATACAAAAATTCTAGAAGATAAAATTAACAGCATTAACAAAGAAGTATCTACTCTTCATAAATCCTATGACTTCAAGCTTCCAAATGGTCAAGTTACGACAGTTAAGAATGAAAGCTATGGATGGGCAATTAATGAAAAGAAATTATTAGCTGGTGTTGAGGATGCATTAGCCAATAACGTTCAAACCCTTAATGGAAAAAATTATATCTATGGTGAAGGTTTTAGTACCTATGGAACTGGCTATGGGTTAAGCAATAATGGAATTGGTAATAACTATATTGTTGTTTCTTTAACTGATCAAAAGATGTGGGTCTATAAGAATGGCAAATGTGTATTAACATTAGATACAATTGTTACTGGTACAGTAGAGACTAAGCTTGCTCATAAGAACCTAGAAACACCTACTGGAGTTTGGTATATTCACTATAAAGAATCTCCAAGTGTTTTAAAGGGAACAAATGATGATGGTTCGAAATACTCAGTTGATGTGAAATACTGGATGCCATTTACCTTAACCGGCTGCGGCTTCCATGATAATAGCTGGCGAAAGAATTGGTCAAAAACAGCTTATCTAAATGATGGTTCTTATGGATGTGTTAACTTAAGACCGAGTGATGCTCCGAAAGTTTGGAATAATGTGGAGAAAAACGAAGCTGTAATTATTTATAAATAATATAAAAAGGCGTAGATTTTAAAATCTACGCCTTTTTTGTTTGTTAAACAGTTTTAGTTTTAAATTTTTCTAGATCTTTTGGTGATAGTCTTACTGTAACATGAACGCCATCATCTTTGAAATCTTCATTTAAAATTTGACCATATTCATGAAGATAGGCTAAATTTTTACCGTCTGATAAAGGTAAGACCAAGTTTACCTTTTCGTAATTATCAAAAACTTTTTTAACAATTAAATCAGCTAGTTGTTTAATTGATTCGGGATCTTTAGCTGAATATAAAATATCATTTCCCTCAATTTGTGGATAATTGCGATCTGTTAAGTCAGCTTTATTATAAGCAGTAATCATTGGGACATTGGTAATCTTCAATTCATCTAGAACTTTTTGGGTCGTTTTAATCATTTGAACCATATTATGATCGGAGGCATCTACGACATTGATTATCAAGTCAGCATCTTTAGCCTCTTGCAAAGTAGCCTTAAATGATTCAATTAAGTTATGAGGTAGCTTGGAGATAAAACCAACGGTATCCGAAAGGATAAAACTTAAGTCATCTTTTAGGTCAATTCTTCTAACACTAGTGTCTAAAGTCGCAAATAGCATATTTTTTTCAAATACTTGCTTTTTAGACGCTTCATCACTAAAGATATTTAACAATTCATTCATCGTTGTTGATTTTCCAGCATTAGTATAGCCAACGAGGGCAACCTGTGGTAGACGAGAATTGTTTCGTCTAGCAGATTTTATTTCTTCTTGTTTGCTAATGTCTTTTAGTTCTTTTTTAATTGCACTAATTTGTTTACCAATAGTTCGTCTATTTAGCTCAAGTTTAGTTTCACCAGAACCACGGTTAGCAAAACCACCACTTGCACCACCAGAACCACGCTGCTGGTCTAGATTGTTTTCCGATGGATGAAGCCGAGGTAGTTCATATTGCAATCTAGCAAGTTGAACTTGTAGTTTAGCTTGTCTACTACGTGCGCGATTAGAGAAAATTTCTAAAATTAATTCAGTTCGATCAAGCACTTTAAGTTTTGTCATGCGCTCAATATTTCTAATTTGAGTTGGCGAAAGCTCATCATTAATGACCAAGATCTTAGCATGTAATTCGCGAGCCATATTTTTAATTTGATTAAGTTTACCAACACCAAAATATGTTCCCGCAACGATATTTTCAGCCTTTTGGCTTGCTTCCCCAACAACATCTAGGTTGTTGGCAAGTGCTAATTCTCTTAGCTCAGTCATATAATAATCAAAATTAGGATCATTTAAATTTACGCCTGCAATAAAGGCCTTAATCTTTTTTGGTTGATTATCGATCAAATAATTCACCTGCTTTCAAAAAGTATTTCATAATTATATTTAATGGCTTAAAAAATCATCATAACCATTCCTTTATTTAATAGTATAAAAATTATAATTTCTTTTTAAATAAAAATCAATTTTGATACAAAAAGGCCACTTCGAATAACGAAGTGACCTTAGGATATTTGAACACGGTAATATCCCAATAGAGATAATTACTTTAATTAACCGTGCACATAAATATGAGTGGAGCATGTAATTGATGCTCTAATACCATAATAAATTTTTACACTTGTAAATGAATTAAACTGACTGTATCAAAGGTAGTTAATTAAGAAAATCACTTAAGTCATATAATTATGGGGGAATAGGAAAGCTCACGACTTAAGGGTATATAGGGTGACAAATTTATTATCTTTGTAATACATAGTTTAAACTGAGATCGTATGTAGCGATACGTTTCAGCTTCCTGAAGAATTTAGTTAAACTGTATTTTACTAACAATTAATTCACTATTTTAATTTTGTTGAACTATAGACGGGAAAAAGTAGTGAAAATAGTGAACGATTATTATGATTTAGAACATCAAAAACTTCTTCTTAATATATTTACTAAATATTTATATAAAGTAATAGCAATTAAATAAATTGTTATTTATTTGCTTCTCTATGAAGACTGCCTTCACTTATAAATATAAATCGTCAATGAAATAATAGCAAATAAAAGGCTTTTACATATTGTTATGTTATCAAATGATAATAAAAGCCAAATCTACTAAGGATTTGGCCTTTGTTTTAATTTTTGTTTTCCCTTACTCTTTGCCATTTAGCAATTAATGGTAAAAGTACACCTAACCCAATCATCAAAAGCGGTTCAACAATATTTAAGATTAACATGTGCCACCAAGTTGACGATCCGGCTTTAGCATCGATTGGCACGATTCCAAAGGTTGCTCCGGTAACAGTAATAATTAAACACCACCAGCCGACAATAACAGCAAATGTTTTATTCTTAATAAAAACGTACTGAGATGGGAACTTTTCTGGGTGAAGTCTAATTTTAATAAATGCCCAGAAGAGTAACCCAGTAACATATGGAGAAACAATTCCGTTTAGGTTTAATAACTGATTAAAAATATCATTCACTGAAGGAAGCGTAGCGCTCAAAAATAGAAGGACAGAACAGATTCCTGTTGTTAACCAATATCCATTGATTGGTAAGCCATTCTTATCAGTTTTAGTTAATTGTTTTGGTAAGTATTTTTTGGCAGTATCTGATAAGAAGATTCTAGCACCCCCATCAACTAAAACAGCTAGTTGGGCTAGCATATAAAGAGCTTGGGTAATAATGAAAGTGTATAAGAAAAATTTTCCCATACCAAATTTTTCACCCATGGCTTGGAAGGCATAGTAAGAACCATTCATCTTTAAGTCATCAGGCAGGTGATGTGCATTGAAGAATACACCTAGAGCAAATGAACCAAAAATAGTTAGAAAACCTGTCATGATTGCTAGCATATACATTGCTTTTGGAAAGTTTCTGGGGCCATCTTTCATTTCAGTAACATAAGGAGCAACAAATTCTGCCCCGTTCATGGCAAAAATTAATAATCCTAATGACATTAGGAATTTCATATCAAAAGTTGGTAAAAAATTCTTAAAGTGGAACGGTTGAGTAGCAATTCTACGGCCTTCACCTAAATATACAATTGTCATAATTACAAAAAGAATTGTCATAATGAACATTGCACCGCCACCAATGATCGATAACCATTGTAGCGAGTTAGCAAAGCGATGTTGGAAGAAGATAAAGATGACAAAGATGATTGCTGTAAATAAAGCAAAAGCCCAATTGCTCATTTCTTTGTCACTTAATGCATGTCCTTTAAAAAGCCATGCAAAAGAAACAACTGTTGAATTTGCTACATCAACCAAGTAAGGCAATGAAACTACCCAATAACACCAAGCCGTAATATAGCCCATTCGATCGCCAGAGGTGTGTCTTAGCCAAGAAGATAAACCTCCGCCGTCATCTGAAAAAGTAGCCCCTAGTTGTCCGACAATTAATTCGTATGGAACTACAAATAGAATTAACAGTAATATCCAGTCACTAACTACAGCTAATCCTTGATTTTGAAAGTTATAGATAATGTCATCAAAACCAATAACTGTAACAAAGTCCATTAAGGCAATCACGGGCCAGGTTAGTTTTTTACGTTTTTGTGCCTCATCAAAAGTATCCAAAAAATTTCCTCCTAAAAATCCTATACTATTATCATTTATCTAAATTTAGGAGGTGGGTTGAAGAAGTAGCTTCCCTGCATTCTATACCTCATTTCATATTTTATTTATAATCACGGTTTCTATTATACAAGAAGAAAAGATAAAAAAATGAAAAACAAACTTTACTTTTTTACACGGTGTCTGTATTATATAGTGTAACAGGTACGTAATACACTATAACGAAAAGAGGAGTCAAAATGAGTGAAGTAGTTCAAGTTCAAAATATTACTAAGACTTATGGTAAAAAAGGTGAAAAACAATACCAAGCTTTAAAGGGTGTTAGTTTTGATGTAGAACGTGGTGAATTTGTTGGAATCATGGGTGCATCTGGTTCTGGTAAAACCACCTTGTTAAATATTTTATCTACTTTAGATCAACCTACAACTGGAAATGTATACATTAATGGCCGCGATATTACTGGCTTAAATAAAAATCAAATGGCAGATTTCCGGGGTCAAGAGATTGGCTTTATTTTTCAAGATTTTAACTTATTAGAGAATTTAACTAATCGTGAAAATATTGCTCTTCCTCTTTCACTTCAAAATGTGAAGAGTAGTCAGATTAATCCTAAAGTTGATAAAATTGCTAAGCGATTAGGAATTGATCACATCTTAAGTAAATATCCAGCAGAAATCTCTGGTGGGCAAAAGCAACGTGTTGCAGCAGCGCGTGCATTAGTTCATGAACCAGCTATTCTTTATGGAGATGAACCAACTGGGGCACTTGATTCAAAGAGTGCTACTGAATTACTTGAAACAATGAAAGGTCTAAATGAAAATGATAGAGTTTCTATTTTAATGGTTACTCACGATCCATATTCCGCTTCATATGCTAGTCGAATTCTTTTCATTAAAGATGGTAAGATCGGAAAAGAAATTAAAAAAGATGGTAAAAGTAGAGAAGAATTTTATCAAGAAATTATTGCTGAATTAGGTAGACGTTAAGAATAGAAAGGAAATAATTATGCTTTGGAAATTATCATTAACCGGGATTAAAAGCCGGTTCAAAGACTATTTAGTTCTTTTTTCAGGCTTAACTTTTGCTAGTGCGATCTTTTATATGTTCATGACTCTAGCTACAAACCCAGCTTTCTTAAAGGGCTCACTAAGTATTGCTTTTAAAACTACCCAAATTGTTTTTGGTTTTGGAATTGCATTACTTTCTATTATTACTTTTGTTTATATTGTATATGCCAATAGTTTTTTGCTTAGTATGAGACAAAAAGACTATGGAATGTATATGATGCTAGGAGCTAGAACAAGCAAAATTGGAAGATTAATATTTACCGAAACTCTTGTTGTTGGTTTACTGGCTACTTTATTGGGGACAGTCTTAGGGGTTGGCTTAACGCAGGGAGTTTCCAGTGTGTTGATTTCCCAACTAGGATTGCAAATCCATAAATTTGTTGGCTTTTACTTACCAGCTTTACTTTGGACAATAGCTTTCTTTGCGATTTTGTTTTTCTTAGCAGCTTTTTGGAATCGTCATAAATTAGTTAAGTCAAATGTGATTAACTTACTTCATGAAGATCAAAAACCAGTTAAATTACATAGAAATAAATTATGGAAATTTATTGAAGCACTTTTAGGAATTGCGTTACTTGCTCTTGGTTATTGGGCAATGATGCATGCAGCAAAATTAGGAACGAAAACTATTCCAATAGCCTTCTTTACAATCGTTTTTGGTTCTTACTTTACTTTTGATTCCTTCTTTACAGCAATTATTGATTTACTCCGTAAGAACTTAGCTTACAAATATAAGAAATTACATTCCTTCACTTTAGGACAACTTAAGTTTAGATTAAGTGATTATACTCGAATTTTATCTACTGTCTCTTTATTATTTGCTCTTGCTTTAGGAGCAATTACAGTTGGTTTGAACTTTAATAATATGACTGAACAGGCAATGCAAAGCACATATTATGATGTTGTTTTGTATGGTCATAATAAAAAAGTAGATAATCAATTAAAGAAAGTTTCTGTAAAATCTGCTACAACGTTTGACTATAAGATGGTGGTAGAAGGTAAAGGAAAAGAAAAAACTAGAGTACTTTATATTCCAGAAAATCAAATCAAGAATAATCAGATCATGTATCAACATTATTCAAGAAAAAATGATATGAATCATTATGATACTAGACGTATTAAAGCAAGTGATTTTAAGAATAAGACTGATACTAATGAAGCACAATATCAGTTAGTATCTTTAACTCCATATATTGATGCTCAAGCTAAAGTTGTGCCGGAAACTCAATATAATCAAGTTAAGGCTAAAGTAAATAGAATTGAGCTTTTAAGAGTTAACGATTTTAGAAGTAACTTTAATAATATTGAGAAACTCCAAAACTTATCCGCAACTCAAATGATGAGTTCACCAGAAGTTGATAAAGACGCAGTTAATGTAAATCTCTCCAATTCTAAATCAGCACAATATCGCTTAGTTTCAAGTATGACCTCTGGTTTTGAATTTATGGGCTTCTTCTTAGGGTTAGCATTTTTAGCAATGCTTGCTTCAACATTAATGTTCAAAGTTTTATCTGGAGCAAACAGCGATAAACCAAGATACCAAATGCTTTGGAAGGTTGGAACAAGAAAGAGTCTCTTAAAAGCATCTATTGCAAAAGAAATTGGAATTTTATTTGCTTTACCTGCTGCCTTAGGAGTAGTTGATGTTTTATTTGGACTTCAATTATTCAAGTCTATTTTAGGGATGAACACTTACGACAAACTTTGGATTCCATTCACTATTTTCGGAGTTCTTTACGTACTTTACTACTTATTAACAGTAGTTTTATATCAACATATTGTTTTACAAAAAGAAGATTAAGAAAAAAGGCTTATCAAAATGATAAGCTTTTTTACTATACTGACATTTTATTATAGGAAGTAATCTTCATATCCTTGTCAGTCATATTCATAATTGTAATTGATGCATTTCTTGGACCATGAGCTAAATTATATTCTCCAGGAGCAAAACGAGAAACAATACTTCTGATTGTAAAGCCATGGGTAACAAGAAGAATATTTTCAGCACCATCTAATTGACTAATTAAGTCAAAACCTTTATCGACGCGATTCCAATATTCTTCCGCATTTTCAGCTTCATGATATGGATCCGCTTCTTTCATGTAGTCCTTAATAGTATTGATATCTACTTCTTTAAGTAGTTCATCTCGTCTTGGATAACCGTGAGGTCCACCGATCATACGCCATGCTTCGTCTGAATTCATTCCTTCAAAAAAGCCATAGAATTGTTCTCTAAAAAATGGTGTTGCAATGTGTTGCAACTCATCTCGTTTACAATTTTCATTAATAATATAATCACAAGTATCACTAGCTCTCTTTAAATCACTTGAGATAGCAATATCGAAAGGAACTTCACTCAAGGCTTTACCTGCATCTTTTGCACCTTGGACTCCCTCATCAGTTAGGGGTGTGTCACACCAACCCTGCATTTTATCGTAGCGGTTAATATAAGTTTGACCATGACGAACAATATAAATTCTCTTCATTTATAAACTCCTTGAATAACACTAATTCACATTATAACAAATCTAAAAAATCAAAATTTTAAACGGTGTATATAAAAATAAAATTAGCAGAACACCTACTATCACTAATAAAATTGTGTTTCTTTTCGTTGATTTCTGACATGTTTCTTTATCAATCTTATTATTTCTAAAATTACGACTTACATTAACTTGACGAACTATTAAAATCGCAATTAGCACTAAATAAATACTTAATCCAATAAACTCAAATATTCTCATTATGTTTTGTGTCTTTCATTTATAGCATAGAAGTATTGTATCAAAAATTTTGAATATTCGGCCTAAGTATATTAACTTAATAGGTGAAAGAAGAGGGGTTTTTTATGAGAGTTACGAAATTAGTAATTGGAATTTTAATGATTGTCTATTCAGTTTGGTTATTTATTCAGGGTCTATTAGGTGGATTCTTGGGAATAATTGCTGAGAAAAATATGATAGCAGGAATTATTGGAGTTCTCCTTTGCGGTCTATTTATGGCGAGTGGCATTGTTTATGTTTCGACTGAAAATAGTGAGGGGTTAGGCGGTGATATTGCTGGGTTAGCAATGATGATTGTTGCCGGAATTCTTGGAATTTTGGGCGGCTTATATGCTGGTTTGATCTGGACCGGAATTTTAGCATTAGTAATTGGAATTGGATTCTTTGTTTGGCATTTGAAAACAAGATAAGAAAAAATCGGATTAGCTTAAATAGTTAATCCGATTTTTTAGGTCGAAATATTTCATCTATGGGGATTAAGTTTGTACAATTGAGTTGATAAGACCTATTATTTTGTGATGGAAAGAAGAATTATTATGAAATTTATGTCTTGGAATGTAAATGGCTTCCGGGCCGCTTTACGTCATGGTTTTGTTAATACTTTTATGGACTTAGATGCAGATATTTTTGGAATACAAGATACACGTCTTCATCCGGATGAATTATCAGTAGATCTACCGGGATACTATCAATATTGGAATTATGCTGAAAGAAAAGGTTATGCCGGAACTGCTGTTTTTACAAAAGAAAAACCAATTACTGTGGCTAATGGCTTCGGTGTCCCAGAAGTTGATGGCGAAGGAAGAAGCATTACTTTAGAGTTTTCAAACTTTTACTTTATTAATGTTCAAGTACCATTTTCTGGAGAAAAGCTTCAAAGACTAGACTTTAGAGAATTATGGGCACAAACTTTTAGAAATTATGTTACTAAATTAATGCAATACAAGCCAGTAATTATTGGTGGAGATATGAGTGTCGCTCATGAAAGAATTGATTTAGCTGAGCCGGATGATAATCACCATCGTCCAGGATTTACTGGTATTGAAAGAAAAGAATTTTCTGAATTATTAAATGCTGGCTTCATTGACACTTTCCGTTACTTCCACCCAGATGAAGCTAAGTATACTTATTGGAGCTATCGTGATAAGGAAGCTCGGGCAGAAAATCTTGGCTGGAGACTAGATTACTTCCTAGTATCTAATAATTTGGAAGATAAATTAACTAATGCTAAGATTTTAAGCAATATTATGGGCTCAGATCACTGTCCAATTGAACTAGATGTCGATGTTACTACTAAGTAAAATAAAATTAGTGTAGCTGTAAAATTATTTATTAAGTAGAATTAAAAAAGTAAAAATTACGCTGAAAAGTTGACTGAATAAGTTTGATTTTTTAGCGTTTTTATTTTGGATATGTTACTCGTGATATAATATTTCTAGTTTTTGACATACGAAGAGACGAAAGAGGAAACATGAAAAAATATAAGATCAAAATACTTAAAGGCTTATTACCATTTTTTTGTTTTTTAATCTACTTTTTTGCTAAAGCAGTAAGCGTGAATGCTGCTTCTATAGACAACTATGATGAAAATCAAGTGGATCTTGATGTAAAATCTGCCTTAGCAATAGATGTAAATAGTGGACAAATTTTATATGCTAAAAATGCTAATAAGAAGTTGCCAGTAGCCTCTATGTCAAAGTTAATCACTGTATATTTAACTTTAGATGCAATTAAGAATAAAAAAATAAGTTGGAATCAACGAGTACAGCCGACTAAACAAATTGTAGCTGTTAGCAATGATTCAAAATATTCTGGTATTCCTTTACAAATGAATCATAGTTATACCATTAAGCAATTATATGAAGCAACTTTGATTGAA
Organism: uncultured Lactobacillus sp.; assembly: GCA_947575965.1. GTDB lineage: Bacteria > Bacillota > Bacilli > Lactobacillales > Lactobacillaceae > Lactobacillus. Next base: position 18,762 of record CANPPJ010000005.1, on the reverse strand, counting down.
TCAGCAAATGGACCCGCAATGCTCTTGGGAGAAGTAATTAGTGGATCTCAACAATCCTTTGTAAAGAAAATGAGGCAACAATTGAGCACTTGGAATATAACTGGCGGGGATACACAGCTCGTTACACCCAGTGGCTTGCCTAATTACACGTTAGGTGAAGAATCTTTCAAGGATAAAGATAAAGATGCAGAAAATATCCTATCTGCATCTGATATGGCAATTATAATTTCACACTTACTAAAGGAATTTCCTCAAGTATTAGATACAACGAGTAAGGCACACAGCGCCTTTATAGATCAAGACCAAACCATTTCAATGGAAAGTTCAAATTGGATGCTGAAAGGTTTATCTGAATATGATTCTAACTATTCAGTAGATGGTTTAAAAACTGGAACTACTGATGCAGCAGGAGCATGCTTTTCTGCAACAATGCAAAAAGAAGGACAGCGAATTGCTACAGTAATTCTTGGAGCGCAACATGTTGATGGAAATGATCCTTCTCGCTTTACGCAGACTAAAAAATTAATGGATTATATTTTTGATAATTATCAAGTTAAGGAAATTACCGCCAAAAATAAAGTTCCAAAAATAACTAGAGTAAAAATTGATGACGGTGAGAAAAAATCGGCTTTAGTTTATATGAAAAAGCCAATCAAACTATGGTTACCAAAAGAACAAAAAATCTCTAATTTAAAAGTTAATTTCTCTAAAAGTGTACTTCAGGCGCCCATAACTAAAAATGAAAAAGTAGGCGAGTTTTATATTTCCAATCTTCCAGCTTTAAACTCATCACATGGCGTAGGAATTGAAGCGACTGTCCATGAAAATATTGAGGAAATTAATCCTTTGATGAACTTAATTTCCTATGTAAGTCAAGCTGCAAGAAAATATTATCAGTCTATATTTAATTATGGAGAAAAAAGAGAGAAGAATTCAAAATCTAAAGTTAAAACAAAAAAAGATGAAAAACCTTACCCTGATCCGGTAAATTTAGCAAAAGTTGGAACGTGGAGTAAAAAGAGTGAAGATAAAGATTATCCTGATTTAACAAAAGTAAAGAATTTATGGATTAGAGTTTCTCTAAAGGAAAATCGGACTTATATTATGAGTGGAAATAAGCCAATCTATACTATGCTTTCAACTGGTGGTACTTATCATAAGAATAAGTCTGATACTCCTACAGGCACTTATTATATTCAGGAGGAACGGGGTAATGATTTTTACAACAATGAATTGAATGAAGGGGCTAAATATTATGTTAGCTGGAAAGATCACGGAGTATACCTATTTCACTCCGTACCTACTAAATCTGATGGCTCTATTAACAAAAAGGAAGCAGCAAAACTTGGAAGAAGTTCGGGATCACATGGGTGTATTAGATTAAGTGTCCCAGATTCAAAGTGGCTTGCAGAAACTGTTCCTGTAGGGACAAAAGTAGTAATTAAAGACAAATAAAAGAACATAAAAAATGTACTCAAGAAAATGGAAATTTGAGTACATTTTTTGTTTATAGAGGGATTAAAGTTATTTAGTAGTTACGGAGTAGACATCATTCTGTGGAGTATTTGCTGGTTGCATATTAGGATGGGCGATAATATCATTGATTTCTTGGCTATATAAATCGGCTTTTCCACCAAAAATAGCTTGAACTCCGCCGGCAACTTTTAATACCCCAGGAGCGCCCAACATTTTAAATATGAAAAGCTTAATAAAGTTGATGTAAATAAAATTAAGGAGCAGGCGCTTGCAGCAGTTATGAAAAAATCTATTTAGCATAAAAAGTTAAATCCGGACAATAAAAATAGCCAAACTACTTAAGATAGAGTAATTTGGCTATTTTTCTAATTTAGAATGTGTTAGTTATTTGATTACAGAAAAGCAGAAAGCATAAAGTTACTTATACCTTTATGCTTGTGTAAGTGTTAAATTTACGTTTTCATTATACAAGGTGTTTAATATTAAGTCTAAAAATATGCTTGCTAAAATTCTATTAATATAATGTTGTTAATCGGTAACTGATTCTAATGATCTAGCTTGTTGTCGTGCTTTAATAGACCGCTTGACCAGCTTCATTAATTCAACTTGTAAGATTGAGAATAGGGAAAGAATAATTACTACTAACCATTGTCTTGGTGTAAGAGTGGTTAAATGGAAGAGAGATTGTAAGTTAGGAGTAAAGAGAATAACTCCCATTAAAACTGCTGAAACGACAAAGGATACGATTAACCAAATATTAATTTTATTTCCTCTAATCCAGATTGGATCAGTATTAGAATGTTGATTAAATGCGCGAAGCATTTGAGATAAAGCTAGAACACAAAAGGCCATTGTTTGACCAGCAATTGGACTATCGAAAGTATCCCCAATCCAGTAAGCTAATAGTGTCATTAAGGCAACAAAGATTCCTTGGCTGATAACACGCCAGACTAGATCTCTTTCAAATAAGGTTCCAGTCTTCACTGGTTTATGCTTCATAATATTTTTACTTGCAGGGTCTACTCCTAAAGCTAGAGCAGGCAAGCTTGCGGTAGCTAAGTTGACCCAAAGAATATGTACCGCAAGTAGTGGAGCATCCCAATTAAAGAGGGTAGCAATAAATAAAGTAGTGATTTCTGCAATATTACCGACTAGTAAAAATTGAATTACTTTTTGAATATTGCGGTAAACTTTTCGTCCTTCTTTAATGGCGGCAGTAATGGTTGTAAAACTATCATTAAGCAAAATCATGTCCGAGACATCTTTAGCAACGTCAGTACCACTAGTTCCCATAGCGACTCCGATGTCAGCTGCTTTTAAAGCGGGTGAGTCATTAACTCCGTCCCCCGTCATAGTTACTACTTCTTCATTTCGCTTTAGACTTTGAATAATTCTTAACTTATCATTAGGTGAAACACGAGCAAAAACTGTGGTTGACTTAACTGCTTGATCTAATTCATTATCAGTCATTTCGTTTAGTTCAGTACCAGAAATAACAGTATTTCCATTAGCATAAATACCTAAGTTTTTAGCAATAGCAACTGCAGTATTTTTATGGTCACCAGTAATCATAATAGTTTTAATACCTGCTTCGCGAGCCATTTTGATTGAGGCTTTAACTTCATCCCTAGCTGGGTCAATCATCCCAACAGCTCCTAAGAAAACTAAATGTTGTTCAATATTTTCATTTTCTTGCGGTAAATTTAAAATGGTGCGGCTGGCAAAACCTAAAACTCTCAATGCTTTGTTAGACATCTGATGTGATAAAGCTAAAATATTTTCTTTATCTGTCTTAGTTAATTTCTGCATTCCACTGCTTGTAGCAATGTAGTCACAGAGCGGGAGTAATTCGTCCAGTGCTCCTTTAGTGTAGGCAACATATTCATTGTTTATTTCATGAATTGTAGACATACGTTTTCTAATTGAATCAAAGGGATACTCGCCAAGTCTTGGATATTCTTTTCTTAAGCTGGAAACAGAATATCCAAAATCTTGTGCTAGCGGAATTAAGGCTCCTTCTGTAGGGTCACCAATAATTTCTTCTGGGTTAGCAGGACTAAGAGAAGCATCATTACAAAGACTAGCAGCATACATTAAGTCTTTATAAGCATTATTGTTTTTAGCTGTTTTTTGAGTTTTTAAGATTTTTTTGTTAAGGAAATCATCTCCGTTAGCCAAATGAGTTACTGTCATTTTGTTTAACGTTAGAGTTCCTGTTTTGTCAGAACAAATAACTGTTGCATTTCCAAGGGTTTCAACTGCTGGTAGATTTTTGATTAAGGCGTGTTTCTTAGCCATTCGTTGCACTCCAAGTGCCATAATGATGGTTGCAGTTGCTGGAAGTCCTTCTGGAATGATTGAAATAGCTAAAGAAATTGCTACTAAAAATTGTGGTAGAAGAGGACGTCCATAAAAAGCACCGATGGCAAAAATTAAAACACAAATGATTAACCCAATAATTGTTAGAATTTTACCAACAGCGTTAAGTTTCCGCTTCAGTGGAGTATCACTAGTATCATCGTTTTCTAGCATCCCAGCAATTTGACCAATTTCTGTGTCCATCCCAGTTTTAGTTACAATTCCACTTCCTCGGCCATAGGTAACAATCGAAGAAGTGTAGGCCATATTTTTTCTATCGCCTAAGGGACAGTCAGGTGAAAGAATAGCAGAGGCATTCTTTTCACTGGCAATTGATTCTCCTGTTAAAGAAGCTTCAGCAATTTTTAAGTTATTGGATTGAGTTAAACGTAGATCAGCCGGTACCATATCACCATTAGTCAAGATAACTAGATCGCCGACTACTAATTCACTAGCTGAAACAATTTTTTCAGATCCATTTCTAATTACTGTTGCAGTTGGGGTGCTCATTGTTTTTAGAGCGGCAAGAGAAGCTTGTGCTTTCTTTTCTTGGATAATACCAATAATAGAGTTGATTATCACAATAAAGAAAATCACCCCAGCTTCTACCCATTCATTTAAGAGAGCAGAAAAACTAGCTGCCCCTAATAAAATTAAAATCATTGGATCAAAGATTTGCTCTTTGAGCATGTTTAAAATTGACTTAGGAGGCTTTTCTTTTAGAAGATTATGCCCATATTTTTTTAAGCGTCTATTAGCTTCTTCCTCGCTTAAACCAACTGAACTTGTTTCTAGATTTGAAAATAACTCGTCTTTTGTTTGAGAATACTCGGGAGGTTGTTTCTGACTATCCATAAAGGATATACCATTCCTTTCTTATTAAAAATGAATAATTTTAATTTGTATAGCTTTGATAAATATTGTTATTTACATATTTAAAGCTAATTATATTTATGAAATATAGTATAAAATAACTGACAATTTAAGTCTAAAAATATGCTTATAATAATATACCTTTGCTATAGTTAAGAGAGAAATGAGGGAAGGAACATGAAACAACTTGATCAATCATTTATTATTGGGATTTTTGGCTTAATTGGGTTGTTTATTGGCCTATTTGTCAAAAATATTATGGTCTGGACTTTTGTTGGAATTGCAGTGGGATATGTGATAACATTTTGGATTCCATATTTTAAAAAGCAAAGCCAATTGAAGAAGAAAAATACAAAATAAGAGCGACTCTATGCTGAGAGTTGCTCTTATTGTTTTTTATATAATTTTTTAACATCTTGGACGTCACTTGGTTGAATTGTATAAAAAGATCCTTGTGGATACATAACTGAAATTCCGTCTTTATGACCTAATCCTATTGCATGACCTAATTCATGTTCAACGGTATTCACAATCCGGCCATTATTGTAGCCGTAGCTTGGGTTTAAAAGATAATATGAATTTAGGCGAACCGTGGCTTTAAGTAAATGCCCAGTTAATGAGTTATATTGAGTATCAGTTAATCCAGCCGCATTTGTTTCACCGTCATTCATTGACTTAATAATAATTTTGGCATTATTTCTATCGTTTGTGATTTTAAAATTAAAGGCACCTGTATTATTCCAAATATTAATTCCATCAATTGCAGCTTGTTTTAGAGTTGGATCAGAAAGATCTATGTAAACCGTGGCTGTATTAGATTCAAAAGTATGTCCTTTAGAATTATCTGCACTATTATCATCATTTTGGATTTTTTCAGGTGAAATAAATTGTTGTACTTTTGCAGTTAGATATGGAAGGGGATTTCTAGTTCCAAATGTTTTTTCAATTTCTGGAGCAGCTTTTTGATAGGCAAAATCAAGTCCCACAAATAAAAGTGCTAGAACTAGAATTGTTTTAAAAAATCTTTTCACTTTCTCATCTCGCAATGTAATTTTATTTAATTATAAAACTAATTATTTAAGAAAAGACTAAATAACAGTTGAGACTTTCTGAAAATTATAAATTCTTTTAGAAAGCGTATACATATGATAAAATAATATGCAACGTTTTTACTAATGCTAGAAATAGGTGACGTAATTTTGGTAAAAGAAACTGAACAACAAAAAGAACAAAAGCATTTAGATGATGTTCTTGGCTTAATTAAGAAGAAAGAAAAAGAGCTTGATCATTCAATCGAACATGCACAAAATGAAGCTCAAAATATCAATTCACACTTTTTTGATGATGTGAAATTAGATTATGATGGCTACTCCACTTCAATGGATACTGCTTTGTCGATTCACCAGCAACAACAAATGTTAGCTGAAAGACAAAATGCCTGGCAACATTCAGCTAAGCAATTATCGACTTTGCAGCGTTTAGAAAAGAAGCCATATTTTGCAAGAGTTGATTTTCAAGAACCTAATGAAGAACCAGAAACTATTTATATTGGATTAGGTTCTTTTGCAGATAAAGAAGATCATTTTTTAATCTATGATTGGCGTGCCCCAATATCATCTATTTACTATGATGGAAAATTAGGAAAAGTATCATATAATGCACCAGATGGTGTGCAAACTGTTGATATGACTAAGAAACGTCAATTTTTAATTAAAGACGGCAAGATTACTAATATGTTTGATACCAATGAATCGATTGGAGATCAAATGCTCTTAAATGTCTTGAATGAAAAGTCATCTACACAGATGAAGTCAATTGTGACTACCATTCAACGCGAGCAAAATAAGATTATTAGAAATACTAGTGCTGATCTTTTATTTGTTCAAGGAGCTGCTGGTTCGGGTAAGACTTCTGCGATTATGCAGCGTGTGGCTTACTTACTATATCGCTACCGTGGCAATCTGACTTCTAGCGATGTTATTATGTTCAGCCCAAATCAATTATTTAATGATTATGTTAAAAACGTTCTTCCTGAAATGGGAGAACAGAATATGGTTCAAATGACTTACTGGCAGTTTGTTTCTCGACGTGTTCCAGGAATGAATGTTGAAAACTTATTTGAGCAATTCGAAGATAATGAGCAAAATGACAAGATCGTTAACTTGAAGAATTCACTCCAATTCTTTAATGCAGTAACTCGCTATGCAAAACATCTTGAAAAGAATGGTTTGATTTTTAAGAATATTTACTTTAAGAGTAAGAAAAAACCATTTTTTGATAAAGAAAAGATCAAGGAAATCTACTATGGCTTTAATGAAAACTATCATCTGAGAAATAGAATTGAAGCGACAAAAGAAGCTTTGATTAATAGCTTAAATCGGAGAATTGAACCTGAAACTAAGAAGGCATGGGTTGATAAGACCATTGAATCTCTGGATCAAGAGCAATTAAATAAGTTGTATGATCGCCCAGATCAAGAATTTGAATCTAGTGCAAAAGAAGAACACTTTTTAGCTCGTAAGATTGTAATTAATCAATTAAAGCAAGTTAGTCGCAAGATTCGTCAGAATCGCTTTTTAAATATTCGTGCACAATACTTACGTTTTTTACGTGCCGTTCCTAAGATAATTGACTTAAGTAAATGGGACATTACTCAAGAGGAGTGGGATGCTCATATTGAAAATGTTAAAGAGCGGTTTAAGGCTGGAAGAATCAAGATGGCCGATATTTCTCCTTATCTTTACCTATATGATCTAGTAACCGGACGTAGAACGGACTATGAAATGCGCTATGCCTTTATTGATGAAATTCAGGATTACACGCCATTCCAATTAGCATATCTTAAGTACAATTTCCCTAGAGCTAAGTTCACAATGTTAGGTGACTTGAATCAAGCTATTTTTACTAAAGATGAAAGTAAAACACTCTTGAGTCAAATTTCTAAATTGTTTGATCCTGAAAAGACTGACGTTGTTCAATTAACTAAGTCTTACCGTTCAACTAAAGAAATAACTAACTTTACTAAACAAATCTTGCGTCAAGGTGAAAAGATTGAAGCTTTTGATAGACGTGGTCCAAAGCCAGCCTTTTACAAGCGTGATAGTATTGAGAAAGAATACAATGCCTTGCAAGATATATTGGCAGAAAACGATGAGCAAAAACTAACAACAGCGATTATTACTAAGACATTAGCTGAAGCTCAAGAAGTCGCTAAAGTATTAAAAGAAAGAAATATTAAGGCAACTTTGATTGGGTCTGCGAACCAGCGTTTAGTGCCTGGTACTTTAGTAATGCCATCCTATCTTGCTAAAGGACTAGAATTCGATGCAGTGGTTGCTTGGGGTGTTTCAAAAGAAAACTATCATCAATTAGATGAAACTCAATTGCTTTACACGATTGCCTCACGGGCAATGTATAAATTAGATCTAATTTATACAGGTGAGAAAAGCCCTTTGTTTGATAACTTAGATGAAAAAACTTACGTAAATAAGTAAAAATAAAATCCCTCTTGGATCTCGGTATCATTAGAACCTTGATTTAGAGGGATTTTTATTATTAAAGTAAGCAGATAAGAATTTAAAGTTAATTCTCATGCATTTTGACAGACTTAATACATAATAGTTAAAATACTTAGCATGAAAAGATTAAATAGAGCTAGAAAGTATCGGCGTAGAAGAAGAATTCTGTATACATTTTTACTATTAATTACTGTAGGAGTAGTCGCTTTAGTACTCAATTTTGACAAGATTCAAGATGAATATGATTGGCTTACTCTAAAACCAGAACAGAAGTTAAATGTTCCCTTAGAAAATCAGTTACCAGACTTACCGAATGGATGTGAGGTTACCTCACTTTCAATGTTGTTGAAATACTATGATATTAATGTAAGTAAATTAGAGTTGTCATCAAATATTAAGCACGTTTCCTCATTTATTGGTAATGATTATCGTGGGAATCCGCATGTTGGCTTTGTTGGCTATATGAGTATCAAGAATGCAGGCTGGTGTGTTTATAATGAACCTTTATATAATGTTGCAAGAAAATATACTAAGAGAATTCGCAACTATACAGGCAATAACTTTGTTCGAGTATTGAAATTAGTTTCTGAAGGACATCCCGTAGTAATCATTACAACTTTGAAGTTTGATCGTGTAAATGATATGCAAACCTGGTCTACCAAGCAAGGAAAGGTTAATGTAACGCCATCATCTCATGCTTGTGTAATTACTGGTTATAACAAGAAAAAGGGGATTGTGTATGTAAATGATCCTTATGGTGTTAAAAATAAAAAGGTAAGCTTAAAGAAGATAGAGGCAAGTTATAACCAGCAAGGCAAACAAGCCCTGTATATTGAATAGAGCAGTAAAAAAGCATCCCACACTGGGATGCTTTTTATGGTATAGCAGCTATTTCTTTCTCTTTGACTAATTCAGCAAGCTCTTCAATTAATAATTTATTTCCTTCTTGATTTAAGTGAATACCATCTTCTTGCAGCAGCTTATTAGGATGACCTGTCTCACGCATTACTTTTGCAAAATTTAAGAATAGAATGTCATTATCAATATGACATTGCTTAGCTACTAATTCAAATTGCAATGTTTTTGGCCATCCCTGATCTTTGGCAATTTTCCAATTAGTATAGGAAGGTCCCATTAAAATTGTTTTATCGGCACCAATTAAATCTACTAGAACTTGCAAGTTATGTGCATAACGGCCAGCACTTAAACCAAATTGCATGTTTGCGTCGTTAGTACCTAAGGCAAGGACAACTAAGTCGTAATCGAAAGGTTTAATTCTTAATTCATAAAAATCAATTGCTTCCTCAGTTGTACTTCCAGGTACAGAATTATTAATAATTGTAAAATTAGGTAATTTTTCTTGCAGTCCTTGAGTTACAATATTAGTTGCGTGTCCATCAATATACCCTGCAAGTAGGGAATCACCAAAAAGAATTAATTTTTTCATAGATATCTTCTTTTCTTTCTCTCAATATATATGATAGGCTGAACAATGTAAAAATACTAGGAACAAGGCAGAAGGAAGGCGGCTTTTTATGCAAGAGCAATTTTTACATCTGACACCTGATAAGTGGCAGGCATTAATTCCTCCAAGTGATGAATTTAGTGCAGAAATTTTCATGATGAAGAATCTTCAATATATCATGAGTCAAAAAAATGCTGTTTATCATACTCAACAAACATTTTATAAAGACCAATGGCAAAAGATTCCTTTTATAATTGGAGTAACTGGATCTGTTGCTGTTGGTAAGTCTACTTTTGCCAAGAAAATAACTCGGTTATTTGAACGCCTTGAACCGGATAAAAAAATTGCTCAGGTTTCTACTGACGGCTTTTTAATGCCAAACGCAGAACTTAAAGCTAAAAACTTAATGGATCAAAAAGGCTTCCCAGTCTCATTTAATTGGGATGCCTTTTCTACTTTTCTATCAAGTGTTAAAGCTGGTAAAGAAAGGGTACCATATCGATTATACTCACAGGAAATTTCTGATCTAGTGCCTAATGAAGTTGGGGCAGTTGAACAACCCGATATCTTAGTCGTAGAAGGAATAAATTTACTTGAAGTTCCACCTAATGGGCAAGCGCCACCAAGTGATTTCTTAGATTATGTGATTTATCTTGATGCTATTGAAGAAGATTTAGAAAGATGGTATCTTGATCGCTATCATTTAATGTTAGAAATTAATCGCAATAATCCAGATAATTATTTTTATCAATGGGCTCATGTGTCACGTGAACAAGCCGATATTTTTGCCAAAAAAGTTTGGCGAGATGTGAACTTGAAAAACTTACACGAGTATATTGAACCAACTAAAAAAAGAGCAGACATGATTATTAAAAAGTACGGTAATCATGAAATTAGTGATATGTATATTAAGAAATTTTAGAGGTATTTGTTAATGCAAGCAATTGAATTAAAAAAGGGCATGATTTTTAATCAAGACGGTAAGTTAATTGAAGTATTAAAGAGTAATCATCATAAACCTGGTAAGGGTAATACAGTTATGCAAATGGATTTGCGTGATGTTATGAGTGGAGCTGTTGTGCATAAAACAATGCGCCCTAGCGAAAAAGTAGAGTTAGTTAATGTTTCCTTGAAAAAAGCACAATATCTTTACGACGATGACACTAACTTTATTTTTATGGATACAGATACTTATGAGCAGTATTTAATTCCTAAGGAACATCTTGAGGCAGAAGCTAAATTTTTAATTCCTAACATTAATGTTGATCTTAAGTTTACTGATGAAGGTAAACTAATTGGAATTAACTTACCATCTACTGTAAAAATGACTGTAAAGGAAACTCAACCAGAAATAAAAGGTGCTACTGCTGCTGGTGGTGGCAAACCTGCAACAATGGATACAGGTTTAGTTGTAACTGTACCAGATTTTATTAAAGAAGGCGAAGAATTAATTATTGGAACTGAAACCGGTGATTATAAAGGCCGTGCAGATAGTATTAGTAGATAGTTATATTAGGCTACCCAATTGGGTAGCTTTTTTTGTGGAAAAAATAACTTAAATAGGTAAAGAGGCATTGACAAAAAAGAAAATGGGGAGGTAAAACAATACTGTATTGACTGTTATTTTATCAACAGTATGAGTTGTAAAAACGGCAGTTAGATATTCTTACTGGATTCAGTGTCTCGCTTAGTAAAAATGTTATAGTTACCAACGTGTGCAAGCGCATAACTATTTGTTGGAGCGATGTATAAGATAAAAGAAATATTAAACTATACTAATTACAAAAATTTAGATATGATATAGTTATTTTATCTTTTATTTAAAAAAAAGACCTCTACTGGACCTGTAATATGATTTATCAATTTATAAAAAGGAGAAGCAGATAATGCTATCAAAAAATAATTATCATGAAAAACTCCGTAAGATGGAACCGAGAAAAGAACGGTTTTCAATTAGAAAGTTTTCTATTGGTGCCGCTTCTGTTTTAATTGGTTTCAGCTTTATGAGTATGGCTGGAACTCAAAAAGTTCAAGCTGCTACTGAAGAGAATCCTGTAGTAAACAATGCTAAAAATAATGAGCATCAATCAAATGATATTCAACAAAATGTAAAGATTGATGAAACTAATAAAGCAACTGATGCAGAGAAGGTAAATCCGACTACCACAAGTACTCAAGATTCTAGTGATAGCAAACTTACTCAATCTCCTGCTCAACAAGATTTAAAGAATGTAGCAAAAGATACTGCTACTGAAGTAAAGCAAGACAAGCAAGTAGCTCAACCAGAAGCTACTAAAGCTACAACTGAAGTTAAAGTTGATGCTGCTAAAGAAGCTACAAGTTCTCAAAAGACTAATGCAGTAGATCTTAATAAAGCATCATCAACTCAAGCTTCTGTTGAAGAATCAAAAGCTACTGTTGCTCCTAGATCAGCTAGTTTACCAAAAGATGCTCAAGATGCTATTTTAGCTGCTGCTCAAGGAACTTAAGCAACTACTAGTCAAGGTCAAACTTTAGAAGTAAATGACTGGAATTCATTTGGTTCAGCTTTAATTAACCAAAACGTTGGTAATATTGTCTTAACAAACGATATTACCGCTAACGGAGATGTTGCCAATGCGATTAAGGATAATTATGGTGAATTAGATGTAACAGCAAAGGATATTGCTCGTAAGGTAACTATTGATGGTCAAGGCAAGTATGCACTTGATTTTGGTACTAATTTCTTAGCATTTACTAACGCTAACCAAGGTGACAATAATTCTGCATGGGATTTAACCTTAAAAGATCTTACTGTTAATGGTGATGGTTACCAACGTACTATTTATAAGGGTGGATATGGTACCTTCTATTTCGGTAATGTAAATGCTACTAATAGTCAAAAAGATACTATTACTTTAGATGGTGTTACTGCTAACATCAAGCAAGGTTCACTTATTGCTGGAGACCAGCATGGGCTAACTGGTTATAATGCCGCTATCAATGTAGTCTTAAAAGGCAATAACACTATTAATAATACAGGGGTTAACGCTAACAGTGATGCCCAATATAACTATGCTTCTACTATTCAAGCTGGTACCGTAACAGTTGAATCTGGTACGACCACTATGAATGTTGGTACCTACAAGACTAATAATGGTAGCAATGTCGGTGGTAATATGATCGAAGCCGACATGGGTAAAGTAATTATCAATGAAGGTGCCACCCTTAACTTAAATGCAGTTTCTCGTGATGGAGCTACTGCAACAGATGTACGCGGAATTTGGACTAATGATGATCCGGGTGCAGCCTATCTTAAATACGGTAGAGATGGAAACATTACTGTTAATGGTACATTGAATGCAAATATGGGTGCGGGCCACTCCTCTGTAATGACCACAGGTAGCGTAAATATTGGTAAGACCGGTGTAGCTAATATCAAGACTAAGCAAGATAACAATGGGGTTGCAATGGGAAGCAACGGTAACGCAACATTAAATGGTTTCCACTATGCGCCAATTTCAATTGCCGTTGGTAATGCAAGCAATACTATCAGTCACGACGCTAGCTTAATTAACGAAGGTAGTTTAACAATTATCCGTGATACTACAGATGCTAATGGTACTATTTTGCCAGCTGTACAACCATTAATTTCCTTTGGTTCAGGTGGTGTTAACAACGATACATATACACTAAAAGTTGGCGATGGTGCTACTTTAGACTTACAAGATAATGCAGCTATTCCAAAAGGCTGGAATGCAGTTGGTTTGAATAATCCAAAGATTTCTCAAACTGGTCTAATTACAATGTTTGGTACCAGTAATGAAGCAATTTTAGATATCATTAATCCATACTACTTAAACTTCCAACGCTTAAATAGTGATTCCGTTGGTAACTTCATTCGTCTTGAAGGTACAGTTAACGGCGCTTACTTGAATTACAATGGTGTTCAAATTAACAGCAATAAGGATAAGATTTTAGGTACTGCATCAGGAGAATACAACACGCCAATTGCTCAATGGGACCAAGCTAATACTAGTGACGCTCCATCCTATGTTTGGTACTTGCAAAACTTAATGACAACCAACAACTGGGGAAACTATGCAGATGCCTTTACCCCTGGTACTTCTAAACCAGCAGCTAGTCAAGGTACTAATAAGCTAATTAACTCTGATACTAACGCAGTTACCTTCGGTAAGAATCAGGGTGGTCAAAGTATTACTAGCGGTGTTGATTTGAATAACTTATCTGATAAGACAGTTCAAATGCTTTACAGGAACCAATTGCTCAACAACTTTAGCTGGTGGCAACCACAACGTTTGGCAATGGGTACTAAGTTAAACCAAGACCAAAACATTAAGGATAATATTAAGTACCAACCAACTGTAAAGGAAATTGATACTAATACTCAACATAAGTTAGCTGACTTTACAGTTAAAGATGGTATTGAAAATATTCAAGGACCAGATGGTATTATTGCCGGTGCTTTGGATAATGATAAGACTGTAGATTGGACTAAGACTCACTGGTATGATGCTTCTACCGATGGGAAAGAATTCAACGATCAATACAAGAATTACCCACTAGTTCAACCAAAATCTGTTCCAACTAGCAGCAATGGTAATTTAGAAGTAACTGGTACTACCCCAGCATACCAAACTGCTACAGTTGTTTATGCTGATGGTTCAATTGATTTCGTTGATATTCCATTTGTAGTAACCAATAAGATTGATGCAGAAACTTACACGCCATCATACAAGCCAGTAAATGTTGAACAAGGCCAAACTGCGACTGTTGACCCATCATTTACTACTCAAGATGATAAAGATGCTACTGCTCCAACTGGAACTACATTTACTACAGGTACAGATACACCAGATTGGGCTACAATTGATCCATCAACTGGTACTGTAACTGTTAAGCCAGGTACAGATGTAACTCCAGGTGCTTACAATGTTCCAGTAACTGTAACTTACCCAGATAAGAGTACTGATGAAACTACTGTTCCAGTAATCGTTACTAAGGCAGGTCAAACTGTAACTTGGGGTGACAACGGTGCAGTTGTAACTACAGTTGATACTTCTAAACTTAACGCTCACGAAACTACTGATAATTCACAAGTTCTTTCTGCTGCTAGTGTTGTAAGTGCAGAAGGTTACGAACTAACAGATGGTAAGCTTTCAACTACTACAACTCCAATTACAATTGATCCATCAACTGTAAGTTGGACTATTACTCCAGATACTAATGTTGATACTGCAACTGCAGCTGGTAAGGAAATCACTACTAGTGTAAATGTTGACTTTACTAACAATGATGCTGCTAAGAATATCTTGGGCTCAAAGAATGGTGTTGTAACTACTAATCCATTCACTATTGATGCTAAGGGTGCAGGTGCTAAGAATGTAACTACTCCAGTTAAGGTTGATCTTGGTTCAGACTTGACTAGTGAACAATTCAGTCAATTAGTAGATAACAACATTCCAACTGATGAAATTGCTTCTACTACTTGGGCAACTAAGCCTGATGCAAATGGTCAAGGTGGAGTAATCAAGATTACTTTTACTGATAAAGATGCTAATGGTAACCCAACTTACTTGAATGTTAATATTCCAGAAAGTTCAATCAAGGTAACTACTGATGCAGACAAGTACACTCCAGAAAGTCAAGACGTTTCAACTAAGGCAGGCGAAGTTCCTGATGCCGAAAAAGGTATCAAGAATCCTGGTAGTTTACCAAGCGGCACAACTTATACTTGGCAAGACACTCCAGATACCACTAAACCAGGTAAGAAACCAGCAGTTGTTGTGGTAACTTACCCAGATGGTTCAAAAGATACAGTTCCAACTGATGTAATTGTTAACGCTAAGCCAGAGATTAAGACTATTACTACTACTGTTGGTGGAGATCCAGCTGCTACTCAAGGTATTGCTAACTTGAATAATGGTGGAACTAGTCCAGTTGACGGCTACCCATCAAGTGCAACTTGGACTACTAAGCCAGATACTTCAAAGCCTGGCGCAACTACTGGTACTGCTGTTGTAACTTATCCAGATGGTACAACTGAAACAGTTACGATCCCGGTTGCTGTAAATGGTCAAGGTCATGTTATCGATAATGGTCCTGTCTTCAGCTTGCATGCTAATGATGTAGTAACCCACAAGACTTCAGACAAGAACATTATTGGTGGACCAGTAATTGAAAACTTCAAGTTAAGCTACTACCAAGGCGGTCAAAACTACAGTAAGCCATATATTTACACTTTGAATGCTGATAAGACTGCATATGTTCTTACCCAAATTGGTGATAATCCATCTGGTGTAACTGTTAATGCTCCACAATCTATTAATGCTAGTGACATTAAGATTAGCTGGACTGAAGCAAACACTGTTCTGTTCAATAATACATTAGGTGCAATCAAGGGTAACGGACAACCAACAAGTTTGGCATCAGCCAACAATGGCGGTACTGGTACTATTGAATACACTAACTGGAAGAATAATCAATTTGGCTATCCTAAGTATTCAGCTGTTGTTGACAGTTCAAGTGTAATTTGGCCAATTTATGGTAAGGGTCCTGTGGCAACTTACCCATTCCCATCAGTTTACATTTATGGTGCAGAAGCTAACGGTACTATTCCAAATGTTAACTCTGATGTTACTGATCTGAAGACTGCTTTAGGGGATGCTTCAAAGCTTGTAAATACTAGTGATTTAACTGTTGCCCATAACGCTGAAATTAGTTCAATTGACTGGCAAACTTTACCAAGTCTTGATAAAGCTGATGCTAAGGCTCCTGCAACTGTTCGGATCAACTTTACTGATGGTAGTTACCTTGATGTTCCAGTAGCTGTCAATGTAATCAAGGTTGATCAAGGTGTTGATGACAAGACTAACCATGACCTTTATCGTGATATAACTCGTACGATTACTGTTCAAGGTGAAACTGCTCCAGTTGTACAACACGTAATTTACAGTCGTGCTAAGATAACCGATCTTTCTAAACCAGCAGATCAACAAGTAACGTATACTGATTGGGCAGCTGCTAAGAATAGTGAAGGCCAAGTAGTAACTAACTTCCCACAATATGAAGTAACTAAACCTGGCTACACTGCAACTGCAACTGGTGCAACCATTGAAACTGTTGATGGTAAGCAATATGTTCCAGCTTCAGGAACAATTACTGAAGATTCAGCAAATGAAGTTGTTAATGTAACTTACGCTGCTAACGAACATACTTTAGTAATTAACTATGTTGACGGCAATGGTAATGTGGTAAGTACTTATAACGTTCCTGGTAAGACTGATGAAACTGTTAATGTTGATGTACCTGGAAATGTCCCAACTAACTGGAAACTAGTTCCAAATCAACAAACTATCAGTTCTTACAAGTTCGGTTCAGATGATCCACAACCTGTAGATTACAAGGTTGAACACGGTACTGAAGTTGTTCCAGTCGACAAGAACAACAAGGATACTTACCGCAAGATTACCCAAACAATTCAAGAAGTACCAGCAGGCAAGACTAATGCTGACATGACTCTTGTAAGAACTACTTCAGTTGAATTTGAACGTACTGGTGTGAAGGACTTAGTAACTGGTGAAACTACTTGGAACCCATGGAACTCAAACAGCGAAACTTTCCCAGTTTACAATATTAAAGAACAAAAAGGCTATGACAGTTACGTAAATGATGTTAAAGCAACAGAAGTAGCCGCAGTGACAGTAAATCCAGATTCGAGCGATATTACTGACACCATTACTTATGTAAAACAAGATGCAACTCCAGTACCATACGATCCAACTAGAGATGACATGTCAGTAACTCGTACCATTAACTACGAAGTACCAGCAGGACATGAGGCAATTGCCCCAGTAACGCAAACTGTAGAATACACTCGTGATGTTAACGGCGTCGCAGGTTACCAAGATCCGGTGACTGGCGAGTTTACTTGGAACGCATGGCACGTTAAGAGTGGTAAAGCCGAATTTGCTTCAGTTAGTGTAGAACAAATTAAGGGTTATGATTCATACGTAGATGGTACAAAGTCAACCAAAGTAGCAGCAGCTGCAGTAGTTGAAAAAGACGGAGAACCACAAAATGGTGCAACTGTTAATGTAACTTACACTGCTAATGAACATACTTTAGTAATTAATTATGTTGATGGTAATGGTAATGTGGTAGGTACTTACAACGTTCCTGGTAAGACTGATGCAACTGTTAATGTTGATGTACCTGGACATGTTCCAAATAACTGGAAACTAGTTCCAGATCAACAAACTATCAGTTCTTACAAGTTCGGTTCAGATGATCCACAACCTGTAGATTACAAGGTTGAACACGCAACTAAGGATATTACTCCAGCTGATCCAAGCGTTAACCCAACTGATCCTAAATACAAGGACATGTTCACTACTGTAAGTCGTGACATTTACCAGACTAAACCAGGTGAAGCTGAGACTAAGATTGATACTCAATACGTTGATTTCGAACGTAATGGTGTTGAAGACTTAGTAACTGGTGTAGTAACTGGTACCGGTGACTGGAAAGTTCGTAAGATTGAAAACGACAAGTTCGTTGAAGGTGGCAAAGCAGAGTTTGCTTCTGAGAATGCTCCACAAATTAAGGGTTACGACTCATATGTTGATGGTGTTAAGTCAACTGAAGTACCAGTAGCATCAGCACTTAAAGATGGTCAACCAGTAGATGGTGCAGCTGTTCACATTAACTATGCTCCAGTAGCTCCGACTGGTCAAAATGTAACTACTAAGGTTGGCGAAGTACCAGATGCAGATCAAGGTATTGCCAACAAGAGTGATTTACCAGATGGTACTAAGTACTCATGGAAGACAACACCAGATGTAAGTACTGAAGGTGAAAAACCAGCTGTAGTTATCGTAACTTATCCAGATGGCTCACCTGTTGAAGTTCCAGTTACCGTAACTGTAACTAAGAACCCAACAGATGCCGACAAGTACACCCCAGAAGGTCAAGATGTAAACACTAAGACCGGTGTTGTACCAGATCCAGCAGAAGGCATCAAGAACAAGAGTGACTTACCAGACGGCACTAAGTACACATGGAAAGACACTC